>CANKOW010000159.1 GCA_947484295.1 Alcaligenaceae bacterium | reverse complement strand
CGGAGGCGGTGGTGGCTCCGGCGGTGGCGGAGGCGGTGGTGGCTCCGGCGGTGGCGGAGGCGGTGGTGGTGGCAGTGGCGGTGGCGGCTCAGGCGGTCGCGGTGGCGGTGGTTCAGGCGTAGGAAGAGGTGGTGGTTGCGGTGCGGGGGGCTCGGGCTCAGCCTGAACGGGCGCAGGGGCAGGTGGCTGAGGTTCAATCAGCGGTACAGACACAGGTATTGGCATTTCAAGCGCGGGCGCGCGTGACAAGGCGACTTCTTGAATGAGCGTTTGCGCAACCACTTTAGAAGGTGGTGGCGTCTGATGCGCCAGGCCATTGAAAACGAACCACAACAACGCGCCATGTAACGCTACAACCGCGACAAGACCACCATAGCGGTGCCAAAATCCTTTATTTTGCAGCGCCTCAAAATCATTGACGGTGAAAACGTCAGAAGCCACCTTCTTAGTTGGCATATTGCTCGTTTCCAACAATCACAATTTTATTCAATCCAGCACGGCGTGACGCCGCTAATACTGACACCAATACAGAATATTTGGCATGCCGATCAGAGCGAATCTGCAACACCGGCTGGTCGGCAAGCTGCGCGCCGCTGCGCATTAAGGTTTCGAGCTCTGACAATTGCACTGGCGTGCCCTGCCACTCAATGTCGCCTGAGGCAGCAATGGTCAGTTCAATCTTTTCTGGTTTAAGAGTACTCGCCGCAGCGGCGACCGGTACGTTCATATTCACTGCGTGCAACTGAATAGGAATCGTAATGATGAGCATCACCAGTAAGACGAGCATCACGTCTATCAATGGCGTCGTATTCATGTCGATCATTGGCTCTGCGTCATCAGCGTCGCCGTCAGCGGGAAGTTGCATCGCCATAAAATTATGTCTTCTTACTTTTTCAGTCGCATGGTCAAACCGTTAACCGCCTGGCGGTGGAGGTTCGGTAATAAAGGCAATTTTTGCAATGCCCGCTCGCTGACAGGCCAGCATGACACGACCAATCCCCTCGTAATCTGCGTCGAGATCGCCTCGAATCTGTACATCTGGTTCGCCTTTGTCTTTGTGCTTGGCGACCAGGTCACGCAATTGCTCGACCAACGCATCTACCCCGGCCACTTGACGGTCATAAATAAATAGCCCTCCAGACTGACTCACCGAAATAATGATGGTTTCAGGCTTTGCGTGCCTGGCCTCTAGGCGCTCTTTTGGAAGTGTGACGGGAATAGAGGTCGTCACGACCGGAATCGCAATGAGGAAAATAATTAAGAGCACCAACATCACATCCACCAAGGGCGTGGTGTTGATTTCTCCAATGACTTCCTCAGACGCATCGTCCGAACCTACCTGCATCGCCATAACAAAAACCTGCTTCTAAAATGGATCGGGTCGATCACGCTGTATAAAGTTTTAATAACCTAGCGTTTTGCTGCGGCGACCAAAAGGCTGGCATGAACGTTTCCACTAAACTTTTGGACGCCTTGCATGATGAGTTTGTTGCGACGAATCAGCACGTTGTAGCCCAACACAGCTGGCACAGCAACCGCCAAACCAATCGCCGTCATAATGAGCGACTCACCAACGGGCCCAGCGACTTTGTCGATGCTGGCCTGACCTGATAGTCCGATACTCACAAGGGCGTTGTAGATCCCCCAGACCGTTCCGAACAGGCCTACGAAAGGCGCGGTCGAGCCTACTGTCGCTAAAAATGACAAGCCTTTTTGCATGCTTTGCTGCACAGAGGTCGTGGCACGCTGCAAGCTCAGCATCAACCAGTCATTGAAGTCGATTGCGCCTCGCATGTCCTGATGTTTCGCCGCGCTGTTCAGCGCCTCTTGCGCAACAAACCGGAACGGGCTATTGCTTTGCAAGGCTTCAACGGCCTGCTCTAGACTTTTCTCGCTGCTGAGCCGCTGCATCGCGTCGCGCTGCTGCGCCAACAGGCGCTTTTGCTCAAGTAACTTTGCAACAATCAAATACCAGCTAAAAATACTCATGAATACTAGGATAGCGAGTGTGCCTTTTGCGACAACATCACCCTGCGCCCAAACTGCTTTCAGGCCGTAAGGATTTTCACCGGGTACAAAAGCGTGCCCGGCAGACGGAGTTGCTGGCTGCGCTAGTGCGGGCGCTGTCAGCAAACATCCGTGCAACGCAAGGGTAAAACAAAACGCCTTAAATAGACGAACAAAACTAGGCATTAAAAAGCTCCGGACAACTGTTTGAAGGTACCGCCAAGACTGCCGGCAAGAGCATCTCTTGAAACACCTCCCGCACTCGCTCACTTACCGAGCGCGAGAGGTTTTCGCCTAGGTTAGAAGCCCGCGCGTAACGTCAGAGAAACAAACGTTGGCGCGCCGATGTAATACGACGGCGCGACTGCAGAGAGGCCGGGCAGTGCTACGGCATTGGGGGTAAAACCGCTGCCGCTTGGCGAACTGATGCGCTGATACTTTGTATTAAAGATGTTGTACACGTTGAACTGAATCGATGGATTTTTGAGTACACCGTAGTCTTCGAAGCGGTAACCAACCGCACCGCTGAACAAGGTGTAGCCCGCCATCTTTTCATCATTCACCAGGGTCGAGTAAGCCGCACCGGTGTACTTCATATCAAGATTGCCATACCAAGAGTTCGATTGGTAAGAGACGCGAACGCCGGCCATCCAGTTCGGCGTATCGGGCAGCTGTGCACCGGCAGTCGGCAAGCTAGCGTTAGCCGTGAGAGGCAAATCATTTTTCATCGTACTGACGTTGTACGTTCCTGATCCATACATCGACCAGTTATTGTTGATTTTGTAGCCCGCCTCAAATTCCAAGCCTCTGGTTGTCACTGACCCAACGTTAAAGTCGATTGTTTGGTTGGCGGTGACATCGTACGCAGAGGCGATACGATTTTGAAAGTCGATGTAATACGCCGAGCCCGCGAACGTCCATCTGTCTGACGCAAAACGGTAGCCAAGATCGAAGTTGGTCGAGGTTTCCACCTTCACTTCAGGGTCACGCAACCGCGCGCCGGTTAAGACGCCATTTACGACCGAGCCGCCGACCAAAAGATTGGCTAACGCGCTGTTGTTGGGCACACGCATATTCTGTGCAACGTTAGCAAAGACCTGTTGCTGTTCGTCTAAGCGGTAACGCAAACCGATGTTTGGCAACACTTTTCCATAGGTTTTGTTGATGTCGTAATCTGCAGTCGACGCGCCAAAGATGCTAGTCGAGCCAGAGTTCGCGTAGTTTGTGAAGTCGCGCCGAATTTGTGTCCCGCGCACACCTAACTGCAACAGCAACTTATCTTCAAGCATCTTGATCGTATCCTGCGCAAACAGCGAGGTCGAGGTGCTGATGGTTAACCAATTGCGTGACTGGTAGTTTTGGCCGTTGCCGTACTGAACGTACTGATTGCTATTAAACAGCCAAGGGTCAACCGAGGCGCCACCACTGTCGAACCTGACTCCAGGGCCAGTTTGCGTGTGTCGCGCCTGCTCGACCCAAGCACCTATTAACAGGTCGTGATTATCAAGGCGAATGTTGCTTTTTAACGTGATACCGGGACGTGTCGTCTCTGTCACGCTACTGCTGTACACATAAACCCGATCGAGCGTATCGCGATCGCCGTTAAGATCGGCTATGCCGTAGTTCAGACTGTTGCCCGAAAAAGCGGATTCGGCCAGAACTCTTTGTTGTGATCCACCGGTGCCATGGCCGTACCAGTAGTAAGGTTCGGCAGAAAAGGTCACGTCTTTGTTCATTTTGTATTCGGCCTTACCAGACCAAATAATATTTACAAAGGGATTGACGGAGTTTTTGTAGTAAGTGTTATCCGCGGTCGTGGCAGCAACGCTTTGCGCAGTGCCGAAAACTGCGGTTGGGTTCAGTGCTGGGCTCGAGCTGAAAGTTTGGTTTCTTCCACCGCTGTCAATCTGCGGCTGGGTCAATGTTCGAAAATTGTTATTGAACATTTTGTTGTACGAAAAATTACTTGTCAGACGCCATTGGGTGTCAGGGCGGATTTCAATCCCCATGTCAACGTGGTCGCGCTGCGCATTGCCCGGGCCCTGAAATTGGTTGGCGTAGGTGTTTGAGTACGATACGAAAAACTTGGCTTTGTCGTTCGCAAATAAGCCCGTATCGGCACGCACGAAAGTGCGTCGAGTGCTTAAACTACCAAAGGTTTGCGCAAAGCGAAACCCAGTCTTGTCACTTGGAGCGCAATAACTAATACCGATGTTGCCACCTGAAGCACCCACATGAGGCGCGTCAGTATCCGTACCACCTTGCGTCAAGTTCACCTCACAAATATTTTCGGCGTCTACATATTCCATCGGGTAAACAGCAAAGTTGCCCGAGTCGTTAACGGGCGCACCGTTAACAGTAAACCCCAATTGATCGCTATTGGCGCCACGCACGCGTATGCCACCACCGAACAAACCCGTTGCATCCTGACTAAAAGTGTTGACACCTGGAAGTAAATCGATCATTTGATAAGGATTCGCAACGGGCGTGAGCCGCTCGATTGCCTCACGATTCACCGAGCTGCGCATCTTAGGAGATTCTTCTTGCGCGATTAAACCGGTCGCTGTGCCGCCAGGCAAACCCTCAACCTGAATACGACCAACATCGGTGGTCGTCATGCTAGGTGCGTTAGCGGGTTGTGACCACACCACAGGTGCAAGTGATAATCCTGCAAGGCAAACCGCTAGGCGGTTGAGTTTGAAAATACGCATGATACGAGGAGGCTCCAATTGAAAACGATAGGTGATCGTCTAAAAATATAGTGTGTGGACATTTCAGAAGAACGGTTGCGGCAACTTTAACTGGGGCTTGCTGTAGGCAAGCCCGACGCTTAACAAATGGAACGATGTTATGTTTCCACTTAAAGTATGATCGCGCAAATTTGTGACGCTCTTATGTAATCAACATGACACTTTCATGACGTGAATTGTGGATTGCACAAAGCGGCGCTGTGTGTGCACAAACCGTGGTGCCATGTAATTTTGTCTTAATTATTTGTCACGGAAATGAGCTGTGTGCGACGCCGACGCACACACTGCGTGGTGCGAGATGGCCGCGAGCGATCTTTGTTAATTTTTGGTTACACGTTTTTGTCCGTGTACGTCTTCATGAACGTGAGGGGCATTGCTTATAATGACTAAATGGAAACTAGAGTCACTCGCTTAGAAGCAATCATCCCCACCTTAGCCACACGCGAAGATCTTGCACATCTTGAAGGCCGCATGAATGGGGCCATTCAAAAAGTCGAGACAACGCTGCATCAAGAGCTAACCAACCAAACCTGGCTAATCGTCAAGTGGATGTCGGGCTTGTTGGTCACTTTATTGCCTAGCCTGTTTGCTGCAGTTTTTTATGTCGCGCTTTACACGCACTAAGGTCAGGCAAGCATGCGACCGCTAGCTGTGTCATGACGTGATGCTCGATGGTTGGCGACTAGCTTACCGATTGCGTCCAACCGCAAAAGCGCAAAAATTTAGCAAGGCCTCACGCGCGGCTGAGGCCGGAAACGCGTCAAGCGCCTTGCAGGCCATGTCAGCCTCGGCCACTGCACAACGTTGGGCATGCTCAAGAGCCCCAGTATCGTGGATGGCTTGTGCGATCGCATCGAAATCGGCCTCACCGTGTTCAATCGCTTGCCGGACGAGCTGTTTTTGTAGGTCAGTGCCCACTTCTAGCACGCGGATCAGGGGTAAGGTCGGCTTACCTTCGCGCAAATCATTCCCAACGTTTTTACCGAGCGCATTCACATCACCGCTGTAATCTAGTACATCATCAACAAGCTGGAATGCCGTGCCAATATGCCGTCCGTAGGCCGCAGCGGCCTCGCGTTGCGCCTCACTGGCCCCAGCCAGCACCGCCCCCGCTTCGGCAGCGGCTTCAAACAGCTTGGCGGTTTTAAACCGGACCACCTGTAAATAACGCGCTTCAGAGACGTCGGGGTCATGCACATTAAGCAGCTGCAGCACTTCGCCCTCGGCGATCACGGTGGTGGCGCCAGACATGATTTTCATGATGGGCATGCTGTCAACGTTGACCATCATCTCAAAAGCCCGCGAATACAGGTAATCGCCTACCAGCACGCTTGCCGCATTACCAAACACGGCGTTGGCTGTGCTTCGACCGCGTCGCAGGTCGGATTCGTCGACGACGTCGTCGTGCAATAAAGTGGCCGTATGTATAAATTCGACCACCGCAGCCATTAAATGGTGGTGTTTACCCTGATGCCCAAGCGCCTGCGCGACCAGCAACAGCATGGCCGGGCGCATGCGTTTACCCCCCGCCCCAATGATGTAATCACCAATTGTTCGGATCAAAACTACGTCTGAGTCGAGCCGCGAGCGAATCACAGCATCTACAGCGTTCATATCCCCAGCAACAGTGGCGAGCAGATCAGATAGTTTTTGCACAGACTTTCTTTTGACTTTCAAGTGGTTACGCGCTATTATTTAGAGCTCGGCTACGTTAATCGAGATTCCAATTGCACTAAAACACGAGGTTAACCCATGTACGCGGTCATAAAAACTGGAGGCAAGCAATATCGCATTGCTTCTGGCGAAAAACTTAAAATAGAACAGATACCGGCAGACATTGGGCAAGAAATCACGCTGGATCAGGTGTTATCCGTAGGCGAAGGCGACCAACTTAAGGTTGGTACCCCGCTTGTGGCTGGCGCTCTGGTCAAGGCAACGGTTCTTGCGCAAGGACGCCATGATAAGGTCACGATCTTCAAGATGCGTCGTCGCAAGCATTATCAAAAGCATCAAGGCCACCGTCAAAACTACACTGAGATTTTAATCGGCGACATTTCAGCTTAATCGCTGCATTGTCCTCTTAAATCTCAGCTAAATCTAGGAACAAACATGGCACAGAAAAAAGGCGGCGGCTCGACGCGCAACGGTCGTGATTCAGAATCGAAACGTCTGGGCGTTAAAGCCTACGGCGGCGAACTGATTCCGGCCGGTTCAATCATCGTGCGTCAGCGCGGTACAACGTTTCATCCCGGCACAAACGTGGGTTTGGGTAAAGACCACACCCTGTATGCGCTGATTGACGGTCACGTCAAATTTTCGGTTCAAGGCAAGCTCAACAAGTCAACGGTTTCGATCGTTTCGGCCGCGTAAGCTGCTTTTTTAGTTCTAAAAGCCCTGTCGCAAGCGGCAGGGCTTTTTCTTTTCACGGTACCATCCTCTTATGAAATTCGTCGACGAAGCCACTATTGAAGTGATTGCCGGTAAAGGCGGCAATGGCGCGCATAGCTTTCGCCGTGAAAAGTTCATCCCAAAGGGTGGGCCCGACGGTGGTGATGGCGGTCGAGGCGGCTCTGTGTTCGCCATCGCCGACCGCAATATCAATACCTTGATTGATTACCGTTATGCACGCAAACACCTGGCTAAAGGTGGTGAACATGGCCGCGGCTCGGATCAGTATGGTGCAGCAGCGGCCAACATTACGCTGCGCGTACCAGTTGGCACAATTATTTATGACGCCGAAACCGGCGAAGAGCTCTTTGACCTAAGCCATCACGCTCAACAGGTCACCTTAGCCGCAGGCGGTGAAGGCGGTTTGGGTAATTTGCATTTCAAATCAAGCGTGAACCGCGCGCCCAAGCAATGGACCCCTGGCAAAGACGGCGAACAGCGCCGCTTGCGCTTAGAGCTCAAAGTGTTGGCCGATGTGGGTCTGTTGGGCATGCCTAATGCAGGCAAATCAACCTTGATCAGCCGTATTTCGAATGCACGCCCCAAAATTGCCGACTACCCCTTCACAACACTGCACCCTAACTTAGGGGTAGTGCGTACCTCAGAGGCGCGCAGCTTTGTGGTGGCAGATATCCCCGGCTTAATCGAAGGCGCCTCTGAAGGTGCCGGCTTGGGGCATTTGTTCTTACGCCATCTGACCCGCACGCGCATTT
>CANKOW010000158.1 GCA_947484295.1 Alcaligenaceae bacterium | reverse complement strand
ATTAAGCATTCTGACGATATGCGTGCTTTTGGGTCATTAAACAAGATTAACGACATGTTGGCGCTCGTTTCGGCGCTGGGTTATCGATCAGTGGCAGGGGTGTTTGGCCACGATCAAGGCTCGCCTTTAGCAGGCTGGTGCGCGTTGACCCGTCCCGATGTGTTTAAGTCGGTCATTCTGATGAGTTCACCGTTTAGAGGCGCCCCCGAATCCTTGCCCTTTAATACTGTGAACGTACCGGCCCCCAAAACGCCTGTCGTGCGTATCCATGAAGACCTCGCGCGTCTGACACCGCCACGTAAATACTATATGAAGTATTACACCCAGCCAGAGGCCAACGACAATATCTGGCACCCTAAGCAAGGGCTACATGCTTTTTTGCGCGCTTACTATCATATGAAAAGTGCTGACTGGGTCGCCAATAAACCGTTTCCCTTAACCGCGCTGATCGCAAGCGAGTGGGAGAAACTGCCTCGCTATTATGTGATGGACTTAGATAAAGATATGGCAGAGTCAGTTGCGCCAGAAATGCCTTCGGCGCAAGAAATTGCGGCCTGTCATTGGCTGACTGAGGCAGAACTCAGCGTCTACAGTGAAGAGTATGGTCGCACTGGTTTTCAGGGGGGCTTGCAAGGCTACCGAATCGGCGGGCTTGATCAAGAGTTAAAAATCTTTGCTGGCCGCACGATCGATGTACCGTCGTTATTTATTGGCGGAAAAAGTGACTGGGGCGTTTATCAAACCCCAGGTGGTCTTGAGTCTGTCGAGCAGACACTGACCACGCAATACAAGGGCACAGTACTGGTCGAGGGCGCAGGCCATTGGGTGCAGCAAGAACAGGCTGAAAAAGTCAGCAAGATCTTTATCGATTTTTTAGGTGCTGCGTTGTCGCACTAAAGCGTAGCCAACTAGCAAAGCTGGGATGGTGCAAACGATAAAACCTAAGCTGTAACTGTTGCTGAGCCCAAGCAATATTGAAAATACTGTTGGGGCTGTTAGCGCACCGAGTTGGCCAAACGACAACACACCACCGGTCACCGCACCGCGTTGGCCCTCAGGTGCTGCACTGGCAGTTTCAGCGAGCAGGACGCCATGCCATGACAGAGCGGTGGCGCTAATGATCGCGGCAATTGTGCCCACCAAAATCGTGGGCCAACCAGCGCTACAGAAACTGAGCGCGATCATACTGGCGCCCATCCCAAAGGCCAAGACCGCCATGACGATTCTAGGTTGAATATAGCCACTACCAAGCAGTCCCCAGATAATGCGGCCTGGTACCGCAATTGCGACTGCGATCGAAAAGACAAATCCCGCTGCGACGAGCGTGTAGCCTAGGGTGGTCAGATACACCACAAAATAGACAGTAAAAATTGTTTGTACCGCGTTAAACGCAAAGCAAGTGAAGGCGAGGTTACGCAGTGTTTTGGTACCAACGACTGATTTCAGTGTGGTAGAAAAATCCGACAAATGAAAGGTGCGTGTTGGGATGCGATCATCGTCGAAGAGTTTACGTAAGGGTTGCAGCATCAAAGTAAAAATAAGGCAAGCGAGCGCTGCAAAGAGCATGGTGTAGTGCCAGTTAAAGGCCTCGGTGAGTTGAGGCCCTAGTAAGCCAGCAAGTAAAAGCCCGGCAGGCACTGCAGTTTGTTTAAGCGAAAAAATCAAAGGCATGTAGCGAGGCGGCGACACGCGCCCTAGTAAGTGAGAGCTTGCAGGTGTAGAGACGGCCGCCCCTCCTCCGCCAATCAAGGCCGAGAGCACAAGCATCAACGGAGAGTCAAGTGTCGCCAGCGCCATCCCCAGCGCCAACATCACCAACGCGACTTGGCTCATGCGCAGGGCGCCATAGCGAATGATGAAGCTGCCGCACCCCAATTGAGTCGCCAACGACGCAACCGCGCCGATCGAGAAATACACCCCGATCCAGGCAGAATCCAGCATCAGGTGCGCAATCATCGCGGGGGCAAGCACCGCGGGTAAGGCTCGCCCAAGCGCAATAAAGGTCTGTTGAAAAAACATTGCCCCGAGGGCAAGTAAAAGGAGTTTCACAAGTTTGCAGCGTTGATGATGACACTAGAGTGTACGTCTTTAAAATCTAGACCCGTAAAACATTCTGTTGCGCCGCACAAAATCAATCGCAAAGGCGCAGCTCTTCACCCGCTTGATGAGCAGTCCTAACTGAACGCGTAGATCTTTTGAGTAGACTTTAAGCTGGGGCACGCTTGAACACCACTGCTTACAGTAAAGGCGGGGGGGTTAAGGCGTTGTCCTGATGTTTGTGACTTTGACTAATTCAGTCAGTCGCTCGATGTCGGCGTTGATCACAGAAGAAAAATATTCAGGGCTCCCGCCATCGATCTCAAGGCCTAACGTGGTAAAGCGCTCTTTTATGTCTGATCGTTGAAGAATGTCGTTGAACGCGAGATTCAGCTTGCTGACGATTGAGTGGTGGGTAGCTGCCGGAACCGACACGCCGAACCAAATTTTTTCGTTGAAGTCACGCATGCCCTGCTCAGCCATGGTCGGAACATCTGGAAACGCAGTCAGACGGCTCTGACTAGAGACGCCCAGCACCTTAAGTTTATTTGCTTCAAGTAAAGCAAAAATTGAAGCAGGGGTTGTGAAAATGAGTGATATTTGTCCGCCAACGACATCTGCAAGGGCAGGCGCGGCGCCTTTGTAAGGGACATGTAGAATCTCAACACTCGCCGCACGATTAAAAAGTTCAAGCGCGAAGTGGCTGCTGCCACCCGAGCCAGATGAACCTCCAGTGAGCGCACCTGGGCTCGCTTTCGCAAGCGCAATCAACTGGTTGACTGTTGACGCCGAAAAATCTTTTCGAGTACTCAGCATCAAAGGTGCAGACCCTAGCAAAATAACGTGTGCAAAATCACGATTCGAGTAGGTCGAATGTTGATTCAAAACATGTTGAATCGCGTTAGACCCAGGATTGGTCATGAGTAGCGTATAGCCATCAGCGGCTGCCTGGGCCGCCACATTTGCACCAATCGTGCCTCCAGCACCTGCGCGATTTTCGATGACGATGGGTTGCCCCCACGTTTGCGACAGTTTTTGTGCCAGTAGTCGGGCGACCACATCGTTTGACGCACCTGCAGAATAAGGAACGATCCAGCGAACCGGTTTGGTCGGAAAGTCTTGCGAGGCCGCCGTTTGCGAAATGCACGCTAGAAATAGCGCGCTTAGGGAAATTAGTTTTTGATAACAATTAAAACGGATCATTGGCAGACTCATTTTTTGAGTGAGGTACTCTTGTGGTACGCTTCAAAGAGTGTACGCGTAGTGCTGGGTCAGTTGTTAAGTGCGCTCGTCACAAAAACTCAAAATAAAACAATACGATATCAAGTCGAGACAAGATGCGAAATCAATTTAGCAAACTTTTGCTAACCATTGCAGCGGCCTTCGTTGGTTGTGCACATGCAGCATGGCCTGACCGGCCGATACAGATGATCGTTGCCTACCCACCCGGCGGTTTCACTGACTCGTTGGCGCGGGCCATTGCCAAGCCTTTGGGCGAAAGGTTGAACCAACAAGTCATTATTCAAAATATTTCAGGTGGAGGCGGCAATATCGGTGCCGCTCGGGCCGCCAAGGCAACACCCGACGGATATACGGTTTACGTTGGCAATAACGCAACCGTTACGATTAACACGCTCGTCTACAAGACCTTACCCTTTGATCCTTTAAAAGACCTTGAGCCTGTCGCCTTAATCGGTGGCAGTCGGGCGATTTTGGTGGTGACGCCGGGGCTAGCGATCAAATCAATCCCTGAATTGATCGCGCTAGCCAAAGCTAAACCTGGCGTATTGAACTACGGCTCAAGCGGTACCGGTGGTGTCAGTCATTTAGCAGGTGAACTGTTCGATGCAGATCACGGTATCAAAATGACGCATGTCCCTTACAAAGGCACGGCGCCCGCCATGGCTGATTTGTTGGGCGGGCAGCTTCAGGTGATGTTTAGTGATACCGCGATCCCGCACATCAACGCTGGAAAACTCATTGCGTTGGCGATTTCTGGTACGACACGCTCAAAGCAAGTGTCAAATATTCCGACGTTTTCTGAGTTGGGCGTCAAGGGCTTTGATACTTACACGTGGTTTGGTGTGATGGTGCCCAAGGGAACAGAGCCCGCAATCATTCAGAGGCTCAACAAAGAGTTGACTGTCGTCACAAAAGATCCCTTGTTACAGGCTTGGGCTGAGTCGCAGAATGGTGACATGATGACAAGCACGCCCGCAGAGTTTGCGGCCGCAATCAAAGCAGACTTGGCCAAGTGGAAAAAAGTGATTGACCAAACGGGTGTAGTAGCTGAGTAGCGTGAACCCGATTGCTGTCTCAACTGGATCAGAGTGCGCGTTAAGCCTTGCGAGTCAGGGTGACCTAGGATAATTTCGTTGTTAACTCTCGGAGCCACGCATGGCCATCACTTTGTATCCTGTTAAAGCAGACTTTATGGCTGAAATCGGCGACGTAGATTTGAGTCTGCCGTTGTCTGATGAAGACCGTCAGGCGATCAAAGCCGCTTTCTTCAAATACAGTGTGCTGGTGTTTCCAGGCCAAGAATTGACTTCCGCCCAACACATTGCGTTTGCCGAAGTGTTTGGTCCGATGGAGCGAACCATTAATACCTACTCAGATGAGGTCAAGAAATATCGAATCGATACCCGTATCGCTGATGTATCAAACTTAGGCGATGAAAACGAAATCCTGGCTGTGAATAGTCGAAAACGAATGTCTGGCCTAGCAAACCGCCTCTGGCATACAGATAGTATTTTTAGACATTTACCCGCGTTAACGTCGTTGCTTTACGGGCGTTCGATCGCTCCCGTAGGAGGGCGTACTGAGTTTACAGATATGCGTGCAGCGTACGATGCCTTGCCTGCTGCGACCAAAACCAAAATCGATAAGATGATCGTTGAGCACTCAATTTTTCATTCGCGCGCAAAACTTGGGTTTACTGACTTTACCGAAAGAGAGCTCGCCTCGCTGCCGCCCGCTAAACAGGTGATGGTGCGGACCATCCCTGAAACAGGGCGACGCAATTTGTACCTTGCCTCGCACGCCATGCGCGTGATTGGGATGTCAGATGAAGAGAGTGAAAAGTTATTTCAAGAGCTCACTGAACATGCAACACAACCGCAATTTGTGCTGTCCCACCGTTGGCGCGTCAATGATTTGGTGATGTGGGATAACCGTTGCACGATGCATCGCGGCACCGATTTTGATGATTGGCGCTGGAAGCGCGATGTGCAGCGCGCGACCGTCTCTGATATCGGCAATACGGTCGAGCTCTCTGCTTAACGATGTGTTGATAACGCTTGCGAGGGAGCGCTGGCGTGAATCACACCCTTGTTCCAGCTGTCGACGTACTCTTCGATAGAAAGTGCCCAGCCATTGGCCATATTTTCATCAAAGTATTCGAATAACAGACCGTCGACTGCGGTCATCGATAGCAGGATGGTTCCTCCGTCTGGGCCGCCGTGTTCGTCATGTGGCAGTGCGTCAGCTGCAGCCAAGGCGTAGTCGCCTTTTTTTCGGTGGATTTTTTTTGTCGTGCCATCTGGCAGCATCTCGGTTAAAAATTGCTCGCCTTCTAAGACGAGCGTGACCGTAGACGCAAGGTGGCGATGACGACGACAGTGACCACCCTTGCCGTAGCGAAGCAGCATATCGAGGCGTCCGCTAGGCAAGTCATAGCCTAGCAGGCTGTACTCAAAATCGATATAAAAAGCTGGATCGCTGGTGTCATGCACGTGACGCCACTTGACATTTGTTAGATCAAAGCTAGTTGAAATCATAGGCATGAGGGATCTCCGTCGTTACGGTTATTCTGGCTGAACACCTGCGTCGCGCAGGATTTTGACGTAAGTTGCAGCTTGCTCTTTGGTGAAGGCGCCAAGTGCTTCAGACGTCGAACCTTGAACTAAAAACTGCTTTTGATCGAGCTGCTCTTTGATGTCGGGACGGTTCAAAACTGCATTGACTGCAGTATTTAAACGCACGGTTACCTCGGCCGGTAGGTTGGCTGGGGCGTACAAGGCTGCCCATGACTGAACTGAAAATCCCTTGATGCCCGCTTCGGCAAAAGTCGGTACGCTTGGTGCGAGTGCCGAACGACTCGGGAGCGTGATCGCCAGCATTTTGAGCTTACCCTCAGCCGCATGCACACCAGCGGTGAAAGGGGTTGAAATCATCAGTTGCACGCGATTGGACACCAGATCAATCACAGCAGCTGGTTCACCCTTGTATGGCACATGTAGCATTTTCAGATTGCCGGCAAGAGACAAAATTTGAGCGGTTGCCACAATACCTGTGGTATTGCCAGTGGCATAGGCGAGCTTACCTGGGTTAGCCTTTGCATAGGCGATGAGTTCAGCGATGTTGTTAACCGGTAGCTGCGCGTTGGCATACAAAAAGAAGGTGTACCGGCCAATCATTGAAATAGGAGTGAAATCGCGGATGGGATCATAAGGCGGTTGCTTGCGTAGAGCGGGTACAGCAGACATTGGGCTATTGGTTGCCACAAGCAGCGTGTAGCCATCGGGCGCCGCTTTGACGACTTCTGTCGCAGCTAGAGCACCATCTGCGCCTGCTTTGTTTTCGACAATCACTTGCTGCCCAAGGCTGGCGCTTAAACCATTGCCTAGAATGCGTGCGACCGTGTCAGTTGCCGATCCAGCAGGAAAAGGCACGACTAAACGGATTGTTTTAGTGGGGTACTGGGCAGCAGCCGTTTGAGCGAGAGCCGCCAGCATGAGCGAAGCGACTAGTTTGGTTGCAGCATTGCGCATTTTAATCTCCGAAGGGTATTTTTAGTGGTTTCGCGACCCTGCTTACAGGGCGTTTAGCGAGAGCCATCGAGCAAGTGAGTTGAAGTGTAAACCGAGTGCACGAAAACACAAGCTCTTGTTTGCTGGATAGTAGACCGTTATGATTGACTTTAATCGATCGATTTTTATACAAAAAACGTTTAAAGCGTATGCGGAGACAATTTTGAATATAGGCAAGTTAGGTAAAACCGTTGCAGGGGTCGCTTCAGTGATCGCTCTATTAGCTCTGCCGTCTTTAAGCGCTGCGGCCGAGTATCCAGCCGACAAGCCCATCAAGATGGTCGTAGGATTTACGCCTGGCGGCGCCGCCGACAAGCTCGCACGACCGGTGGCCGATCGTATGGCAAAATTTTTAGGCCAATCGATCGTGATGGAGTATCGCCCCGGGGCGGCCGGGGGGATTGCTCTTGAACTGGTTGCGCGCGCGCCTGCAGATGGCTATACGATTCACCTCACATCGCAAGGTCCCATGACGTTTGGCCCCTCGTTGCGCAAGGCGAGCTTTGATCCAGTCAAGGATTTCACCCCCATCGGGATGGTGTCCAGTGGTGGTTCACTGCTTGCGGTCTTGCCCACGTCACAGGCTAAAGATGTAAAGAGTTTTATCGCCTTAGCAAAGGCAAACCCAACGCAATGGAGCTATGGCACGTCAGGAATCGGAGGGTCGGGTCATTTGGCGGCCGAGCAGTTTAAGATTGCAACGGGTTTACAAATTTCTCATGTGCCCTACAAGGGCGGGGCTGGCGCTTTAAATGATTTGTTGGGTGGTCACATTCCTATTCTATTTTCGTCAATCGGCTCAATTGCAACCAACGTTGAGGCGGGGCAAGTCACGGCCCTTGCTGTGAGCTCGATTACTCGTAGCAGCTTGTTTCCAAACGTACCAACTATTGCTGAAAGTGGCTTTCCGGGGTTTGATTCGCCCGTGTGGTTTGGCGTAGTGGGGCCTGCGGGTCTGCCTGCAGCGATTACAACCAAACTGGTTGCGGCACTCAATGCTGCAATGGACGATCCCGAGGTGCTAAGAGTCATCCGGCAAGATGGCTACGAGCCTCTAAAAATGACACCTGAACAAATGAAAAACGCCATT
>CANKOW010000157.1 GCA_947484295.1 Alcaligenaceae bacterium | reverse complement strand
CGGGGCACACCTAAGAACCCTAAATAATGCATGGGTAAATAAATGGCATAGGTCCCTAAAAATGTCACCCAGAAATGGATTTTCCCCATCTTGACATTCATTAATCGGCCCGTCATTTTGGGATACCAATGGTAGATTGCCCCAAATACAACCATGATGGGCGCAACGGCCATCACCATATGAAAATGTGCCACGACAAACATGGTGTCAGACAGCGGAACACTGACCGTGACATTACCTAGAAATAATCCTGTGAGCCCACCGTGAATAAAGGCGAACATGAAACCTAAGGCAAACAGCATGGGAATAGTGAGTTGGATGTTGCCCCGCCAAAGCGTCAACACCCAGTTATAGACTTTGAGCGCGGTGGGGATCGCAATAATGAGCGTGGTGGTCGCGAAAAAGAAACCAAAGTAGGGGTTCATACCGCTGACATACATGTGGTGCGCCCAGACCACAAAACTCAGGCCTCCAATGATGACAATGGCCCACACCATCATTCTGTAGCCAAAAATATTCTTTCTGGCGTGCACACTGATTAAGTCTGAAACGATTCCAAACGCAGGCAACGCAACGATATAGACCTCTGGGTGACCAAAGAACCAAAACAAGTGTTGAAACAATAAGGGGTTACCACCGACGTGCTCACCGGGTCTACCCAAAGACACAATGGCGGGCATAAAAAAGCTTGTCCCTAAACAGAGATCGAGCAACATCATCAGTGCACTGACAAACAGTGCCGGAAACGCTAACAGCGCTAGGATGGTTGCCATAAAAATCCCCCAGATGGTGAGGGGAAGGCGCATCATCGTCATGCCACGTGTGCGGGCTTGCAAAATCGTGACGACATAATTCAGGCCGCCCATCGTAAAGCCGACGATGAAACACATCAGCGATAGAAGCATCAAAATGATGCCCTCTCGCGAGCCTGGCGTCCCTTCAAGAATCGCTTGCGGTGGATAAAGTGTCCATCCCGATCCGGTTGGCCCTCCCGGAACAAAAAAGCTTGCACACAATAAAAGCACTGCAAACAGATAGATCCAGAAACTGAGCATATTCAAGTACGGAAACACCATGTCGCGTGCACCGACCATGAGTGGTATCAGATAATTTCCGAAGCCACCCAGAAACAGGGCGGTCAACAGATAGACCACCATAATCATGCCGTGTAAGGTCACGAACTGAAGATAGTTACTAGGATTAATGAAGGTAAAGGTATTAGGAAAACCAAGCTGCAGACGCATCAGCCAAGAGAGCACCAGAGCGACGATACCAATTGCAATCGCAGTGATTGAATATTGAATGGCAATGACCTTTGCGTCTTGGCTCCATACATATTTTCCCAAAAACGTCTTGGGATGATAGAGCTCCATTTCACCTAATTCGTTAGGTGGAGCGTAGTCAGAGGCGTCGTGTGATGCGTGATCCATCCATATCTCCTGTCTTTACAAGCTAGCTAAATTGATACGAAACAAATGAGCGTGCGAATCATCGAAGGGTATTGATGTAAGCGACTAGGTCATTGATGATTTGGTCGTCGTTCAAAAAAGCAGCGACGTTTGACATTTGCGGTCCATGCATATCTTTTGGGTTATTACCGCGAATCCCTTTTTTGAAATTATTGAGTTGGGTCACCAAGTACCAGTCATCTATCGACTGCAGGCGAGGGCCATTGGTTGCTTGAACACCCATGCCGGTCGCTCCGTGACAAACGCTACAGGTTGCATTGAAGAGGTCTTTGCCTTTGCCTGCGTTGCCTTTGACCATCGCAGGTGGTCGCGTATCGGGTAAAGATTTGATGTAAGCACTGACGTTGGTGATGGCCGCTGCATCCGGTAAGGTTGCGGCCATGGGCGCCATCATTTTTCCAAAGACGTCTAGATCGTGCGTGCCGCGAGCGCCGATTTTGTAGTTTTCTAATTGGCGTCTGAGGTACGACTCACTCTGGCCATTTAGCTTAGGGGCGTTTAACGCTTTGTTGCCTTCTGCTTGAGCGCCATGACAGGCTGCACACACGGCGTAAGAGGCTTTACCAAGTTGCAAATCACCTTTTTGCTCAAGCTGGGTCTGTGCATAGGTCGGAAAGCTGTTTAACCAAGCCGTAAACTCTGCTTCTGGTTGAACAACAACCTTACCGCGCATGACATAGTGTCCGACGCCGCACAGCTCGTTGCACAGCAGGTCAAACGCACCCTCGCGTGTAGGCGTGAGCCAAATGTAAGTTAAGGTGCCTGGCACCAGATCCATCTTGGCGCGAAATTGAGGCACTGCAAAATTGTGCAGCACATCGACCGAGCGCAGTAATACCTTGACAGGCTTACCGATTGGCAAATGAAGATCCGGATGGCTAATGAGTACGTCGTCTTTACCGTTTGGATCGTTGGGGTTGATACCAAACGGATTTTGATCATTGATGTACTTGGCATCTGTTGTGCCGAGCTTACCGTCTTGACCCGGAAAGCGATAACTCCAGTGCCACTGTTTTCCGACCGCTTCAACGATCGCGGCATCTTGCGGAACATTCACAAAATTAGCCCAGACAAACAGGCCCGGGGTTAGCATTGAGGCGATGGCCAGCGTTGTGAGGCCAACTAGCCACCATTCAAGCTTGGTATTTTCAGGCTCGTAGGCTGCTTTGCTACCTTTTTTCTGTCGAAAACGAACGATGCAGAACACAACAAACAAATTGACACCGATAAAAACGATGCCCGTGACCCAGAAGGTGAGGCTAATCGTTTGGTCCATCGCGCCCCAATTTGAAGCGATGGGAGTGAAGTACCAGGGGCTCAATAAGTGAAATAAAACCGAGCCGACAACTAATAAGGTTAATACAATTGCTATAGCCATAGTGTCGGGCCACCGTTGTAAACACCAACGCCACCTCAACAGTTGTTACTGTGGCGAGAGTTGCTTAATATGAAAAAAAACAGAAACAGTGAGGCGATCTAGCAGTCGAGCAGTTAACGATCTTTAAATTTATATATGTGATCTGTCATGCTTACAACTGAATGTAGTCCGGTGCGAACCCTACATGCCCAAAAAGAGGCTTATTTTGTGAGGCAAGTGTATACGGTATTTAGTAGGTTGTGCGTCATTATTTCAAAGAAATAAGCAGGGTTTACCCTCGTACGTCTTTTGGGTGAGTCGCATCAATTTAAATAGGGGTAAAAAATTTTTCTAAGTGCTGGGTACATTAACACGATCACAATGAGCCACGGCACGCAAGCCCAGGTGATATCGACTAACCAATTTTGGCGTGCAACATTCGCTTGCCTCGCCGGTGTTCGAACGTGATGCATGATGAGCGTGTGAAGCACCACGGCGAGTACAACGCTCATTGTCAATAGTGTGAAGGTGACTAACAGAAGTGTATCGATTGGCATAGGTATCCTTGCCTTTTATTTTTTTATCGAGAGACTGATTGGGGCGCTAATTAATCAGACAATATGTGGCACTTTTTCATTGCATATAATGTTTTGCAACACCCTTTGTAACGACTGCGTGCAGCAGATGCTACACCTCATTGATAAAACGTGACGCGCTATTTCAACAATGCCATGAAACAGTTCTTTTTTGCACTCTGTTGTGCACCGCACCGAACGGCGATGTTTGACGCGTAGACTTTTCAAATCATCTTCACCTACAAACTAACTAGCCATGACAACTTCAGCAAAACCGCAATCTGCCTTTTCGTGCACCTTGTTCGTCATGAACGATATCAACCCTGTCGTCGAGCCAGAGTTCAACGAATGGTATCAAACTGAACATGTCCGTCAGCGTATGCAGATTCCGGGGTTTTTATCTGCACGGCGGTATCGTGCACTTGGCGATTCGCAGGCCTATATGGCGATTTACTCGTGCACCAACGTTGGTGTGCTTGAATTGCCTGAATACAAGGCGATTCTTGTCGAACCCACACCGCTCACAAAAAAAATGATGCCGCACTTTCGCAATATGGTGCGCTCTGCTTGTGATGAAACGTGGTCAGCAGGTGCGGGCTTAGGTGGCGAGGCGGTTGTGATGCGGTGCGCACCCAAACCTGGTCAAGAAAAAGTGGCGCGCGACTTCATTGCCCAAACGCTTTACCCTGAGTTTGCCCAAGCCAATTGCTTAGTGCGCCTTGCCCTCTGGGAGGCCTCGGTCAGTGTGGGCGCTGCACCAAGCCCCGAAGAAGCGCGACGTGGCGCACCTGATCAGCGAGTGAACTGGGTGTTGTTCTTTGAGGCGTACGATTTAACAGTCTGCGAAGACTTATTGCAGCAACCAGCGATGCAATGGGCTCTAGAGCAGCACGGCCTGATCGTACAAGCGCAGTCAAGCTATCGCTTGATCAGTACGTTTGAGTCAGAGGTGGGGTGAACTTATTCTAAATTCATCGCCTGCTCGCGCATCTGTTCGATGAGCAGTTTGAGGTTCATGGCTGCACGTGTCATTTCTAAGCTGCCCGCTTTTGAGCCCAAGGTATTGGCTTCGCGGTTCATTTCTTGAAACAAAAAATCTAGGCGCTTGCCCACGCTTGCGGCGGGCGTTGTGTTGGTTTTTTGTTTCGCTTGTGAATCCTGTTGACCCGACAACAAATATTCAAGTTCAGCCAAATGTGACTGAAGGCGCGCGAGCTCTTCAGCGACATCAATGCGCAAGGCAAACAGGCTTGATTCACCGGCGATACGTTCTGAGAGCTCTGCACCACTGATGTGAGTGAACCCATTCGGGAAGGCATTTTGTAGCGTATCTTTAAGTTTTTGAGCAAGCTTGTCGCGTTGTGTTGCAAGCAACACAGGCATTCGCGTTTCAACTTCGCTCACGATGGCTGAGACTTGTTTGGCAGTTTCAAGCATCGTCAATGCTAGACGAGTGCCTTCGCGCTGACGACCCTCAAGCAGCTGCGCCAAGGCTGGCTCTAAAGCTGCCAGACACGCTTGTGCCCAGTCTTCAGGCTCGGTTTGAGTTTGTTGGGCACCAGCCAAGTTGATCATCTCGTGAAAGCGCGGGCTTTCGGTGTCGGGCAACACTGTGCGAATGTGGGCGAGCTGTGCGGCAACGCGTTGCAGAGCTGCATCGCTGAGTTGTTGCTCTGTCTCGACGGCCGGACGCACAAAACTGGCGCGTACTTCAATTTTGCCTCGCGTTAAACCGTTGGCCAAGCGTTCGCGGATCGGTTGTTCGGCTAAACGCATTTCGTCAGGCATGCGAAACAGCACATCAAGATAACGGCTGTTGACCGCTTTGATTTCAACTGAAATGACGCCGCATTGTGCGGTGAATTTACCTTGCCCGAAGGCGGTCATGCTGGCGATCATCATTGACTCCATTTAAACTAGTGATTCAGGATCTCGCGCTTTAAGTTCAGTGGGCAAGGCAGATTCAGTTGATCAAGGCCGAGGCCCAATACCGAGCGCTGCGCCATCAGGATTGCGCGGGTCTGAAGCGCCTAAAAAAAGATCTCCGCGACGTTGCACCGTTTGAACACGTCCCATCGCAGGCATGATTCGAACCTCGTGCCCCATTTTTTGTAACAACGCGATCGTATCGGGGCTATAGCCTCGCTCAAGTCGTAAAAAATCAGGCAACCATTGATGGTGCATGCGAGGCATTGCGATGGCTTCAGCAATATTCATCTTAAAGTCGATGATGTTGATCAATTGTTGCAAGACCGTGGTGATAATGCGTGCACCGCCAGGCGACCCCGTTGCAAGCATCGGCCCTTGCTGCGTCGATACAATCACTGGCGTCATCGAGCTTAACGGGCGTTTGCCGGGTGCAATCGCATTGGCATCCCCTCCGATCAGACCAAACGCATTCGGTACACCAGGTTTAATCGAAAAATCGTCCATTTCATTATTCAGTAATACACCTGTACCGCGCGCCACAATACCTGAGCCGAAATTCAAATTAAGTGTGTACGTACAGCTCACGACGTATCCGGCGGCATCCATCACTGAAAAGTGCGTGGTCTGATCGCTTTCAAAGGCTTGAGGCTGGCCGGGTTTGACCATGACGCTTGGGGTGGCACGATCGTGCTTGATTTTGCCTGCCAGTTCGTTGGCATATTTTTTTGAGGTCAAGCCTGTTTGCGGAACCTCTACAAAATCCGGATCGCCTAAATGTTCAGCGCGATCGGCATAGGCCAAGCGAGCGCTTTCTGCAATCAGATGAACCACCTGAGCGCTGCCGGCACCGTATTGGGCTAGCGGATAACGCTCAAGCAAGTTGAGCATTTGAATTAAATGCACCCCACCAGAACTTGGCGCGGGCATTGAATAAATATCAAAGCCCCGATACGTGCCATGCACGGGTTGGCGCTGCACCACCCGGTAGTCTTGTAAATCTTTTAAGCTAAGAACTTGACCGTCAAGATTGAGTTCGGCAACGATCTTCTGTGCGACAGGGCCTTGATAAAAACCCGCCGCGCCGTGCTGAGCAATCAGGCGAAGCGTGCTGGCAAGATCTTTTTGGATAAGTCGTTCGCCTGCGCGATAGGTGCTTAACACGTCGAGCGAGCATTCTGAAAGCGCACAGCTAGTGCTTGAGGGATCTTTGTGTTTAAAAAATATCTCGCGCGTGCTGGGCCAACGGCCTAAGTGCGTGCGTTGCAACGAGAACTGTTCGGCCAACACTGCACTGACGATAAAACCGTTTTCAGCTAAATGGATGGCGGGCGCGATGACCTGCTCGAGCGAAAGCGTGCCGTAGTCTTGCAGGGCACGGGCTAAACCTGCAACCGATCCTGGTACGCCAACAGCATAAGGGCTTTGGGTCGATTTGCCAGCAAGGACGCGATCTTGCTGGTCAAGGTACATATCGCGTGACGCCGAGGCGGGCGCGACTTCACGAAAATCAAGTGCGACAGGCTTAGTGCCTTTGGCAGTTTGCACCAGCATAAACCCGCCACCACCTAAACCAGCTGAATTGGGCAACACAACTGCCAAAGCAAAGCCTACGCCAACCGCTGCGTCAATCGCGTTACCGCCTTGCGCCAAAATATCGACACCCACCTGCGAGGCAAGTCGTTGCTCACTGGCGACCATGCCGCGCTGTCCACGCTCGGGGTGAAAAATAGAAAAAGTATGGTCGTATTGTGTGACGGCGGTGTTTTGAGCTTGAGTCTGCGCCATTGCCGAGCCGAGGGCGAGGGCGACGGTGCTACCTACAATGAGCCCGCCCAGACATAGGCGGTACACAGCACCTCGAGCGCTGCGTATACTGTTAGTCCATCGCACTTGCTGCCTACAACAACCCTCAAGCATGCGTCACCTTATTCATTTAGTCTTTGTGAGAACTTAAGTGTCAAATACTAGCATTAGCCAGCCACGCCCCTCAGGTCGCGTTTATGACGCGATGCGTCAAGTCAAGATCCAACGGCAATTCACACGCTATGCCGAAGGCTCGGTGTTGATTTCGATGGGTGAGACGCAAGTCTTGTGCACGGCCAGTGTGCTTGAAAAAGTGCCGCCGTTTTTAAAAGGTAAGGGGCAGGGCTGGGTGACCGCCGAATACGGCATGTTGCCGCGCTCAACCCATACCCGTTCTGATCGTGAAGCGGCCAAAGGCAAGCAATCTGGGCGCACGCAAGAAATTCAGCGCCTGATCGGGCGCAGTCTGCGCGCGGTCATGGATATGTCGTTATTAGGCGAGCGCACAATTCAGATCGACTGCGATGTGCTGCAAGCCGATGGCGGCACGCGCTGCGCAAGCATTACAGGTGCCTGGATCGCCGTGGCCGATGCCGTGGATGGTCTGCTTGCAAAAGGCTTGCTGACGAAAAATCCGCTTAAAGATTCAGTCGCTGCGATCTCGGTAGGGATGGTCGACGGGCGCGCCGTACTGGATTTGGATTACCCCGAAGATTCGGGCTGCGATGCCGATATGAATGTCGTGATGACCGGCGCTGGCGGCTTCGTCGAGGTGCAGGGCACGGCAGAAGGCCACACTTTTGACCGTACCGAGCT
>CANKOW010000156.1 GCA_947484295.1 Alcaligenaceae bacterium | reverse complement strand
ACCACCACGTGCCGCGCATAGTCATGAGTCACTCGCCCGCAAACAGTTAACGAGGAGTGATGTTGACGATTAACAGCGAATCGCACAATTGTGTGACTCACGCATAGACGAAAAAAGCGCACAAAAAAAAGCCCGAAGGCTTTTTTTTTAACGTCGCGGCGGCGGCGCCTTTTTAACCAACGTAGGGTCTTGCATCAAGGGACGCGATTCGTCGAGCGCCATCGTCAATGCCGCAACGGGTGGCGTGTTGCCCGATAGCGCTGCATCAAACTGGCGACTCAAAATCGGCTCGATGCTATGGTAGTTGCGCACCCGAAAACCACGACTGTTTTTGTCGCTGACTTGACGCATTGAGTCGACCAGTAAGCGAACGCCGGGCACCTTGTCATAAAACGAAACGTTGGCGGCGCGAAACGCAGCATCCGTTAAAGGAAGATAACCGGTGCGTTGATGCCAGTTGGCGGCAATCACCGGTTTTGAGAGATAAGCCAAAAAGGCCATCGTCGCTTTATCAGCGTCTTTTGCATGACCCGATACGGCCCACAAAGCGCCACCACTCACGAAAGGGGCGCCTGCTTTGGGGCTGACCTGGTCGTAAAACGGCAAGGGTGCCATGCCAAAATTCAAACCACGCGTGTCAAGCATCTGCCCCAAAGCGCCAGAGGTTGTCGTGATCACCGCACACTTATTTTTGGCAAACAGTGCATCGGCCTCGGTACCGTTGCTGTTTTGCATCAGAAGCTCTGAACGCTTCCAGCTCACCATAATTGACATGTGACGCATAAATACTGGATCAGCCAGATTGAGTTCGGGCTGTTGCTTAGCCTTGTCCAGACCATTGCCAGGCGTCACAAATACCGCGTTGTTAATGGGCGCTAGATTTTCAAGATGGGTATTGACCTGTTGACTGATGCCGAAGGGACAGTCGTAATTGGCCTTGTCGCGTAAGGCCAGCAAATGGTTTTGTAGTTCGGGCCAAGTGCGAGCGGGCTTAGTGGCATCAAGCCCCGCCTTTTTATAACCATCTAAGTTGTACAGCATGACGGGGATCTCGGCCATAAATGGAAAGGCCATCAACTGCCCTTTTGCATCTCGCATGAAACCCGTTGTTTGAGGCAAAAACCAATTTAGATCAGCAATCGGATAGCGCTTCAATAGGTCGTAGAGCGGAACGATATTTTTATGTTGGGCAATGAGTTCAGGTGAACGGTTATCTTCAATCTGCACCAGATTGGGTTTGCCCGCGCCCGGTGAAGTCATTGCTGCGGTTGCCTGCGCGCGCAAGGCAGCCTGATGATCAAATCCCTTCAGCACAACTTTGACCTCGGATTGGTCATTGTTGAACTGCTTAGCGAGCTTTTCGAACTCGGATTTGTTCACTGAACTTAACGTGTGCCAAACCTGTACTTCGATCGGATTGGCAAGTGCCAACCCTGTGACCAAACAGCTAGCGCCTAAAATCATTACAGTGCGGTTTAATAAATTCACGCGGTTAGTTCCGTTAAAAGGTCAAACACTTAGGTTGAATCGCTGAGAGCACATCGGGCGGCAGGTTGACCGCACTTAAGCAGTGTGCCGCTGAAACTCAGCGTTATTTTACTGCGGCAATATCTGCCTCTGAGGTAAATGAATCCGCAAAGAAAGCGTCTTCAGACAAGTTGCACGTGGCCACAAAGTCACGACGTGCTGAGTCGACCACAATGGGCGCGCCGCACGCGTAGACTTGATGACCACTTAGATCAGGAAAATCTTGCATCACTGCCCGATGTACAAAACCGGTTCGCCCCGCCCAGCCATCTTCAGGCAAGGCGTCTGAAATCACAGGTACGTATTTAAAACCAGGGATGGTGCTGGCCCACTGCTCGACCAAGTCGTTCATGTACAAGTCGCTGGGGCGCCGCCCCCCCCAATAAAGGGTAATTGGCCTGTTGATTGCTTCGTGCACCATATGCTCGATGATTGACTTAATCGGGGCAAAACCTGTACCACTGGCCAGCATCACAATCGGTAGTTGGCTATCTTCACGCAAAAAGAAAGAACCGAAGGGCCCCTCGAGCCGCAGGATTTCGCGCTCTTTCATTGCAGTTGCCCCCGCGCCGAACACGTGGTCGGTAAACAGCCCACCGCTCAGATGGCGAATGTGCAGTTCAAGTGCACTGGCCTCATGCGGGGCGTTGGCCATTGAGTAGCTGCGCCGCTTGCCGTCTTTGAAGATCAACTCAACATATTGCCCAGCATGAAACCGAAACGTTTCGGTGGCAGGTAATTGCAAGGTCAGGAGGGCAACATCCGCGGTTGGGCGCGCAATGGCTGTCACGCGTGACGGAATTTTACGAATCTGAATATCAGAGGCCAGGCGCACTTCACGCGTCTCAATGACAAGGTCGGAAGTGGCTCGAGCCTGACAAAGCAAAGTAAAGCCCGCTTCGATTTCATCAGCGCTTAAAATTTGGGCCGGACTTGGGCCGGCCTCGACTGAGCCAGACAGCACCTTGGCCTTACAAGTTGAGCAGGCGCCGCTGCGGCAACTGTAGGGCAAGACGATGCCAGCGGCCAAAGCGGCATCCAGCACACTTTTGTCGGCATCCGCAGCAAACTGATGCTGACTGGGTTGAATCGTAATTTGAAACGACATAATCGCTTTAACCTAAAAATGAGTTAAGAAAGGCGGCACTACTCAAACACGACGTTGCTGTAAAACGGCACCCATGTAGGCATCACCGCTGTAAAACGTTACTGTTACATGACGGTACCGAAAACAGAATTACCGCTGTAAAACGTTACTGCGGGATTCTACTTTTAAAGGACCGGCGAAAGTACGGGCTCTTTACTGCGAACGGCTAATAATTTTCCTTTGCGGGCGCGTTTTGATAAATATGAAGCAAGGTCAGCACCCGACAAGATGTCTTCGACTTGTTTATTGCGGTAGGTTCCGGTGACACGCAAGCCCGCTTTTGATACCGGGACTGCTTGGGCCAAGAGATCTGGCGCATCGAGCCCCATCAAAATAGTCCCCCGTCCGCCCGATGCTAGAGCCTTGATCTCTGATGCTTCGATCAACAGCATGCGGCCGCGAGTCGACAAGAACGCCACCCGTATAGCTTGCGCAAACATCGGTACTGGACGCAGCAAACCGTCTTGGGGTTCAAGCGTCACGAACTGTTTGCCAGCGCGCTGTCGGCTCGTCATGTCAGAGATTTTGGTAACAAAACCAAAACCCTGCTGCGTCGCAAGCAGCCAAGCTGAATCGGCTTGTGCTGCCACCATGTGTTCGATTCGCGTGCCTGCCTCAAGATCAATCATCGAGGTCACGGGCGCACCATCGCCGCGCGCCGATGGCAAAGCCGATACCAGCACCGAGTAGACACGCCCGTTATCACCAAAGGCAATCAGGGTATCGGTACTGCGACATTCAAAAATACCGTAACAGTCGTCACCCGCTTTAAAGGCAAATTGGGCGATATCATGCCCATGCCCTTGGCGAGCACGCAACCACCCCTTTTGCGACACGATGACGGTTACGGGTTCGTCAATAATTTTGATCTCAAGCACCGCGCGGTCGGCGGTTTTAATCAGTGTGCGACGTTCATCACCATAAACCTTGATATCGGCTTCGATCTCTCGCACAACTGTACGCTTAAGCACCGTCGGCTGATCGATTAACTCTTTGAGTTTGTCTTGCTCTGTGCGCTTATCAGCCAGCTCTTGCTCGATTTTGAAGCCCTCGAGGCGCGCCAACTGACGTAAACGCATATCAAGAATGTCATCGGCCTGACGCTCAGTCAACAAAAAGCGTTGCATCAGCGCTGGACGCGGCTCATCAGATTCTCGAATTGTTTTGATGACCTCATCGACATTGAGATAGACCAACATGCGGCCTTCGAGTACATGGATACGATCAGTGACCTTGTCGTAACGGTACTGAGTGCGGCGCAAGACCGTACTGGTGCGAAAATCAATCCATTCGAGTAACGCCTGCCGCAAACCTTTCTGGCGAGGCCGCTTGTCTGTGCCGATACACACCAGATTCATTGAGACACTGGTTTCCATACTGGTTTGAGCCAGCAAGGTATTGACCAGCTCGTCGCGATCAATGCGAGACGTCTTGGGTTCGAACACTAGACGTACCGCAGCATCCTTACCCGACTCATCACGCACCGCATCAAGCAGACCTAACATCTGCGCTTTGGTCTGCTGCTGCTCGGGTGTGAGCGCCTTTTTGCCAGTTTTTATTTTTGGATTTGTCAGGTCTTCGATTTCTTCGAGTACTTTTTGGCATGACGCGCCCGGCGGAAGTTCGTGCACAACGAACTGCCACTGACCGCGCGCCATCTCTTCAAACTGCCAACGTGCCCGCGCTTTGATCGAGCCGCGGCCGGTTTGGTAGATCTGGGCAATATCTGCCGCAGCGGTAATGATTTGCCCGCCACCGGCAAAGTCAGGACCCGGCACCATTTCAAATAAAGCCGCATCAGACAAGGTGGGTTGCTTAATCAGCGCAACACACGCCTGCCCGATCTCGCGCAAATTATGCGACGGGATTTCTGTGGCCATGCCGACTGCAATCCCCGAAGCGCCATTGAGCAACATCACAGGAAGCCGCGCGGGCAGCATGTCTGGTTCTTGGTGGCTGCCGTCGTAGTTGGGCACGAAATCAACCGTGCCTTCGTCAAGCTCATCGAGCAACAAACGCGCAAAGGGCGTCAGGCGTGCCTCGGTGTAGCGCATCGCTGCAGCGTTGTCGCCGTCGCGTGAACCAAAGTTACCTTGACCATCAATCAAGGGGTAGCGCAAGGTGAACTGCTGCGCCATACGCACCAAGGCGTCGTACGCGGCCTGATCCCCGTGCGGGTGATATTTACCCAGTACGTCACCCACGACACGGGCAGATTTGACGGGTTTGGCGCCCGATTGAAGACCCATCGCCTGCATGGCATACAAGATACGGCGTTGCACGGGTTTTTGCCCGTCACCGACATCCGGCAGGGCACGCCCACGCACCACCGAGACGGCATAGTCGAGATATGCCTGCTCGGCATACAGCCCAAGCGTCAGGGATTCGCCCTCATCTTTTTGATCAAACAGACCAGGTTGAGTACCGTCAGTCATTTAAATATCAACCTCTGCAAGATTACCTTTGTCTTCAAGCCAGGTCCGGCGTGCACCCGATTCGCTTTTACCCATCAACATGTCAAACATCGCGGTGGTGTCTGCGGGCGCGAGCGCCCCGTAGCCAACCGGCAGCATCCGGCGCGTATCGGGATTCATGGTGGTTTCCCAGAGTTGCACGGGACTCATTTCACCCAGACCTTTAAAGCGACTGATATCCCACGAGCCTTCTCGCACGCCTTCTTTGCGTAACTTGTCTTGAACCACCTCAAGTTCACCGGCATCGAGGCAATAAATTTTGCGCGCTGGGCGTTTGCCCAAGGCGGGCACGTCGACACGAAACAAGGGCGGACGCGCAACATACACGTGACCTAACTCAACGAGTCGTGGAAAATGTTTATAGAACAAGGTCAGCAACAGCACCTGGATGTGTGATCCGTCGACGTCCGCATCTGACAGGATGCAAACACGACCATAACGCAGCCCGGACAAATCAGGCGTGTCTTTGGGGCCATGCGGATCAACGCCAATGGCCACGGCAATATCGTGGATTTCGTTATTGGCGAAGAGGCGGTCTCGATCGACCTCCCAAGAATTTAATACCTTACCGCGCAAGGGCAACACCGCTTGAAACTCTTTATCGCGACCCATTTTGGCCGAGCCACCCGCCGAATCCCCCTCAACTAAAAAGACCTCGGTGCGGGATGAGTCTGACGATTCGCAATCTGTGAGCTTACCGGGTAGTACCGCCACGCCCGAGCTTTTACGTTTTTCAACTTTTTGTGCAGACTTGACCCGCGCCTGCGCTTGCCTGATGGCGAGCTCAGCCAGTTTTTTACCGTATTCGACGTTACTGTTTAGCCAAAGATCGAGCGAGGTGCGCACAAAACCACCCACCAAACGCACAGCATCGCGGCTGTTCAGTCGCTCTTTAATCTGACCTTGAAACTGCGGGTCGAGCACTTTGGCAGAGAGCACAAAGCTCGCGCGGGCAAAGACGTCTTCAGGCAAAAGTTTGACGCCCTTGGGTAACAAGCTGTGCAACTCGGCAAAGCCTTTCACGGCGCTAAATAAACCTTCGCGCAAACCTGACTCGTGCGTACCGCCGGCAGGTGTGGGGATCAGATTGACATAAGACTCGCGCACCACATTACCCTCATCGGCCCACACGACGACCCACTGAGCGCCCTCACCTTGCGCAAAGCTTTCATGATCGGCCAGCGCAAATTGCTCACCTTGAAACATGGGCACGCGTAATTCGTGGCCGTCAAGCGCCTCAGATAAGTAGCCCGCTAAGCCATCTTCGTATTGCCAGTTGCGGGTATCGCCTGTTTTTTCATTGACGAGAGTGACTTTGACCCCAGCCATCAACACGGCCTTGCTGCGCAGCAAATGCATCAACTCAGTCAAAGGGATAACACCAGAGTCAAAAAAACTATTGTCTGGCCAGACGCGGACACGTGTGCCTGACTTTTTGCGATTAAGTTCGGGCACCACAGCAAGTGGCTCTAGGACATCGCCGTTGGCAAACACCATACGATGCGCAGCCGCCTCGCGCCACACCACCAACTCAAGGCGCTTTGACAAGGCGTTGGTGACCGAAACACCGACCCCATGCAAACCACCCGAGAAAGCGTAGGCGCCGCCGCCTTTTTTGTCGAATTTGCCGCCAGCATGCAAGCGCGTAAACACGAGTTCGACCACGGGCGCTTTTTCTTCGGGGTGCAAGCCGACTGGGATACCTCGGCCGTCGTCTTCGACGGTCACGCTGCTATCAGCGTGTAAAGTGACTTGAATATGCTTACCAAAGCCAGCCAAGGCCTCGTCGGCCGCGTTATCGAGAACTTCTTGAATAATGTGTAGCGGGTGCTCTGTTCGGGTGTACATGCCAGGCCGCTGGCGCACGGGTTCGAGGCCTTTCAGCACCCGAATCGATGATTCGTTGTAAGACTTAGTACTCAAGAGATCCCCAATTGCAATAAAAGATGCGCCATTTTACGGAAAATGCAGAATGAGGCTGTTTGGCAGGCAAATCAGCGCTTAGGCGCTGCGCCTGGCGAGCGGTAGATCACCAGAATGCGCTGCATTTTGGCGACGAGTTGTTATTTTGCACGGTCGTTTATCGGCAAAACGCCCCAAGCCTAGCAAAATTGGGTGATGTTATGCTTTAATGCGTTTGAGTAATGTAGGTGACGACTAAGTTGCCAACGATCCAAAACACAGGATCTGTTCCAGCCACGGCCAACCTCGCCGAACGGCATTGCCGAAATTAAAAGCAAAATATATCCTGAATTTGTCAGACAGACCGATCACTCTAAGAGAAAAACCATGAGCGAACACATCAAAACCGTGAGCGATGCAAGCTTTGACGCAGACGTCATCAAATCTTCACAACCCGTATTGGTTGATTATTGGGCAGCCTGGTGCGGCCCTTGCAAACAAATCGCGCCGATGCTCGAAGAAGTTGCCACGCAGTACGCGGGCAAAATGACGGTTGCCAAGCTTAATGTTGACGAAAATCAAGCAACGGCTGGCAACTTCGGTATTCGCGGTATTCCTACTTTAATGTTGTTTAAAGATGGCAAAGTGGCCGACACCAAAGTCGGTGCCTTGTCAAAAGCACAATTAACCGCATGGTTAGACAGCGCGATCTAAGTAGTCGTCACGCGCGAGCCCCTTCGTGGCTCGCCACTGGCTTCGCTTAAGGCGGGCTGTTCGTTGGTAAAACCTGTTCTTTCCTCCCCCTCCTCTTCTATCTTGAAGTAATTTTTTACACTGACATCAATGCACCTGAACGAACTGAAGGCGCAGCACGTTTCGCAGCTGCTCGAAATGGCCGCAGGCCTCGAAATCGAAAACGCTAGTCGCTT
>CANKOW010000155.1 GCA_947484295.1 Alcaligenaceae bacterium | reverse complement strand
GCTTCAACGTTGACACCAGACCCGATCCATTCTGCGTTTTATGACAGCCACCCGCCCGCCTCCATTCGTATCCGCCATCTGCTCGCGTCATGACCGAACGCACGCAGGGACGCGTCATCGCAGCACACGGCCGGCACTACACGGTCGAGTTGCAAGACCAGTCGCTGCTAAAGTGTTTTCCGCGTGGTAAAAAAAATGAGGCCACTGTCGGCGACTTCGTCAAGCTCACACGACAGGGCCTAGACGAAGGCTCGCTCGAGTCGGTCTTGCCGCGCAAAAACTTATTGTTTAGGTCAGATGAAAACCGCAGCAAACAGTTTGCAGCCAACGTCGATCAACTGTTAATTGTGATTGCGGTCGCGCCAGCGTTTTCAGACGACCTGTTAGGACGTGCACTGGCCGGCGCGTGGTCGGCCGGCATCACGCCAATCATCTTGCTAAACAAAGTGGATCTGCTTGACGGCTTGTCTGCCGCACGCGCGAAGCTCGCGCCCTTTTACAAGCTTGGTGTCAAAATCCTTGATATTTGCGCACTGGATTCGGTGCAAGTCATGTCGACCATCTTGCCCTTATTGACAGGCAAAACCTCATTACTGCTCGGACAAAGCGCGATGGGAAAATCGACGTTACTCAATACCTTAGTGCCGTTGGCCTTAGCCGCCACGCGTGAGCATTCGGTGGCGCTTGGCGCGGGCAAACACACCACGACAAGCACCCGTCTATATCACCTGCCCGAGGCAGGTGGCGATTTAATTGACTCGCCAGGCTTTCAAGGGTTTGGCTTGCTACACCTTGATCGCGAAGAGATCGAACGCGGATTTCCTGAGTTTGACGCGCATATCCCAGAGTGTCGGTTCTATAACTGCACGCATCAGCGCGAACCAAATTGTGGGGTTCTTGCTGCGTTAGAGCGCCACGAAATCGATGCCGGACGCCATGCCTTGTACGTGAGGCTCGTTCAAGCCAAAGCTGAGCACGACTCGTACTAAAGACTCTGCTCGGCAGCCGCCTCAGACAATACCTGACACAGACCTAGCAGCATTGCGGCCGTTGCGCCCCAGATAAAAAACTGTTGATACGGGATCGAGTAGTACTGCCGCAAGCCACCATCAGGCAGATGCGCCTGATGAAAACGATAATTCGCGGGGTCGGTCAAAAACGCCAGTGGTACTTCAAATACTTCGGCCACCTCAAACTCATCGGGGGCCAAGGTAAAGCCAGGGCTCACCAAGGCAGTCACCGGGTTAATTGCGAACCCCGAGCCTGTGAGGTAACGCGGCAGCCCCCCCAGACACTCGATATGCTCGCGCAGCAAGCCGGTTTCTTCTTCGGTCTCGCGCAAGGCTGTATCTTGCACATCAACGTCGCTTGCCTCGCAGCGGCCACCCGGAAAGCTGACTTGCCCCGCATGATCGTTTAAATGGGCGGTGCGCTGGGTTAACAGCACGGCTAAGCCCTCGGGGCGCATGACAATGGGCACCAAGACTGCGGCCTCAACGGGCGTTCCCTCGCGACCGGGCATACGTCGCAGCGACTCATTCGGAATATCAAGCTGGCGTTCAATATTTTTAGATAGCACCGCACGCAGCCACTCGGGATTCAAGTGTATGGACGGCACAGCACCAAACTTTAAAGACGAAGGCACCCAAGGCTGAGTCTTCGGATCAAACGAAGGGCGAGTGGGTGCACGTCGAACGCGCGGGCTTTCAGGAGGTGTGGCAGACATACAAGCGAATAATTTCCAAGCAGAGTTGACTACTTTGTAACAGAATGCGCGGAAATCCTGTTTGTTCAGGGGAAGAATGCCAGCCCAAACCGCTGCGAGATGCTGAACCCACAAACCGGTTGGCTTTCCATCACAACCCGAAACACGATCAAAAAAAACACCCTTTCGGGTGTTTTTCATCGCAACGGTAAGAACTGAGGGTTGCTTACGCAGCAACAACAGTTTTACGTACGAGTTTTTCTTTAATACGTGCTGACTTGCCTGAGCGGTCACGCAGGTAATAAAGCTTGGCGCGACGCACATCACCACGACGTTTTACTTCGATCGAGGCGATTTGAGTTGAGTACAACTGGAACGTACGCTCAACGGCTTCGCCAGAAGAAATCTTGCGAACGATGAACGATGAGTTCAGACCGCGGTTACGACGGGCAATCACAACGCCTTCAAAGGCTTGGGCGCGCTTACGTGCACCCTCAACCACATTGACGCTGACAATCACGGTGTCGCCTGGGGCGAATTCGGTAACGGGTTTACCGCCAGTGAGGCGAGCAATTTCTTCTTGCTCAAGAATAGCAATTAGGTTCATATGAACTCCAAGTCATCTTGCTCTCGGTGTTTCACCAGTGCACTCACTTGTGCCAGCTAAAAAAACTGACCGCGCGAGGCCTGGATCGGTATTGTTTGACGTGCGCCTGACCTATTCAGGAGCCGCTACCGGGCAGAGGATGCGTTAACAAAGCCATTGATTTTACAACATTTTTGGGCGAATACGCCAGTAGCCTGGCTCGCCAGATGTTACAAAGCTAGCTGTGACTGGTTTGTGACAAGAACTGTACAGAATAAATCTTAGGCTGTACCTTAGCTTGAGCCCTGAGCAAAATCCCAGTTTGCACCTTAGTATGGGTACTAAGTTGAATCCTAGTTTGAACGCTAGCCTGAGCTCTAAATTGAATCCTAAATTTTTATGAGCTCTACCGCTCTACTCCTAGTCATTGCCGCAGCAATTGCCCACGCCTCTTGGAACCTGTTGGCCAAGCGCGCGGCCCACGTGGGCTCGGCTTTTGTGTTTGCCTATGGCCTTTGCTGCACCGTTGTTTACGCCCCTTGGGTGCTGTGGGTGTTGATCTTTGATCAAAACGAGTGGAGTTGGCCAATCGTAGGCTGTATTGCCCTTTCGGGGGCGATTCATCTGGTGTACAGCTTGTGCTTGCAACGCGGCTATCAATTAGCAGATTTATCCGTGGTGTATCCCATTGCACGTGGCACAGGGCCGATGCTTTCGACCGTAGGGGCCTTTTTGCTACTCGGCGAGCCCGCCACGGTGCGTGGTGTCAGCGGAATGTTGTGCGTGGTAGCTGGTGTATTACTGATTGCGACACAAGGCAAGCTTGGGCGTTTGCTGCAACCAGCCGCGATGGTGGGAGTTCGTTGGGGTGCCTTGGTTGGCGCATTGATCGCGGCCTACACCTTGGTAGATGCCTACGGAGTGACAACTCTTTTAATTGCCCCAGTCGTGTATGACTGGGCCACCTGCGCAACCCGCACCCTGTTGCTGCTACCCCACACAGCCCGACACCCTAAACAAGCATGGGCGGCCATGCGAGGGTACTGGCCGCTGGCGTGGGCAATCGGGGGGCTATCACCGCTTGGGTATATTTTGGTGCTTTACGCATTACGCGACGGAGCCCCAGTTAGCCTGGTGGCACCTGCGCGTGAAATGTCTATGCTGCTCGTAACACTTGCCGGACTTTACCTGCTACGTGAGCCTGTCGGCTGGGGACGCCTGCCAGGTTGCTGCGGCATCGCGCTAGGAGTGGTGCTACTAGCGGGGGGCTGAGCGCCTTAGCACCTTAAAACCCTGCTGCGTTACCAATCAATAGCACGGCAGGGATCATGGCAACCCAGAAGGACAGCAAAAGAATGTCAGACAACATCCCTTTTACGCTTGGCGAGCCCTGGCGTGCGGCTGAAGAGGCGAACGAGGGTGCGAACTGGGGGCGAGCAGCTTGTTGTGAAGTTGATTGACGCATGGTGGGACTCCTGTCGTGAATGAGTAATGCACTACGTTTAAGTAACCACCCCCGACCGCGTAAACGACCCAAGGTGGTTGCCGGGGACCTAGAACCGGCAAAATTGTTTGGTCAGTGACCATAAACAGTACTGTACACCTATACAGTACTGTTTGCAAACACAGTCTTTTAAAATGACTGTTTTTTACAACAAAACACAAAAAAGCCAACTCAGGCCTCGCCTGCGGCGTAATGCGCCGCGCTGTGCTAATTTTCGATCTTCTCAAAAACTTTTTTGCCTGACTCGCGCCATGACAAACTTCACCTCAAGCCACGCTCTGTTTAAAGTATTCACCGACCAGGGCATGGATCGCCTGTTTTTAGTGCCGGGCGAAAGCTATCTGGGCCTGCTCGACGCGTTGGTGGATTTTCCGACGATTGATGTTGTGACCTGTCGCCACGAGGGTGGAGCAGGCTACATGGCCGTTGCAGACGGGCGCCTGACACGTCGCCCAGGCTTGGCCTTAGTGAGTCGTGGCCCAGGAGCCTCGAACGCCGCGATTGCGGTGCATACCGCGCAGCAGGATGCCGTGCCAATGATTCTGGTGATTGGTCAAATCGCAGCGCGCGATCTGCGTCGCGAGGCTTTTCAAGAAATTGATTATCAACAAATGTTTGGCTCGATCGCGAAATGGGTGTTCGAATGCACGGGCCCCGAACAAATCGCCCAAGCGGCCTTCAAAGCCATTCGCATGGCAACCTCGGGGGTACCCGGCCCCGTCGTGTTGGTATTACCCGAAGACATTCAACAGCAAACGGTGCCTGTGCCAACGTTCAAACAACATCCACATGTGTTTGGCTTACCTGCTGGCGACACGCTGGCTGACATCGTTGAACAACTCAAGGCTGCACAGCGCCCCGTCGTCATCGCAGGTGGCTGCTTTGATTGCCCAGGTGGTCGTGAAGCACTGGCAGCCTTCGTTCAGCACTGGCAACTGCCTACGATGGTGTCGTTCAGACGTCACGACATTTTTGCAAACGATGATGCGCTGTTTGTAGGTGACTTGGGGCTGTCAAACCCGGCCGCTCAAATGGCAACGCTCCAAACCAGCGATTTCATTCTCGCCTTAGGGACACGTCTGGGCGACATCACGACACAAAATTATCAGTTTCCGGCTTACGCGCAGGCGCCGCAAACACTGCTGCATTGCTACCCTGATTCACGTGTCGTGAGTTGGGATACCGTGGCCGACTACCCGTTGGTGTGCGACCCTGTTGGCTTGATACAGGCCTTGACGCAAGGCCTTGCCCCTGCAGTCAGCACCGCCCGCGTCAGTTGGCTAAAGACGCTCCGCGAGCACTCGCAATCTTGGGCGGCCTGGCCGTCGCGCCAAGCCAAGAAGGGCGTGAACTTTACCGAAGTCGTTCGCGCACTTGAGTCTCACTCACCACTAGACACCACCATCTGCCTAGATGCAGGTACGTTTGCCGCACCCGTCTATCGTCACTTCACTTTCAAAACGGGTCAGCGCTTGATGGCCCCCCTAGCAGGTGCCATGGGCTACGGCACACCAGCAGCGGTGGCTTGTGCTTTACGCGAGCCCACCCGCACGACGGTATGTATCGTTGGCGATGGCGGCTTTTTAATGACGGGTAACGAAATGATTTTGGCCGTTGAGCGCAAGCTACCCATCATCTTTATCGTGTCAAACAATGCCAGCTACGGTTCGATTCGCTTGCACCAAGAACGCGGCTATCCTGGGCGCGTGAGCGGCACCTCGCTGTTTAATCCTGACTTCTATGAGCTGGCATGCAGCTTTGGCATGGCGGCAGCGCGCATCACCCTCAAAGAAGAAATTGATAATGTATTACGGGCAGCCTTCAAGGCGAAGGCGCCGATACTGATTGAGGTCAATACGAGTTTAGATGCGATGCTGCCCTAAGCAAGAAGCGCCAGCGCGTTCATCGCGCGGCGCCTAAGAGACCACTCTGCCCTGAGCAATAAGCGCCCTACGCTCGAGGCGCAGAGCCCTGCCAAGCTGGGCCACTTAACACTCGGGCACGACGAAGCTTAGTACACCGTCAAATCCGAACGCATCAGCGCCTCGGTCATCACTGCACCTTGGGATAAAGCAAGGTTAAGCGCCTGCACGCGTGGCAAGATCGACCCCGCATAAAACACGGCGGTGGCGAATTTATTTTGCGTAAAAAGTGTGGCACGCGACTCGCGCTGCGCGGCACTGCAGACCAGTGCAGCGCGTGCAAGATGCCAGCCACCCAATACATAGCCTGTCAGCATCAAATAAGGCACGCTACCGGCGTAGACCGCTCGAATGTCAGTTTTGGCATGGTCAAGTACATATTGCACCGCGCTTTCATAGGCCTGCACTGCAAGCTTTAAATTCGCATGGATCAAGTTCAAGCCTGCAGCGTTCTCGGCCTGAGCCAATTTAGCTTCTGTCTCGAGCGTAAGCAGCGTTTGTTGCATGGCGCGCACCAAGCCTAAAGCAGTCGCGCCTGCATCGCGCAAGGTTTTACGCCCCACTAAATCATTGGCTTGAATCGCCGTCGTGCCTTCATAGATTGTCAAAATACGCGTATCGCGATAAAACTGCGCGGCGCCCGTCTCTTCGATAAAGCCCATGCCGCCGTGTACCTGCACACCAAGCGAGGTCACTTCAAGTGCGCATTCAGTCGAAAAACCTTTTACAACGGGTACTAAATAATCATAGAGCGCTTGGTTGGTGCGACGCACCTCTGCATCGGGATGCTCAAGGCTTAAATCGTCGGTAACGGCGGCCACGCACGCAATCGAACGCGCGGCCTCAGTCAAGCCGCGCATGGTCGACAACATCCGTTGCACGTCTGGGTGTTGCACGATCGGTACAGCCGCCGCCGAGCCTTCAATGGCGCGACTTTGCACACGATCACGCGCGTACGCACGCGCTTTTTGGGTTGCCGCCTCACTCACGCCAATACCCTGAATACCCACGGCAAAACGCGCGGCATTCATCATGATAAACATGTACTCAAGGCCACGATTTTCTTGGCCGACTAGTGTTCCAATCGCACCCGCACCCACTTCGCCTTTGTCGTCGCCAAAGAGCAATACAGCGGTTGGGCTACCGTGAATCCCTAACTTGACTTCGATCGAGGCGCACCAGACATCGTTGCGCTGACCTAGCGAGCCATCGTCGTTGACCAACACCTTAGGCACAACGAAGAGCGACAGCCCTTTCACACCGGGGGGGGCATCGGCCATTCTTGCTAACACCAGATGCACAATGTTTTCGGCTAAGTCGTGTTCGCCAAAAGTGATGTAAATTTTTTGACCAAACAGGCGGTAGGTACCATCCGTTTGAGCGACCGCACGCGTCGTGACCAACGACAAGTCAGAACCAGCCTGCGGCTCAGTTAGGTTCATCGTGCCAGTCCATTTACCTTGAACCAGCGCTTCGATATACAACTGTTGTTGCTTAGCCGAACCCGACAACAACAACGCCTCAATCACACCGTCAGTTAGCAAGGGGCACAATGAAAACGCCAAATTGCCCGCGTTTAGATTTTCGGTAGCTGCACAGCCCAGCAGTTTGGGCAGGCCTTGGCCACCCCATTGTTCTGGATGACGCAAGCCTTGCCAGCCACCCTCTACAAATTGTTTAAATGCCCGTTGATAGGATCCGGGCATTGTCACAACCCCGTTGGCATAGAACGGCGGATGTTGATCGCCATCCCAGTTGGTCGGTGCTACGACCTCACTTGTGAACTTAGCGTTCTCTTGAAGCACGGCCTCGATCAAGTCGGGCTCGAGGCCAGAAAAGGCCTGCAGCTTTAATAGCTCAGGCAGGCCAGCAATATGCTCGAACACAAAACCAAAATCTTCTACTGGGGCGCGATACGTCATCAAACTCACCTCGATACAAACCAAAACAAAACCCCGTCACGGGGACGGGGTCAGGATACTCTGCCATCCTTGAATGAAGCTTACAGAGCGGTCACAAGTTCAGGGACTGCCTGAAATAAATCAGCCACTAAACCATAATCAGCCACACCAAAGATAGGTGCCTCGCCGTCTTTGTTAATAGCAACAATGACCTTTGAATCTTTCATGCCAGCCAAATGCTGAATCGCGCCAGAAATACCGATGGCCACATACAGTTGGGGCGCAACGATTTTGCCGGTTTGACCAACCTGCCAATCGTTAGGTGCGTAGCCTGCATCAACGGCAGCGCGTGACGCACCCATGGCGGCACCCAGCTTATCGGCCAG
>CANKOW010000154.1 GCA_947484295.1 Alcaligenaceae bacterium | reverse complement strand
TGCACGCATTATTAGCGAAAAGCTTGGTGCCGAGCTTGGCACAACCGTCGTGATTGAGAACAAAGCAGGCGCGGGTGGTATCTTGGGGTCTCAGTATGTAGCACGCGCCAATCCCGACGGCTATACGATCATGATGGCAAATATTGGCTCGCACTCGATCAACTACAGCCTGTATAAAAAACTACCTTATACCCCTGAAGATTTCAGCGCCATCACGCTGGTGATTTCAAACCCTAATATCCTGGTCGTCAACAGCAGCACCCCCTTTAAAACGGTACAAGAGCTAGTCGCTGCAATCAAAAAGGATCCTAACCTTTACTCCTTTGGTTCGGCGGGTGCTGGGCAATCTCCGCACCTTTCAGGTGAAATGTTTATGCAACGTACTGGCATTCAGGTGCCACATATTCCATACAAAGGCGCGGGGCCTGCAACAGGTGCCTTACTTGGCAACCAGTTCACCTTCATGATTGCAACTGCGCCCAGCGTGATGGCTCAAATCAAGGGTGGCAAGCTGCGTGCGCTAGCCGTCACAAGTGATGTGCGCGCCCCTGAGTTACCCAACGTCCCCACCATGGCCGAGGCAGGCGTACCAAACATGTTGGTCACAGCGTGGTTTGGTCTGTTCGCTCCGGCGGCAACGCCGCAGGCGATTATCAACCGCTTGCAACAAGCCACGGTCAAAGTCTTAAATACCGCTGACATCCAAAATCGCTTCAAAGAAATGGGTGGTGTTGCAGGCGGCAATTCACCTGCAGAATTCAACACGTTTGTACGCACAGAGATTGCCAATTGGAAGCAAACCGTTGAGGCGGCTAAATTGAGTCTAGAGTAAAGCGTCTAGCAGCTTCGCCCACAGAAGAGGTCTACATGGTGTATGTCAAAGATTTGATCGCCCCCGCTACGGCTAAGCCAACCGCGTTGAAACAAGTTTGTTCTGCCAGTTGGTCTGGGCTCGTTGGTACGCTGGCCGCTACTACTTGTGTGGCGTTGTCGTTTACCGCACAAGCCCAACCCTATCCGAACAAGGCGATTACCTTTTATGTGTCATATGCTGCAGGCGCAACGACAGACATTACGGCTCGCGCCTTAGCCCGAGGTGCCGAGACCATTTTGGGCGTACCCATCACCGTTGAGAACAAAGGCGGGGGCGGCGGTACGGTTGCAGCCGGCCTGCTGGTCTCAAAAAAACCAGATGGCTACACAGTACTGATCGGCTCAACGTCAGCGATCACAACTCGCCCAGCCCTCATGAAAGTTAGCTACAAAGCGTCTGATATTGTAGGAGTCATGCAATATAGCTACTTTCATAATGGTTCAGTGGTGATACCTGCTGACAGCCCTTGGAAGACCTTTGAAGACTTCATTGAGGCCGCAAAAAAGAATCCGGGTATGTCGTACGCAACGGCAGGGGCCGGAGGTGTGGCAACAACCTCTCAACAAATGGGAGTTGAAGCTCTTAAACGCTGCAAGGGCTTAGACTTTAAGCATGTGCCGACCAAAGGTGGCACCGAAGCTAACACCATGTTGATGGGCAAGCACGTGAACTTCACTTCGGGCTCAGGATCACACAATCCCTTAGTGGTTGACGGGGTATTTCGCCAGTTGGTGCTGTTCCAAAGCATGCGTGACGAGAATTTTCCCGACGTTCGAACCCTCAAAGAGATTGGCTGCGACTGGGAGAACCCGCCCAACAGCGGCATGCTGGCCACCGTTCGGGCCGGAACGCCTCCCGACATTCTCAAAAAGCTTGAAGACACTTTCATGACAGTCGCTCAGTCACCTGAATTCAGGGCCATGCTCAAGCAAAACTATCTACCCTTTGACCTCAAAGGCAGTAAAACCCTGAATCACGACATGGCAATTGAAACCGCTTGGTATAAAAATTACTTCACCAAGACGGGCGACCTCAAATAGACTCAAGAGACCTTTACAATATTTTGGCTAACGTTACGAGTCTGTGCCTATAATTAGCGCAGCAAAAAGAGTCAACGACGTTAGTGTCCCCTTACGCAACATGCAAAGTTTTGTTCAATCACTAATCAAAGCAATACGAATTCAAGGAGATTATTATGGGTAAAAGCATTCAACTTAAAGCCTCAGATGGCCACCAATTCGACGCCTATGTCGCCGAGCCCACAGGCAAGCCACGTGGTTTAGTCATCGTTGCCCCAGAAATTTTTGGCGTAAACAGCCACATTCGCTCAGTCGCCGATGGTTTCGCAGCCGATGGCTACCTCACCATCGCCCCCGCGTTTTTTGATCGCGCACAAACCAAATACGAATCAGGCTACACACAACCTGAGATCGGTGCTGGCGTCGAACTCATGAAAAAGATTAGCTTCGACGACACACTGCTTGACGTCAAGGCCGCTATCGAACACGGCAAACATGCAGGTAAAGTCGGCATTGTGGGTTACTGCTGGGGCGGCGTGATCGCTTGGCTCGCAGCGGGTCGCGTTGATGGCTTGGCTTGCTCTGTGCCTTACTACGGCGGTGCAATTCCTAGCTTCTTGAAAGAAACGCCAAAGTGCCCAGTGATGTTTCAGTTTGGCGAAACCGATCATTCGATCACGCTTGAGCAAGCCAAAGTCGTTGCCGCAGCCTACCCGAAAGAAACCAGCTACTACTACCCAGCCGGCCACGGGTTTAACTGCGATCAACGCGGCTCATATGATGCACCATCTGCCAAACTGGCACGCGAGCGCACCATCGAGATGTTTAGAAAGCAGATTGGCTAAGCTTAGTTAAAGCAGTCGAAAAAAGGATCGCCTCGGCGATCCTTTTTTTATGTGCGGCTTACTTCTTTTTACCTGAACTCAAGCCAGGAATATCGCTGACACGTGCGACCTGATCGAGAGCCATGAAGGCATCAAATAATTTTAAGGATGAGCCTTCGAAATTTCCGACACGCGCGCAGTCGTCAAACTTAGCCCAAAGTTGCTCGCGGTTCAACGGAAAATCTGGTCCGCCTCGCACCGTCACAACTTCTTTGCTTTGCAAGGTCTGACCATTTTTTAACTTAACTGTCACTTGATCGAACGGTGAGTAACCCGGCATATTGGGGTGCTCAGCATCATCAGCCTGCACGCTGATCCTTTTCATCAAATCTTGCACGTCTTTGCGAATCACGAAATCATCAACGAGTTCAGTCAAGCCCGCGCGCCCAGCTACCACGCACGACGCCATTGCAAATTGCATACTGAATTTTGCTTCAAGACCTGTTTGCGGTTGATGGTTACGCAAGACCTTGGTGTTACGGCGGCTGGTCACGGCGGTGATACTTTCGATTTGATCAGCTGTCACTGGCGTTTCGGCAACCAAATCCAACATGCCGTCTAACGCGCGATGCGTACAGAAACACAACGGATATTTTTTGACCGATAACTTGGTCACCGCGAGCTTCCAGACCTTGCCCGCCTCAACTGCCGAGGTCGCATCAAAACGACCATTCGGCGACACTGCCGATATGAAGCCTTGTGGGTGCTCAAGTGCATCTAACGAGGACGTGAACCCTGCCTTCGCAAGCCGGGCCGCCAAGACGCCAGATTGTGCAGAGCGCCCTGCATGAAACGGCTTAGTCATGGTACCGAAGTTAGCCATAATGCCAGCGCTTTGCGACGCACCTAAGGCAATCGCCATGGTGCATTGCTCTGCATTCAATTTATTCAGTGATGCGCAGGCTGCAGCCGAAGCAATGGCACCCAAAATGCCAGTCGGATGCCAACCCTTGGTGTGATAGTGATCAGGATCGCGACGCGCCAACTCGGCCCAGACTTCGTAGCCCGCAGCGTAGGCCGTCACCATCTCGCGACCGGTTGAGCCTAAGGCTTGCGCCTCGGCAATAATTGCAGGCACCAAAATCGTACTGGGATGGCCCTTGATCGCGACGTCATCAAAATCCAAGGCGTGCGCAGCGACACCGTTGATCCAGGCCGCATCAGACGCGCTAGCAGTTTGAGCGCCGAACATCAACGTCGAGGTGCCAGCAGGCGGTGCAAGCACCTCTTTTAAGATTTTAGTAGGAGGCTCGTCACGACCGGCGAGCATGACGCCCACACAATCAGCAAAACCCATATGAATCACTTCGACTGCTGTTTTCGGGATTTTGTCGTAGGTTAAGCCTGCAACAAAGGCACCAAGTTCACGTGTGATATCGGTCATGATGAGATCCTTGATCAGGCTTTAGCTTGCATCGATTCTTTAACTTTCTGGCGCAGTTTATTCAACGAACCGCCCATCTTGATAGAGCCCGGCAAAGGATGGCCAACAACCTGTTCAGCCAACAGCGCCGACTCAATTAATTTTTCAAGATCGATGCCGGTTTCAATGCCCATCTCGTGACACATGAACACCAGATCTTCAGTGCAGACGTTACCTGACGCACCAGAGTGCGAAGCGAAAGGACAACCACCCAGACCTGCAACGGCAGCGTCAAAAATCTGCACTCCCATTTGCATACCAGCGTAGGCATTGGCAATACCCATCCCACGGGTGTCGTGCAGGTGCAAAGACAGATTCAGGTCGGGATACTTATTGCGTACGGCACCAACCACTCTGCGAATCGAACCAGGGGTAGCCCAGGCCATCGTATCAGCGAGCGACAAAGTTTCGATCTTGATGCCGTGTTGCTCACCAATATCGTGAAACGTTTTAATCAGCTCAAGCACGCGCTCAGTCGAAATATCGCCTTCAAAATTGCAACCAAAGGCCGCCATGATGCTGGCGCGATTCACCTCGACGTTGTAGTGCTTGAACATGCCAATCATCGAATGCACGGCTTCGATGTTTTGAGCCAAAGTACGCTTTTGATTACGTAACAAAAATTTCTCTGAGGCGGTTAAGGACAGCGACCCGCGAATGTCAAGCTTTTGGGTGGCGATGGCGCGCTCGAGCCCTTTGTCGTTTAACCATAAACCGGTGTAACGCACGCCTGGCTTGCGTTTGAAGCCCGCAACAATTTCTGGAGCATCGGCCATCTGCGGCACAGCCTGCGGGCTCACAAACGAGGTGACCTGAATTTGCTCAAGACCCGTCTCTGACAAGCTATCGATCAAGTCAATTTTGCGTTGTGTCGGGATCGGACCTTTCTCAATTTGCATCCCCTCACGAGGACCTTCTTCAAGGATACGTACGCGTTTTGGCAAATCTGACATGGTGGGCTCCAGTTGTCTCTTGAATAATTAATCTTGAGAATCAGCTTAATCCTATGGCGAATCTTATGTCAACGCACTTAGCATAAACCGAGATCTCGTAACGACCACATTGCGAGATACTGCTCAATATTATGAATGGGCTGTGGCACGGTTGACAATCCTAAAGCTAAGACCTAGGATTGGGATCAATATAAACATGAGCAAGGCGAGCATCAGCTAATCGCCTAAAAATGGTGCGCCGCACAGTAGATTTGTGGCGACACCTAAGCTTAAGACAAAAATAATGAAGGAGACATCTTGAACGCAGAACGCGTCGGCAGTCTGGTTTGGCTTCTGTTGGGCGCAGCTGCCGCCTTTGGAGCGTTTGATCTTGGCATTGGCACAATGGGTGCCCCGGGCTCGGGTTTTTTAACCTGCGTTGCGGGTAGTTTTGTCGCGCTCATGGCGCTGATGATCTTCATCCAATCATTCAAAGGCGACCCAGCGGCACAAACTCGCGTGGCTGACCTGTGGGCAGGTTGTAATTGGTGGCGTGCGGTCGCCATCTCGATACTGATCATTCTGTTTATTCTGGCCTTCGAGACGCTTGGCTTTTTTCTGTGTAGTTTTATTTTGCTGCTCGTCATCATGCGTTGGCTTGAAGGCTTAAGTTGGAAAACCTCAATTCTCGTACCAGTCATCGCGATCGGCTGCACCTACCTCCTTTTCAAAACCATTCTAAAAATCTCGCTCCCCGCGGGAATTTTTGGCTTCTGAGGCGCGCAATTCCCTATGGACTTAGCAGATAACCTCATCACCGGCTTCTCGGTCGCCTTACAGCCTCACAATATTTTCTTTTGCTTTATCGGTGTACTGATTGGTACGCTGATCGGCGTGTTACCCGGGATTGGCCCGGTTGGCGCAATGTCGATTTTGCTGCCGATTACCTTTGGCATTTCGCCTGTGACGGCCATCATCATGTTGTCAGGCATTTACTACGGCGCGCAATACGGGGGCTCGACCACCTCAATCTTGGTCGGGATACCCGGCGAAGCGGCCTCAGTGGTGACGATGCTAGACGGCCACAAAATGGCGCTACAGGGTCGCGCTGGGCCCGCCTTAGGCATCGCAGCCTTCGGCTCGTTCATCGCGGGTACGATCGGCATTATCGGCTTGATGCTGCTCGCGCCGCCACTAGCCTCAATTGCCCTGAGGTTTGGCCCGCCCGAATACTTTGCGCTGATGATTATGGGTCTGGTGATTTTGACCTACCTGGCGCAAAAATCGATGGCCAAGTCACTCATGATGGCAGGCGTTGGTGTATTAGCCGGCGTCGTCGGCCTAGACACCATGACAGGGCTACCCAGATTCACCTTCGGAATCCCTGACCTTCTCGACGGCATCGGTATCGCACCGCTCGCCATGGGACTCTTTGGTGTGTCTGAGATTTTGCTCAATGTAGAAAAGACCATCAAACAAGGCGTAGTCGTCAGTAAAGTCAAAAACCTTCTCCCAAGCCGACAAGACTGGAAAGAATCTTTCGCCCCAATCATGCGCGGCTCTTTTTTAGGCTTTTTACTGGGGATCTTGCCAGGCGGTGGCGCGGTACTCTCCTCGTTTATTTCCTACAGCACCGAAAAGCGCGTTTCAAAAACGCCCGAAAAATTTGGCCACGGTGCCATCGCCGGCGTGGCGGGCCCCGAGGCGGCCAATAATGCCGCCGCGCAAGCTGCCTTCATCCCTCTGCTGACACTTGGCATCCCTGCCAACGCGGTCATGGGTATTTTACTCGGCGCGCTGATGATTCATGGCATCACACCGGGCCCACTGATGATTCAAAAAAATCCCGAGCTCTTTTGGGGAACCGTCACCAGTATGTACATCGGCAATGCCATGTTGCTTGTGTTGAACCTGCCACTGATCGGGCTCTGGGTGCGCTTACTGCGCGTGCGCTATGCCGTGCTGTTTCCGCTAATTTTATTTATTGCGCTGATTGGTGCATATGTCATCAATGGCAGCGAAATGGATCTTTATTTGATGCTGTTCTTTGGTGTCGTGGGCTATTTGATGCGCAAGTTTGACTACGAGCCTGCGCCCTTGATCCTAGCCTACGTCTTAAGTCCAATCCTTGAAGACTCTCTGCGTCAGTCTTTGATTATTTCCGGCGGTAGTATGGGAATTTTTGTGAGCCGCCCGATTGCCGCAGGCTTTCTGTTTATTGCGTTAGTGTTATTAATCAGTGCGGTACTACCGGCGATTCGCAAAAAGCGCAACGCCCTTGTCGCTTCGGCCGATGAGAATGCTTAGCCATTATTTTTCTACGAGGATTTCTATGACAATCAGTAAACGTTTTCGCCTTGCAGGACTTAGCCTAATGCTAACAGGCGGCTTGCTCGCAAGCGGTCTGGCCACAGCCAAGTACCCTGACAAACCCATCACAATGTATATCGCCTTTGCTGCCGGTGGCACGACCGACATCACCGGCCGCGCCTTGGCGCAAGGCATTGAAAAAATACTAGGCGTACCTGTGACGATTGAGAACAAGGGCGGTGGCGGCGCGACCGTGGCAAACGGCTTACTCGCGAGCAAAAAGCCTGATGGCTACACCTTGTTAGTCACGTCGGTCGGGTCTATCACCATGCGACCGTTATTAATGAAGCTTGCCTATAACGCCCAAAGCTTTCGTCCACTGCTGCAATTTAGCTATTACATTGGCGGACTGGTTGTAAACGCCGATTCTCCTTTCAAAACGGTTGACGAATTCGTTGACTACGCCAAGAAAAATCCTGGGCTGACCTATTCGTCAAGTGGGCCACACACCCAACAACAAATCGGCGTCGAAGCGTTTGCGCGCTGCAAGGGCCTTGTGTTCAAGCATATGCCTACCAAGGGTGGCTCG
>CANKOW010000153.1 GCA_947484295.1 Alcaligenaceae bacterium | reverse complement strand
GCCGTGCCCGTGCCGTGTGTTTCAACGTAATCAATCGTATCGGCAGAGACCTGCGCACGCGCCAGCGCCTGTTGAATCACTTGAGTCTGGCCATTTACGCTTGGGGCGGTAAAGCCTACTTTCGCCGAGCCGTCGTTGTTGACTGCACTTCCTTTGATCACTGCGTGAACGGTATCTCGATCCCTAAGTGCTTGACTGAGTGGTTTAAGAATCACCACGCCGGCGCCGCTTCCCCACACGGTACCGTTGGCCTGGATATCGAACGCTCGACAATGGCCATCCGGCGAACTTATGTTGCCCTCTTCATGCAGATAACCGCCGTGATGGGGCACTTTAATGGCGACACCACCTGCTAAAGCCAAATCGCAGTCGCCCGTCAGCAGGCTTTGGCAGGCCTGATGAATCGCGACCAAGGACGTTGAGCATGCCGTTTGTACGGTGATGCTCGGCCCGGTTAGATTAAAGGCATAAGACACGCGCGTGGCTAAAAAATCTTTGTCATTCGAAAGAATTAACTGAAACACCGAAGTGTCTTGATGGCTTGCCACGAAAGGCACAACATTTCGAATTAAGTAGTCGTTATGCCCGACGCCAGCAAACACGCCAATAGAGCGTTTAGACTCTGCATAGCCGGCATTTTCTAGCGCTTGCCAGGCCGTTTCTAAGAAAACACGCTGCTGCGGATCAATAAACTTTGCTTCTGCGGGTGTCAACGAGAAAAACTCAGCGTCGAAATCTGTGATGTTTGACAAGACACCCGTACCACGGATGTAATTTGGCGAAGCGATCAGTTCAGGCTCGACGCCAGCGTCTCTTAGCTCGGTCTCGCTGAAAAAGCGAATAGATTCTTGACCCGAGCGTAAATTCTGCCAAAAAGTGTTGAGATCATCTGCGCCTGGCACCCGCGCCGCGATACCGATGATGGCCACTGCATCGCCGTCTAGCAATCTAGGCCCGAACCTAAGTTGTTCTGGTATTTCTTGGCCTTCATTATGTTGATCCAACCATTTTGATAGCGATCGTATGGTCGGATATTCAAACAAATGGATGAGCGAAATATCGCGTTGGAATTGTCGCTGAAGTTCTTCATTGACGCGGGTTAACAAAAGAGAGTGTCCACCGATGTCAAAAAAATTATCATCAATGTTGACGGTAGAACGTTGCAATACAGAGCACCAAACATCGCTAATGAACTTTTCACTTGGTCGTTGAGGCGCAGTGACAGAAGAATGGTGCGGCGCCAAAGACTGAGGTTCAGGAAGTGCTTTGCGGTCTATTTTTTCATTCGGTGTCAGCGGAAAAGTCGCGAGTTCGATAATATGAGCCGGCACCATGTACTCGGGTAGTACTTCTTTGAGAAATACTCTCAGGTCCTTATCTGAGTGCGCAGCGCTATCCTTGAGGGTCAGGTAAGCCAAGATGCGCGTAGAAGAATCGCTTGCCCCGCTGCGCGCAACGACCACCGCCTCTTTAGTATTTGAGTGCTGACGTAGTCGGGCTTCGATCTCACCTAACTCAATGCGATAGCCTCGAATTTTGACCTGATGGTCTAGCCGTCCAAGAAATTGAAGTGTTTGATTTTCTGAGCGAGCAACAAGATCGCCTGTTCGGTACAGTCGAGCCCCCGGTTGTCGCGCGAAGGGGTCTGGTCGGTAGGCGTCGGCAGTCAAGGCAGGCCGTTTTAGGTAGCCGCGCGCTAGGCCTTCGCCACCAATATAGAGTTCTCCCGGTATTTGCGTTGCCTGAGGATAGAAATAGCGATTGAGTACATACAGCTGGGTATTCAGTATGGGATGACCGATGGGCTCGACGGTATGTTCAGTCTGAGCATAATCAACCACTTGTCTGACAGCAGACCAGATAGTTGTTTCGGTTGGACCATAAAGGTTCCAAAGCTTGACGCCCGCCGTTAGCAGCGCTGCAGATAAGTCAACCGGTAGGGCCTCACCACCACACAATGCAGAGAAGTTTTCCGGGGGTTTCCATCCGGTCTCAAGCATCACTCTCCAGGTGATCGGTGTGGCTTGCATTGTTGTGATGCCATACTGTCGTATCGCCCTTTGAAGGGCACGACCATCGATCGCGGTTTCACGCGGGGCAAGCACAACGCGTCCGCCCGAAATGAGCGGCAAGAACAGTTCTAAACCAGCAATATCAAACGAAATCGTCGTGACCGCGAGCAAGGTATCCGCTTGGTCAAAGCCGGGTTCACTTTGCATAGATTGCATAAAGTTATAAAGCGCCCGATGCGTGACTTGGACGCCTTTTGGTCTTCCAGTCGATCCCGAGGTAAAAATGACGTATGCAGCGCTTAGGGGGTGAATCAGTGGAAGCGGTGTCGAAACGTCAACATTTATTTGCGCAGTGTTTAAGAGCGTCGAAACGCCAAAAGCTATTTGTACACAGCTTGTTTGTGCAATAAGCGTATCCAAGAGTTGGATCGGTTGTGCGGTTGTATCGAGCTTTTTTGAAAGAGCCGTTTCTGTCAGAATTAATTTTGGGCAAGCATCCTCCAAAATCCAGGCAATGCGGTCCGCCGGAAAATTGGGATCAATCGGAATATAGGCGGCGCCAGCCTTCATCACGGCAAGCATCGCCACAATCATTTGCGCTGAACGGTCTAAGTAGAGCGCGACCAAATCCTCTGCAATCACGCCCGAAGCACGCAAAATTTTGGCTAATTGCGTGGATCGCTGCTCTAAGTCACCATAGCCGATCGACTCCAGTCCAAACGTAATCGCAATACGATCTGGAGTGCGCTTCGCTCGCTGTTCGATCAGCGTCAGAATATTTGTTTCGGGTGATAGCGCAAAGCTTGTGGCAACCTGTTGAGCTACAAGATCGGTTTTTTCGGTAGCATCGAGAAGTGAAATGTCTTGTATCGAACACTTTGGATTGGCAACCATTTGCGCAAGAATGTTTGCATAACGCGTTGCGAATTGCACAATACGTTCACTGACAAAAAGGTCTTCGCTAAAGTTCCAGAAGGCAAGCAGTTGTTGACCGTTATCCTCGATATTCAAACTTAGATCAAACTTTGCCGAGGTATTGTCTTGCGCGATGGGTTGTATGTGTAGATCGGCAAAAGCATTGGCTTGCTCTGTCGGGGTTTGTAAGTCAAAGGCTACTTGATACAGTGGCGCGTGATTCAGACTTCTGGACGGGTTCAGAACTTCAACAATTTTTTCAAAGGGGATTTCTTGATGATTAAAGTCGCTCACACACGCGGCTTTGACTCGATTCAGAAACTCTTCAACAGTTGGATTTCCTGAAAGATCAACGCGGATCGGCAACGTATTAATAAAAAGACCGATAAGGTCTTCAAGTACCGCGTCGTTTCTGTTAGCGACAGGGCTGCCGATCACCAAATCATCTTGACCAGAGTGCGCAGACAACAAGAGCGCAAACCCCGCTAGCAAGGTCATATAAAGCGTACAGTTTGCTGAGAGGCTGAGTTTTTTTAATCCTGCTGCAACCTCGGAATCGACTTCGCAGCTGTAGGTGTTGCCTTGATACGAAAGATAGTTGGGTCTTGGATGATCGGTGGTCAGGGTCAGTAATTCTGGGCTACCCGCTAAGCGAGTTTTCCAATAATCAATCAAGCGATCGAGATTCGCGCCGCCTAACTCGTTGGCCTGCCAGTGTGCATAGTCTGAATATTGAATTGCTAAGTCTGGCAGTGCGGCATTCTGTTGGCCGCAGAGTGCGGTGTAAATTTGTTGAAGTTCTTTAAACAACACGCCAATTGACCAGCCGTCTGCAACGATATGGTGCAAAAGTATCCAAACCTGAAATTCATTCGAACTGGTTTTGATAACCGTGGCTTTGATCAAGGCATCGCGCGCCAAGTCGAAGCTAAAGTGCTGTATCGCGTGTGTCAGACTCTCTGGATTTTGGGTAGGATCGCTTGTTAAGTCAATCCATTCGCAGGCAAAGGCCTCAGGTTCATGAATGAAAATCGTTGGACCTGTTGAGCTATTAATAAAGCGATAGCGAAGTGTTTCATGGCGCTGAATAACCAGACTCAGCGCTTGCTCAAAATACTGTCGATTGAAGTCGCCTGTTAAGCCAAAACAAAGCGGCATGTTATAGGTGGGTGAGGCACCTTCAAGTTCGTATAAAAACCAAAGGCGCTTTTGGCCAAACGATAAGACTGGCGGTAATGAGCGATCGGCTTTGTGAATTTTGCTTGGTTGGGCTGAGAGCCCTTGCGCCTGTTTTAAATACAGCAAAATTTCGTGTTTGCGTTCTGTAAGCGCCGCGCCAAGCTCTTTGGTGATGACACCTTTCGGCGCGCGCACGCTGAGTTGATCTCCATCAACCGCCAGCGTCACTTTCAACGCTCTTAACTCGTTCAGAAAAAGATCAAGTGACATCACAGTTTAAATTCTTCTTCGTCGTCATTTAAGGGTGATTGCTGTAGGGCGTGTTCCTGAGCGCTCCAGAGCAAGTTATCGATGTGCTGTCCCAACTGCGCGATGGTGGGCTTTTCAAATACGGTAGAGGCCGGAAAATTAATCAAATAATGTTGTTTGATGCGCGTGACTAAACGCGTTGCCAGCAATGAGTGACCGCCCAAGTTAAAAAAGTCGTCCTCTCGGCTAACCCTTTCAAGATTCAGGATCTCTGCCATCATTTTTTCTAGTAGCTGCTCGGTTTCAGTGAGCGCAGCTTGATAGTTCAGTTGCTGTTGTCTGTTTGGCTTGGGTAGGGCTTTTTTATCGAGCTTACCGTTGGGCGTTAACGGAAAGGCGTCAAGAACAACCCACTCTGTCGGTACCATGTAGCCCGGCAATTGTGTCTGTAACCAGTTCTCTAAACCTTGCACCGCAGTGTCTGCTGGCTGTTCAAAGGTCACGTAAGCGACCAAGCGCGTATCACTACTCGAAATTTCAAGCACTTGAACCACGACTTGTTTAATGGTTTCGTGCTTTTGAATCACCGCTTCGATTTCTCCAAGCTCAATTCTAAAACCTCGCAACTTCACTTGTTGATCCAGTCGCCCCAAACAGATTAGGTTATCGCTGTCATCGAATTTTGCAAGATCACCCGTGGCATACAGACGGGCACCAGGCTGAGCTCCAAAGCCATCCGGCACAAATTTCTCAGCAGTCAAGGCAGGGCGGTTCAGATAGCCATTGGCCAGACCTTTGCCTCCAATGAACAGTTCGCCAGCGATGCCGTCGGGCAACAGATTGCCAAATTTATCCTGCAGCACGAGCGTGGTGTTGTTTAGCGGTTCGCCGATCGGAATGCTCACGTCGTAAGTGCGATTTAAGTTAAGGGCGAAGCGTGTTGACCAAATCGTAGTTTCTGTTGGGCCGTAGAGATTCCAGACTTCGGCAGAGGTCTTGATCAATTGATTGGCCAAATCAACCGGAAACGCCTCGCCGCCGCAAAGAATTTTTTTCAAGCCGGTGCCATCCCAGCCAGCCTCTAAAAGCAAGCGCCAAGTAATAGGGGTTGCTTGCATGACGGTTGCACCGCTATTTTGAAGCACGCTGAGCAAGCTGTCACCGTCTGAGGCTTGCTCTCTTTCTAGCAAAACAATCGTGGCGCCCGTGATCAACGGCAAATAGATCTCTAGGCCAGCGATATCAAAAGAAATGGTCGTGACCGCGAGTAAGGAATCTGTCTGGTCTAAGCCGGGTTTGTCTTTGACCGAGAGCAGAAAATTCACCAGATCAGCTTGAGTGATCTGCACACCTTTTGGATTGCCGGTCGATCCCGAGGTATAGATGACGTAGGTCGGATTGGTGGGCGACTGCAGGTTAGGCAAGTTATGACCTGAAAACCCATTTAAAAAATCAAGATTGAGAGGCAATAACTGGCAGGTTTCGCTTAAGGCCGTTGTATGACGTAAATCGTGTGGGCTGACGATGAGTACGCTCGCACGGCTGTCTGAAACCATGTACGCGACACGGTCGCGAGGATATTCAGGGTCAATCGGCACATAAGCCGCCGCGAGTTTTTGTATGCCAAGCAGGACAATCATTAACGACGGAGAGCGCTCGAGACACACACCAATCAAGTCACCGGGTTTGGCTCCCATACTTTGCAGTTGTCTGGCAAATTGGTTCGCCTTGCGATTCAATGCCGTGTAGCTCAAACTATCCAGCCCAAGTGTGATGGCAATCTTGTCGGGAGTTTGTAAAACTTGCCTTTCGAACAACTCAGGTAATGTCAACGCCAAATCTGGCAGCGGGCGATAACTTGCTGCCATGACAGTTTTTAAACGGCGCTGGTCGTATTCTGACGTCACACTGGCATGCCAGTTGCTCACGCTAGCTTCTGGATTCGAACCCGCGAAGCTCAAGAGTCGGTGTAGGCATTCTAAAAGCTGACTGACTTTCTTAGAATCAAACATATTTTGATCATAAGAAATCTTGATGGGCACCCGTTGACCGCCAGAAGCGGTGACCGTGAGCGGCAAGTTGGTTTGTTCGTGCAACTGCAGGGCGCTAAAGGATAACGCCTGCGCTTGTTCATCAATACTATCGTCTAGGGGGTAGTTTTCAAAGACTAAAATGCTGTTGAACAACGGTGTTCTGGGTGGTAGTTCGCTACAAACTTGAATCGTTACCAGAGGCGTGTAGGCATATAAATCACTATCCATCTGGTTATGCAAAAGAGTGGTCATGCACTCAACAATGGTTTGACGCGGTTTGAGTTTTGCACGTACGGGTAAAGTATTAATGAAAAGACCCACCATCCCCTCAACGCCGTCCAGTTCAGGAGGTCGACCAGAGACCGTTGCGCCGAACACAATATCGTTTGACTGGCTATAGATCTGTAAAAGAGCGGCCCAAGCCGTTTGCAAAATATTGCTTAAGGTCAAACGATGGCGTTTTGCAAGCTCAGCAAGTACGCCGCTTAGATCTTCGGTTAACAGAAGATTCACTTCAGCAAATTGTGAGCGCGACACCTGCTTGTGTTGTTCAAGACTTTTCTCGATGCCCAGAAATGTAGGTGCCGAGAAGTCTGCTAAGTAGTTGACCCAGTATGTTTTTGCAACCTCAAGGTCTTGTTGCTTTAACCAAGCGATATAGTCGCGATAGGGCGTCGGCAACGGTAGGTCATTGACCGTTGGATTGTGGTAGTGGTGTAGAACTTCTTTCATCAAAATTGGCAAACACCAACCATCGGTCAAAATGTGATGATGGCTCCAGAGAAACTTCCAGTGCGTGGCCGTTAATTTGACGAGGTAACAACGCATCAAAGGCGCAGTCTCAAGCGAATAGTCGAGATGCCGATCATGCACGACCAGTTCTTGCCATTGCTCGTGCTGTCGGTTGGTCGAGTGCTGCGTCCAGTCTAAGGTTTGCCATTGAAGTGCCACTTGACGCAACACCACTTGGTGATCTGAAGTCTGCGCCCCTTCAAAAATGAATACGCGCAGGCTAGGGTGACGAGCCAAGACGCTATCCCAGGCTTTAACGAAAGTATTGGGCTCAAAGCGACCAGACATTTCGCAACTCAGCTGAATGATGTATGCCCCCGATTCGGACGTCAAACGGCTATGAAAGGCCATACCCTCTTGCATCGGAGAGAGCGGATAAATATCCTCGATATTGTCAGCGTGTGCAGTTGTTAAATCGCTGTAATTTTTATCAGTCAGCGTCGCAAGCGGGAAACGATCCCCGATAAAAGGTGTCGCCTGGCGCTCAGCGCAGTGTCTGACGATGTTGCGTAATTCGTTTAAATAAAGCGCTGAAAAATGTTCAATTGTTTTAGCTGCGTATATATTTTTGCTGAAGCTAATGTTCAGAAAAAATTGACCTGAGGATATCCGTGAGTTGATATCAATGAGTGCTTGTCGTTGACCTGCGCTACCGATATCTGAACCCGTATCACCCTTGGCTTCATCCAGCAGCAATTGCCCCTGCGCGCCTTGATCAAATTGACCTAGATAATTAAAACTAATGGGGCTAGGTGCGACTTGTGTAAGCGACTGCCTAGTTTGTTCGCTTGTGTTGAGGTAGCGCAAAAGACCGTAGGTCAAGCCGTTGGTCGGAATATTTCGCATGCGCTGTTT
>CANKOW010000152.1 GCA_947484295.1 Alcaligenaceae bacterium | reverse complement strand
TTACCACCCCCTCATGCTCGGGTAAAACCGATAAAACCTCACCCCAAGGATCAATCAGGATTGAGTGCCCCCAAGTACGGCGACCGTTCTCGTGGGTACCGCCTTGTGCAGGCGCCAACACATAGCACTGATTTTCAATAGCCCTCGCGCGCAACAGGATCTCCCAGTGTGCACGACCGGTTGTGTAGGTAAACGCCGAGGGCACCAAAATGAGATCCACTTCACCCAGCGCACGATATAGCTCAGGAAAACGCAGGTCGTAACAAATAGATAAACCCAGATTAATCTCTGGGGTGTTTACCCGACAAATGGTATCGCCAGCCAAAATGCCACGCGATTCGTCATAACTTTCTGTACCACGCGTAAATCCAAACAAATGGATTTTGTCGTAACGCGCGATTTGTTTACCGGTCGGATCAAAAATAAGTTGTGTATTTAAAACACGCGCGGGATCTGAAGACACTAAGGGCATGCTGCCACAAGACAACCAGATATTGTGCTCGCGGGCGGTATCTGACAAAAACGTTTGAATCGGACCCGCGCCGGGCTGCTCAGCAATCTCTAACTTATCGGTCTCTTTGCGACCGAATAAACAAAAATATTCAGGTAAACCAATGAGTTGCGCACCCTCCTGGGCCGCCTGCGCAATTAATCTGGCCGCTGAATCGAGATTTTGATTTAACGATGCTGCTGAAACCATTTGTACCGCAGCAACTTTTAAAGGGGCTTTCATGGAGGGTCCGGATCAGAGAGTTATAGCTCAGGCTAACGGTATTCAATCATCTCAACACTGCTATTAATAATATAGATTAATAATTAGCTATCGTCATTAAAAAGCCAATTTGCGTATTATCCACAATGAAAAAAATATAAAAAAGGTATAAACTGAACATGTAGTAACTATCTAAAAAAATACCTAATGATTAAAAACGTGCATCGTTTGGTGCGCGTCCTGCCAGTCTTTTATGTATTATTGTCCAGACATCTACTAAAAAGGTAATAAACCTATGGCACGCCAAAACTACGCAATGCTGCAAGCAAAAATTAATAAAGAAATTGAAAAACTGCAAAAACAAGCGCAGACATTGCAAACTAAAAGCCGCAAACCGGTCGTTAGCAGCTTGGTGCGTACCATGAAAGAGTACGACATTTCGCCGGATGAACTAGCCGCTGCGTATGGCAAAGTCAAAACCACGACCAAGCCTGACCGCCCCGCCAAAAGCGCTAAGGCCGCTGGTATCAAAAAGCCTGTTGCGCCTAAATATCGCCACCCCGCTAGCGGCGCCACCTGGACCGGCCGCGGTAAAGCGCCCTTGTGGGTCGTTGAGGCCGAGAAAAATGGCCAACCTCGCCAACAGTTTTTAATCTAGCGCTTTAATCTAGGGCTCTAGTCTAGAGCTCTAACCTAGGGCTCTAGTCTAGAACTCTAATCTAAAGTTTTAATTTCGCGCTTTAATCTATTTTCGCGCCAGAATCACGCACGGCTTTGCCCCACTGCACGAGGTCGTTATCCACAATCTTTTGAAACTCAGCCAAGCCCAGCGGCATGGCTGAGGCTCCTTTTGAAGACAGTTGGGTCACCACCGCCTGATCGCTCAGAATCTTATTGATTTCGCTATGTATTTGCTGGCGCAACGCAACAGGCGTTGCGGTGGGTGCAAAAAATGCAAACCAAGAATCTAGCGCCAACTGTGGGTAACCTGCTTCGCCGAAGGTAGGTAGCGCAGGCAACGCCTCAGAGCGCTTGGTAGCCGAAGCAGCCAGCGGTTTAACGGCTCCACTTTTGATCTGCCCCATGACCGACGGTGCACTCGCAAAGGTACCCTGAACCTGCCCGCTCATGACATCAGTCAGTGCTGGTGCAATACCTTTATAAGGCACGTGCGTGGTTTTAATACCGGCTGCAGAATCAAACATCGTATCCAGTAAATGTGCAACCGACCCGTTACCCGAGGATGCGATATTTATTTTTCCGGGATTTGCTTTTGCATAAGCAACATATTCGGCAATATTATTAACCGGTAGGCTTGGGCTCACAACTAAAACAAAAGGCAGGGTTGCCAACGCACCCAAGGGCACCAGATCTTTAACTGTATCAAAGGGCATGTTTTGGTACAACGCGGGATTAATCGCGTGGGTACCCGAATAACTCATTAGCCAAGTCGTGCCATCCGCGGTCGACTTGGCGACAGTATCGCTTCCGATATTACCGCCCGCGCCGGGGCGATTTTCAACCACGACCGGGATCCCCCAACGCTTAGAAACTTCTTGGCCCATGATGCGGGCGATCGCGTCTGAGGCACCCCCAGCGGTTTGCGGCACGATTATTCTGACTTGCTTACCCGCTAAGGCTTGTGGCACTTGAGCACTGACGGTGTTGATCACACATACGCTAGCCATCATGGCTAATAAATAAGGTCCGAATTTTTTACCCATCATCAACATGTGTGATTCTCCAAAAATAAATAAAGATTGCAGCAATTAAAAACAACTGCCCTGGGCAATCTACGCAACTCCTTGAGTTGATTAAACCCAGCGAGCCTGTCAACGTCGCCGATATTATGTAGGCTTATCGCCCTTTAAAGTAATACGGTGCAATAATCGTTTATGGCCGTGATAATCATTAATTGGATTATGCAAAGCGCAGCGATTATCCCAAAAAGCAATTGAGCCGGGGCGCCAAACAAATCGGCAGGTATATTCGGGTTTAACCTGTTGCTCAAATAAATAGTTTAAAAGCGGAGCACTTTCGTCTTCAGTCCAACCCGCAAAACGGAGGGTGTGGCCAGGGTTAACATAAAGTGCCTCGCGCCCAGTTTCTGGATGCGTGCGCACCACTGGGTGCTCAGAGTTCAACTCAGAGCGGCCTTTATCGGTTGCCGAGTCAGCCACGCGATCTTCACGTGAATGGGTCACAGCGGCTTTCGCTGACGAATTCACACCCTTGAGGGTACGCAAAGTATCTTGTAACGCGGGCGAAAGGCCTTCAAAAGCCGCGTAATTGCTTGCAAACAGTGTATCGCCGCCCACCGGTGGTAGTTCGCGCGCGATCAACATAGTCGCCATCGGCGGTTCTTGTAAATACGTCGTGTCGGTATGCCAAACACCGCCAAAGTTATGTTTTTCGTGCGGTAACTTTAATACCGGCACGATCAACGGAAAATCAGGCAAACCCTTCACAAAGGGATATTCAATAATCTCACCAAACCGCTGGGCAAACGCCTGAAACGCCCCAGGCTCAAGCGGCTGTTCGCGAAAAAACACAACGCTGTTTTGCAACCAGATCTTGCGGATTTCTGCAATTTGCGCGTCGCTCACGGGATCCAGCAAGTTAATGCCCAAAATCTCTGCACCCACTGCCCTTGATAAAGGACGCACCTCAAGTTGTGTCATGGCGAAGTCTCACGAAAATATTTTTGAATTAAATAACCTATAAGCTGCTTATCATAGGGCAGTTTAGGAGTTTTTTCTTTGTGACGCCTCTACAATGGGATCCAAAGCCTTAAACCCCGCACAAACCACCACGCACGCTCAGCGCGACGTCAGCCAGATTTGGAACCCCGTTCATGCGTACAGACACCGGTTCAACCATTCGTCGGCAAGATTATTTGCCCTTTCCATTTTCGATTCCGACCGTTTCACTAGAGTTTGATCTGCAGGCCGAACTCACCACCGTCAGGGCAAAGTTGGCCGTTATACGGCGGCCAGACGTCCCTTTCGCCGCAGACCTCGTGCTTGACGGTCAAGCGCTGACGCTTGTCAGTGCACACCTGAACGGAGAGTTGCTCGAGCGCGCGCGGTACACAATCACTGAAGAAACGCTCACAATCCGTGGCATGCCAGATCAAGCCACCTTGCTGATTATTAGCACGTGCTCGCCTGCGACTAACACTAGCATGGCGGGCCTGTACGTATCGGGCAAGAGCCTGTTCACCCAATGCGAGGCGCAGGGCTTTCGAAAAATATGCTGGTTTGCAGACCGGCCTGATGTGATGTCAACCTACGAGGTGACCTTACGGGCAAAACCCGCCGACTACCCACTGCTGCTCTCAAATGGCAATCTAATTTCTACAAAAAAACTTGAAGACTCTCGCCAAGAAGCGAAGTGGCACGATCCGTTCGCTAAACCGAGTTATTTATTTGCACTCGTGGCCGGAGACTTTGCCTGCCGCGAGCACCGTACCCATACGCAGAGTGGTCGCGAAGTACTACTTCAAGTCTATAGCGATCCTGGTACCGAAGCGCAAACAGGCTGGGCAATGGAGTCCCTTGAGCGCTCGTTGCGCTGGGACGAAGTGCGTTTTGGCTTAGAGCTTGATCTGGATCGCTTCATGATTGTCGCGGCACGCGACTTTAATATGGGCGCCATGGAGAACAAAGGCTTAAACATTTTCAATGCCGCGTATGTGCTTGCCGACCCCAACACGGCGACCGATGCGAACTACGAGGCGATTGAGGCGGTCATTGGCCACGAATACTTTCATAACTGGACGGGCAACCGTGTGACCTGCCGCGACTGGTTTCAGCTCAGCCTCAAAGAAGGGCTCACGGTCTTTCGCGATCAAGAATTTACAGCCGATATGATGGCACAGGGGCTGGATGCCACCGCCGCGGCAAGTGCGCGTGCGATTAAGCGTATTGATGATGTCGTAGGCCTGCGCGGTGCGCAGTTTTCTGAAGACAGCGGCCCGATGGCGCACCCGATTCGGCCCGAAAGCTATCAAGAAATTGGTAATTTCTATACGGCCACTGTGTATGAAAAAGGCGCAGAAGTCATTCGCATGATGCACACCTTGCTGGGCGAACAGGCGTTTCGCGCCGGCATGGATGAGTACTTTAGGCGTCACGACGGCCAGGCTGTCACGTGTGATGATTTTGTTGATGCGATGCAGTGGGCGTATCAGCAAGACCCCTCAGACAAATCCTCAACGCTGGGTACTCTAGAGCCCGATAGCACCGAACCGGATCGCGCCAAAACAGCGAGCACGAGTCTGGATAGCGTAAGCCTCGATATATTCAGACGTTGGTATCGCCAGGCGGGTACGCCACGAGTTCACGTCACACTTCATTACAACCAAGCGCTGCAACAGTGCACGCTGACGCTATCGCAAACATGCGCGCCTGTTGGCGTCGAGAAGCAGTCGGGTCTCGAAAAACTGCCGTTTCACATCCCCGTTAAAGTTGGCTTGCTGGATCAGCAAGGTAAACCTTTAACGTTTACGTTGCCTGACCAGACCACACAACAAAGGTCGCCTGAATCGGTCGGTGATCAAACTCTGCACCAGGTGTTACTTGAGTTAAAGCAAGCCAGCCAGACCTGGGTGCTTCATGATGTAGCCTCGTTACCGGTGCCCTCATTGCTGCGTGACTTCTCGGCCCCAGTGATCATTGACTACACCTATCAAGACCAAGACTTAGCCTTGTTAAGCGCCCACGATACCAATGCCTTTGTGCGCTGGGAGGCCGGCCAAGAACTTGCCTCGCGTCAAATTTTGAAAATGGCGCAACACTGGCGGCTGACGGGCACGACCGGCACGGTGGATGCCATCGTGTTGAACGCTTGGGCCGCCACGTTAAACGACCCGGCGCTTGACTCGGGTTTTCGAGCGCGTGCCTTGAGTCTACCCGGTGAAAAAACGTTGACTGAGCGCATGACGCCAATGGATCCGTTGGCGGTATCGGTGGCACGACGTGCTTTGCGCACCGCTTTGGGAGGCGCTTGCCGCAGTGCCTTGCAAGCTGTTTATGGAGCGCAGTCTACCCCCGGAGATTACTCGCCAGCCCCCTTGCCTGCCGGGCGGCGCGCCTTAAAGAATTTGGCGCTGTCGTATCTCGTAACCGGCGACGGGGCTTTGCGGGAAAATACAAAACCGTCACTCGAAGCTGAGACATCAGAAGCGGGTGCCAAAAGCCTAGGCACGGCTGCAGAGGCTGCGATCACACGCCCTCAGTCAGAAGCAAACGCCCTGGTCTTACAGCAGTTTGATCAAGCTACGAACATGACAGACCGCATGGCAGCGTTTTCGATAAGCGTGCAAGAGGCCCCTAGCGACAAAGCTCTTGAGGTCATCAAGCGTTTTTACGATGCCTGGCAGCACGATGCTTTAGTGGTGGACAAATGGTTTGGCGTTCAGGCTGCCTCGCCTAAAGCCACCGTTGCCAGCATTCAAGCTTTGATGGCGCACCCCGCCTTCACCTTACGCAACCCCAATCGGGCCCGCGCTGTGATCTTTATGTTTTGTCTCGGCAACCCCAGCGGCCTGCACGCAGAAGATGGCAGTGGCTATCGCTTTTGGGCCGAGCAGGTTTTAGCGCTCGATGCCATCAACCCTGAAATTGCTGCGCGTCTGGCGCGTGCCTTTGATCACTGGGCCCGCTTTATCCCAAGCGTGCAAGCACAGATGCGCGTCCAATTGCAGCGCGTGGCCACACACAAAGGGCTCTCGCGTAATACACTGGAGATTGTTTCAAAGGCGCTAGCGCTGTGATTACCGTTCCGTTAACCCTCACTTGATATCGTTGATTAAAACCCTCATGACACGTAAAACACTTACTCAATATCTTGTTGAACAACAACGCTCAACCCAGGCGCTCAGTGCAGAAGTTCGTTTGTTGATCGAAACCGTTTCGCGCGCCTGTAAAACAATTAGCCATGCCGTGAGTAAAGGCGCGTTGGGTGGCGTGTTAGGCAGCCTTGAAAGCGAGAACGTGCAAGGCGAGGTGCAGAAAAAATTAGACGTCATGTCTAACGAAGTTTTGCTAGAGGCCAATGAGTGGGGCGGTCATTTAGCTGCGATGGCATCCGAAGAAATGGAAACCATCCATCTGATTCCTAATCGCTATCCTAAGGGCGAGTTTTTATTATTGTTTGATCCACTCGATGGCTCGTCAAACATTGACGTCAACGTCTCGATCGGCACCATTTTTTCAGTGTTGCGCGCACCCGCTTCAGCCTCTGGCCGCGAAGTCACAGAGCAAGATTTCTTGCAGCTTGGCAGCACGCAGGTCGTGGCGGGCTACGCGGTCTACGGGCCTCAAACCACGTTGGTCTTAACCATTGGTCAGGGTGTGGTGGGTTTTACGCTTGATCGCGAAATGGGCTCGTGGATCATGACCAGCGAAAATATGCGTATCCCTGAAGACACCAAAGAATTTTCAATCAACATGTCGAACATGCGCCACTGGGCGCCACCTGTTCGCAAGTACGTCGACGAGCTGCTGGCTGGCAAAACAGGCACGCGCGATAAAGACTTTAATATGCGTTGGATTGCCTCGATGGTGGCCGATGTGCATCGCTTGCTGACGCGCGGCGGTATCTTTATGTACCCTTGGGATTCACGCGAGCCCAACAAGCCAGGCAAGCTACGTTTGATGTATGAAGCCAACCCAATGAGCATGTTGGTTGAGCAAGCTGGCGGCGCCGCTACCAATGGCGAACAGCGCATTTTAGATATTCAGCCTACGACACTACATCAGCGTGTGAGCGTGGTGCTTGGTTCAAAAAACGAAGTCGAACGTGTGACGCGTTATCACCACGAAGCGAAAGCGTGAAGGCTTAGGCAATCCGCCTTTTTTTTTCTCAAGCATGAATAACTTTGATCTTAGCGCCTTAGAGCCAGAATGCAGGCACAGATAGATCAAAGCCAGTCGTTATAAAAAAAGCCCTCTTGCATCAATGCAAAAGGGCTTTTGACTTTCTGTATCCAAGACTGCGCGAAAGCATCGCGCAAGTTGATTTACTCAAGCGTAAAGATCGTCGCGCCAGTCGTTTGACGAGCGGCCAAGGCAGCTTGTGCCTCAGCAGCTTGCTCAAGCGGATAACGCTGGTCGATACGCATCTTGATTTTCTTTTTCAAGACCAGGCCAAACAGTTCGTCTGCAGCGGCTTGCATTTTTTCGGGTGTACCGACGTGTGCAGCCAACGAGGGACGCGTGACATACAGCGAACCCTTTGCGGCCAAAATGCCTAGGTTGACACCATCAACCGCGCCTGAGGCGTTGCCGTAGCTGACCATCAAACCACGCGGCTGCAAGCAGTCGAGTGAAGTCATCCAAGTGTCTTTACCGACGCCGTCATACACCACCGGCACTTTTTTGCCCTTGGTGAGTTCAAGCACACGCTCGACGACGTTTTCTTTTGA
>CANKOW010000151.1 GCA_947484295.1 Alcaligenaceae bacterium | reverse complement strand
ACAACTGCCTAATGCCCGCAGTACCTTATCAGAACCCAAGCCTTACATCCGTGAGGCTAACGATGATGACGATCACACCTCAAATAGCTTTCAGCTTCAGCAAGATCGCGCATGGCTGCGTGAGCAATTATTAGCTTGTAATAATTCGCACCTTTGCGATCCTCTAACCCCCAAATACTTCCAAAGGTTGCAGGCTTTAGCAAGATGTGAGCTGTAAGATGATTGATAGTGCTTTTAATCGTGCGATTGACTATACTATTAGTAATGTTAATCAGGAATTCATCATGAGCACAATCTCTGCAAACGACCTCAAAACCAAAGGGGTGAAAGCGATTGAGGAAGCCCTCGCCAAGCAACCTGAAGTTGCAGTTTCCGTTCGCGGGCAAGTTAAGTACATTGTAATGAGCGAAGAACACTATCAATATCTTCGGGAATGCGAGCTTGAAGCCGCGCTTGCTGAATCTAAAGCCGACCTCGACGCTGGCCGCTATGTGAAAGAAACGGTTGCCCAACACATTCGTCGTATCAATAAGCTGAACGCAAAGTTGGCGGCATGACTTGGCAGTTAATTTTCACAGAACAATACAACCGCAAGGCTGCCAAATTCATTAAGCAACACCCAAACGCACTGACTCAGTACACCAAGACCCTTGAGCTGTTAACGGTAAACCCTCATCACCCTTCCCTTCGACTACATAGTCTCAAAGGAAAGCTCGCCGGTTTACACAGCGTCTCGATCAACCTGAAGTGCAGGATTACGCTTGAACTCATCATTACAGAGAATGAAATCATTCCAATCAATGTTGGGGATCACGACGAGGTTTACTAATTGATGACGCCTAGGATTGGACATCCTCAAGCTTCGGTCGATTCCGCCCCGGGCCACCATCTGAAACTGCCCCCCTGCTGTTGACGCAGATCGCCCTTGCCTGGACCGGACCCCGACAGGTTCCGTACAATGCCCTACACAGGAGACCAGCATGAATATTAAAAAAATAATCACTCGCGCCGCGCTTGCAATTTTGCCGCTTTGTGCCGCTCAGCAAGCCTCTGCCAGCCCAGAATATCCCAACAAACCCATTCGTATCGTCGTGGCCTATGCGCCAGGCGGGCCGACCGACATCGTGGCCCGATTTTTTGCCCAAGAACTTGGCACTAAGCTTAGTCAGCCTGTTTTGGTCGAAAACCGTGCAGGTGCTGGCACACTCATTGGCACGGAATCAGTCATTAAAGCGCCGCCAGACGGCTACACCCTGTTTTGGGGCACGCCCGCCACTGTCATCACACCGCTTTTGCATAAAAACCCGACCTATGACGTTCTGAAAGACCTTCAACCCGTCTCGTTAGCGACCACCCAATCCATGGGCGTCTTAGTGTCCGCCAATATTGGGATCAACAGTATTAGTGAGCTGATCAAGTATGCAAAAGCCAACCCAAATAAGGTGAATTTTGCGTCTTCGGGAAACGGCTCGGCTCAGCATTTAGCCGCAGAGGCGCTAAACGATGCCGCCAAGATCAACATGCTCCACATTCCCTATAAAGGTGCCGGTGTAGCACTCAATGATCTCGTTGCGGGACGCGTCGATGTCATGATCACCTCCTTAGTCGGTAATATGATGGAGCAGGTCAAAGAGGGGCGAATCAAACTCATCGCGACCACGGGACCCGAGCGCAGTAGTACCTTGAACAATATTCCTACCGTTGCAGAAGGTGGCGTACCGAATTTTGGTATCCGAACCTGGACAGCGGTATTCGCGCCAGTCAACACGCCGCCCGATGCAGCCGCCAAACTCAATCGCGCCATCGCTGAGATACAAAAAGATGGCCAGATTCAAAAGAAAATTGAAAGTCTGGCAATGGACGTCTCTGTAAGCTCGCCAAAGGAGCTCAGCACCATGCTCGCCAAGGAAAGTGACTTTTATTCTGTCATCCTCAAACGGACTAACACCAAGCTCGACTAGGTATGCTGAAAAATGCCAACCTTCTGCGCATTAGGCCCATCACGAATACAGATTACGAAGCTTGGTTACTCCTTTGGGATGGCTACAACGCTTTCTATGGGCGGCAAGGTACTTCGGCCCTCGACTTGAACATTACTCAAACAACGTGGGCACGATTTTTTAATCACCACGAACCAGTGCATGCTTTTGTCGCTGAGCAAAATGGCCAACTGATCGGTCTCGTACATTTTATTTTCCATCGCAGTACAACGCGAGTCAGTGCTGTGTGTTATTTGCAAGATCTTTACGTGAATAAAGATCTTCGCGGCACCGGTGTTGGGCGCCAATTAATTCAGGCTGTTTATGACGCCGCTCTAAAAGCTGGATCTACCCGCGTCTATTGGCAAACACAAGAGTCCAATATTGCTGGCCGAGCGCTGTATGACAAGGTTGCCAAACATATGGGGTTCATTGTGTACTCTCACGAACTCTAAGCGCCGAGGTAGAACGTCATTCGTATTCGCTAAGCGTGGAGACGTGTGGCAGATCGTTCAATTCCATCGGTCAGCAATTTCTCTGTAAGGTCAACCATGAAAGCTCGTAGGTTTATTCAATGTGATGTGTTTAGCCCCGCTCCACTCCAAGGCAACGGGTTAGCGATCGTTGTTGATGCCGATGGCCTGAGCGATGAGCAAATGCAAAGATTTGCTGCGTGGACCAATCTTGCTGAGACAACATTCCTTCTCCCGCCAACTGATCCTGCAGCAGATTACCGTGTGCGAATATTTACGCCCGTCCGAGAAATGCCATTTGCGGGACACCCAACTTTAGGTAGCTGCGCATCTTGGTTGCACACAGGAGGAAAACCTAAAGCTTCAGGAGTTGTGCGTCAAGAATGCGGAGTTGGAATTATTGAGATAGACATTTCTCAAGCTCCAACGATGTCCTTTGCGGCGCCCCCCACAACAATCAACGATATGGATCCTGCTCATCGATTGGACATTTTGCGTACGCTTGAAATTCCAGCCAATGCAATAATCAATACAGCCGAGCTTTGCAACGGACCCACGTGGCAGTTTTTTGAACTTAAATCTGTCACTGATGTGCTCGCGGCAGATTCATCAAAGGTCAGATGGCCAACATTCAAAGCTATTGGATTGTTTGCGCCACATGCTGCGGGTAGCGAGTGTGACTACGAAGTGCGTATGCTCGCGCCCTCAAGTGGAATGAGCGAAGATCCCATAACAGGATCGCTGAATGCCGCAATCGCCAAATGGATGCAATCGATGGGTCGCCTTCAAAAACCTTACTTTGTTGCGCAAGGTACAAGCATTTGCCGTTTAGGTCTCGTAGCCGTCAAAGCAGGAAGTGATGGAGTGGTGTGGATTGGAGGGCAAGTTCACATTGTCATTGAAGGGCAAACCAACATCTAGCCTGTTGCCAAATTCCAAAGCCCCTGTGTTCAGGCAATGGCTGCAGACCCGTGAACACTTGCCCAGCGGGCATTCAGCGCATGCAACTCCTGCCCAAGATATCGGGCAATCGCACGCATACCGTACAGCCCGGCGGCAGCTTCAGCGTCGCTGTTGTAGTTGGTATTCGTATTGACATCGTAGGTGTAGATCTCACCTGCCTCATCAACAATAAACTCAATTCCGGAAATCCCTATCCCGTTTTCGGCGATGAAGCGCTGATAACGCTGGATGATGGGGTTGTCAAAATCCTCGATGATCTGAAAGCGTGGCGCAGGTGCCTCGGGTGCAGATTCGCCCACCGGACAAAAAGCATCACCGATCTGGCAGACGTCCGCTGGACAGAGCTCAAACCCCAGCGAAGTATCCACGCGCACGGCATACAGGAATTTGCCGCCTACGAATTCGACGCGCGTAATGAAAGGCTGCGGTGCGCGAATGTATTGCTGGATCAGCGTGATACCGTCGATCGAGGGTTCGAACTGCGCGCTGTTTACATAGCCCTGTAGGGCATCGATATGATGGAACAGTTTTACGCCCAGCCCTTTGCCTGCACGATTATGTTTGGTGATAAATGAGCCGGTCATCTGGCGGGCGGCTTCGATGATGTGCTGCTTGCCGACTGCAGCGATGGTGCGGGGGGTCTTGACCCCGTAATTTTGCAAAGCAACATACTGTGCAACCTTGCTAATCTCAAGCTGCAGGGCGCGGCTGTTGTTTACGACACGCCGACCGTGAGACTCAAGCCAAGACAGCACTGCTGCCGTGTACTCGGGCGCGTAGCGGTGATCGCGCGTGTGCGATGAGGCACTCATTCGGTTGTAGAAAACCCCCTCAGGCGGCGGCACGGACAGATCCAGTTTGCCCTCGTCCAGAAACCACTCTTCGTAAGGTAACTTTAGTTCTTGAAAAGCTGCTTGCAGCGGCTCTACCCAAGCGGAATTCTCATGAATCACATAAATTTTCGACATATCTCATCTTGGCGAGGCCGGCTACAGAAACGCTATCCGGAACGGCACATCCGAATAATCCAACAGCTTAATAAAAACTCATTAAAACTAAAACAACATTTTTATAATTTCTTTATAACTAATTAGTATTAACGTTTTCACCTGAGGGATCCGCAAACTACCGAGGCCTTCTTGAATTTGACCTACGCTCCATCACTGTTCGGCTTTTCATCACACAGGCACCCTTCTTCAGTTGGAAAAAATATGGCGAACTTGTTGGCTTTAAGCAAACGCGGACTACGACGGGTCAGTTGTTTGATAGTTGTAACTTTATTGGCAGGGTCGGTATTTCTGATATCGGTTCCGCTTAAGGCTGAGACTTTATTTGACAGCACAACCAATCCGATTTTTGGTTTAGATCCAGTCTCTGATGGCATCAAGATAGCCGCATCCTTTTCAACTGGCAACGGGTCGGTTCGCTTAAGCAACTTGACGCTTCGCTGGCGCAGGGATTCAGCACAGACTGGCGACATCCGTATACTTCTACTGAACGATAACGATGGGCGACCTGGGTCTGTTTTGGCTAATTTAGCCCTGATCGATAGTCGCACTCTTCCGATCGGTGAACAGTGGCTTTCTATCCCAATTAAAAATGAAAAGGAGTTGAAAGAAAAAAATCGTTATTGGATTGAAATTACTGCAAGCGGTTCAGCGGGGTTCGTGGCCTACAGTCGCGAACGCAATGGTCAGGGTGTCGCAACTGAGTCTTACTTAAATATGTATGGTCTTCATCGGAATACAGAAACTGGACCATATATCTTTAAACTGACGAGCTTTGAAAAAACACCGTAGGCTCAGCGACTCCTTTTCATTGGTCAATTCTGCCTCGGGCAATCATCTACAGTTGAAAAATCCTGTGCTCTCGGTTAAATCATCCTAGTTGGCGGTGTTACGCTAGACTAGCAATAGCTCAACTGTTCTGCCTCCGTGAAAAAATCCCATTATGCTTATGCCATTGACTTAACCAAATGAAACGCTGCCCTTGGTGTGAAGGTTTCGACCTTTACCGCGACTATCACGATACCGAATGGGGGGTACCCGTTTGGGATAATCGCGCCCTGTTTGAAATGCTGATTTTAGAGGGGGCTCAGGCGGGGCTGTCTTGGTCGACTGTATTAAAAAAACGTGAAAATTACCGACGAGCGTTTGATGAATTTGAGCCTGAAAAAATTGCAACATACGACGATAAAAAGATACAAGAACTTTTAAATAACCCTGGGATTGTTCGTAATAGATTAAAAATTACCTCAACCATTACAAACGCAAAGTCTTACCTGAAGCTTCAAAACGATGATCATGAATTTAGCCAGTTTGTCTGGCAATTTGTGAATCACAAAACCATTCTAAATAGGCGCCTCTCAATGACTGAGATTCCAGCAACGACCGCTGAATCCGACGCGCTGAGCAAGGCTTTACTGAAGGCGGGATTCAAATTTGTCGGTTCAACTATTTGCTATGCATTTATGCAAGCCTCAGGGATGGTGAATGACCATTTGTTAGACTGTCATCGCTACCCGAGTACATGAGGTATTTTGATGACATTTCAATACAAGTATGTAGGCTCACCCCTTGGTCAGATCCTCATCGCAGCCGGTGTTGAGGGGATTAAGGGTCTCTGGTTTGAAAATCAACGACACCATCCTGACATCACCTGTTGGCAAGCGGTACAATCGCAAAAATGGTTAGACCAGTGCGCGAGCGAAATCCAATCTTATTTCGAAGGCACTCTACGTGAATTTAAATCGCCTCTTTCAACTCCTTGGGGAACCGAGTTTCAACAAGCGGTTTGGCGAGAACTGCAGTTGATTCCCTTTGGACAGACAACTAGCTACGGCGAATTGGCGACCCGGATCAAAAAACCGCAGGCAGTGCGCGCGGTAGGCGCCGCGATTGGAAAAAACCCCTGGAGCATCGTGGTCCCCTGTCATCGAATCATTGGCGCAAACGGTAGCCTGACGGGCTATGCCGGCGGCTTAGAGCGAAAAACTAGCCTCTTGCGCTTAGAGAACGCGCCATCACAGTGCTAGCGGTTAAAGGATAGCCAGCGCAACTCCATCACACCAAGTCAACTCAGACATCCCCAAACTCTAGTCGATTCCCCACAAGTTATGAAAAATCTCATTATTCGAACGATTAGCATTCTGCTCCTCAGTCTAAGCACCGCGTATGCGGCAGATCCTTTACCCTCTTGGCGTAATGGGCATGTTAAACAATCGATCATCAGTTTTATCAACAAGACTACTCAAACCGGCTCGCCAGATTTTGTACCGATTCAGGAGAGGATTGCTGTGTTTGATAACGATGGCACGCTTTGGAGCGAGCAGCCAAACTATGTTCAATTGGTGTTTGCGATTGATCGAGTGAAGGCGTTGGCGCCTGAGCATCCTGAATGGCGTGTCACGCAACCTTTTCAAGCCGCGCTTGAGGGCGATCTACTGGAACTGCGGCAGCAAGGCGAAGACGGACTGCTTAAATTAACCACCGCAACTCATGCCGGGATGAGTACCACTGACTACTCCAAGATCGTATCCGACTGGTTGTCTACAGCGGTGCATCCGACACATAAGCGATCCTACACAGAGATGGTGTATCTGCCTATGCTTGAAGTACTCAGCTATTTTAAGATGCATGGATTTAAAAACTATATTGTGTCAGGAGGTGGCGTTGAATTCATGCGCCCATGGTCTGAACGCATATATGGTATCCCGCCCGAGCAAGTCATCGGGAGCTCAATCAAAACGAAACTCGTATCGCGCAATGGCATCCCTGAGTTAATACGACTACCCGAAATAAATTTTATCGACGATAAGGCAGAAAAGCCTGTCGCCATTCACCAGTTCATCGGCCGTCGTCCAATCGCTGCGTTTGGTAATTCAGACGGCGATCTAGAAATGCTTCAGTGGGTGACTGCCGGCTCGGGCGCTCGGCTTGGCGTCATTATTCATCACACAGATAATGAGCGTGAAGTTGCGTACGATCGCAAGTCATCAATTGGTCGCCTCGATAAGGCCTTAGACGAGGCAGCGATACGAAACTGGCTAGTCGTCAGCATGAAGTCCGACTGGGCTCAGATTTTTAGGAAGTGATCATGAATACCTTTAAACGATACTCAGTGGAGTCGCCATGTTCAGCTTTTCTAAGTTAAGTCTCCCGATTATTCAGGCGCCCATGGCTGGCGGCATTAACAATCCAAGGCTTGCTTCGGAGGTTTCTAATGCAGGTGGCGTTGGTAGCTTCGGTTTCGCTTACAGCACCGCACAAAAAATCAGCGAAGACTTAGCGGCCACAAGAGCATTAACAGAGGGCCCTATTAATGCCAATTTTTTTGTCTTCAGCCCGGTTGACTTACCCGCACAAGCTGTTCAACAAAAAGCCCTTGAAGCATTAAAAAATTTACCCCTTGCAGGCGAGTATTCATTAACCATCCCTCAGGCGCCGTTTTATCCCGACTTTGAAGAGCAACTTAAACCTGTGTGGGAACACTGCCCAGACCTTTTAACTTTCCATTTTGGATTCCCGTCGCCGAGCATCATGGCGAGAGCGCGCTCGTTAGGAATTGCTGTTGGAATAACAGCGACAAGTCTTAAAGAGGCAATGGCAGTTCAAAAGGCTGGTGCTGATTTTATTGTGGCGCAAGGCATTGAAGCCGGCGGACATCGGGGCATATTTAATCCGTTTGAAGCGGATGAAAAATTAACCGCGGTCGAATTGACAAAGCAATTAGTT
>CANKOW010000150.1 GCA_947484295.1 Alcaligenaceae bacterium | reverse complement strand
GGATTTCGAACTCGCCGATCGCAGACGTATTCGTTGTGTGGGGCAAGTGCGTAGGCGGTGACTACGACGGTCGTATTCGCGGCTTCATCCTTGAGAAGGGCATGAAGGGTCTGTCTGCACCTGCTATCCGCGGTAAAGTCGGTTTACGCGCCTCAATCACAGGCCAAATCGTCATGGAAGGTGTCGAGATTGGCGACGAACAAATGCTACCTGGCGTGTCTGGCCTGAAAGGCCCCTTCACCTGCTTGAACTCAGCGCGCTTCGGAATTGCCTGGGGCGCACTCGGTGCTGCAGAATTCTGCTGGCACATGGCACGGCAGTACACGCTTGACCGCAAGCAGTTTGGTCGCCCCTTGGCGGCTAACCAACTGATCCAGAAAAAACTGGCCGATATGCAAACCGAGATCACACTCGCCTTGCAAGGCTGCCTGCGCTTAGGCCGCATGAAAGACGAAGGCACAGCTGCGGTTGAAATCACCTCAATCATGAAGCGCAACTCATGCGGCAAGTCGCTTGACATCGCCCGCATGGCGCGCGACATGTTGGGCGGCAACGGTATTTCGGATGAGTACGGCGTGGCCCGCCACTTGGTCAACCTTGAAGTTGTGAATACCTACGAAGGCACCCACGATGTGCACGCCCTGATTTTAGGTCGCGCGCAAACGGGGATTCAAGCGTTCTTCTAAACCAGTTTCACTGTTCGTTCAAAAGCGGCGTGCGTACTTAAGTGCGGACGCTGTTTTTTTTTGATTCTTATAAATCAAATGCGGGTTCCATTAGTGCAATCTCTGCAGAGCTCAGTTTCAAACTTCGCGCTTGCGATTTCCAGGTCTGCACAACCGACTTCACTTCAAGAATGATTCTTTGCGCCTGTGAGGCGTTGAGATCGTAGTAAGAAGCGGTACTCGCGGCGAGCTCCAAATCAGGTCGATTCGTCATGGCATCCAGATTTAGCACATGCTCGGCCTTTGCTAAATTTGGATTGACGTCAAAGGCCGGCGACAGACGCCAGTTTTTTCCGTCAAACAGAAAACCATGATTTCGTAAATGGTCATCGCGGTTAGATACGCAAACATTAAACACGACGCGACGAAACATCTGTTCAAGATCGTGCTTAAGCGTTACTGGATTGCCTAGCGTTAACAGCAATCTTGCAAGGTCCACATAACTACTACCCTCACTGTCTTGTCGCCCTAACAGTGTCATGGCCGAGGCGTAGAAAACCCGCCGCCCCTTCAACCGATCAAAGCGCTTGACGCAAAACGTGTGAAAATATTTGCCGAATTTAAATACCCTGGCATCGGGCACATCAAGCCTGGCTTGTAAGGCAAGCGCATGCACAACGCCCTCCCATCCACCAATATCCATGTCATCCTCGCGCGACGGAAACTTCGCAATCCACAAAGAGCCATCGGTCTGGGTAAAATTTGCTTTCGGGCGCGCACCGCCCAGCGAAGCGCCTGGTGCGACAAGAACACTGAGCCAGCGACGCAAAGCGCTCAGATTGTCGATACGTTTGTGACTCAGTTCTTTAGCAACGAGTTCGAGCTCAGCCAACTGCGCGAGAGGTGGTGCAGACAGGCGGTGCTGACTGACAAATTGCTCTTGCGACGTTGAACGCAAACGCAAGGCCCCTTGCCGCGTGAGGTCTTGGACGCCGGCCATGAAATCCCACTCATATAAATTTCGAGGTTTGCGCTTTTCATCTTGGGCCTCGAGCATTTCTCTACGTTTCATTAACGTTTGCCCCCAACGATCGGGAGAACCATCTAAAAAACATCCAAAGTTACCAGCGTCTTTATTTGGAAAATAAACCCCTGGACTCAAGGGTAAGTCTGGATCAATCGCAAAGCGACCAGAGTAGGTTAGCCAATCTTTAGAGTACTCAAAGCGCAACTGCCCATGATCATTTGAGATGGACCCGACCAGTATTGGCTTTGCGCAGAACTGTGCGTCCAGCCAGACTTCAAGTTGTTCGACGGGCATGTGGGGTTCTTCCGTGAGGCAAGTCAAGATCTTGCAAACTGCGACCGAGGCGATCTTCTTTAGCGATCAGACCCAAATCATCTTCTAGTTGCAAGGTGGCCAGCACCCTCAAATACGTAACCATCAAGACAGAGGGGTCGCCTCGCTCGACACGATAAAGCGTCATGCGTGAAATGGACGATCGTGCAGCGACAGTCTCTGATGAAAACTTACGCCGCATTCGTGCAAGGCGTAGTCGCTCACCAAGCTCAGTCAGAAGCTTTTCTTCGTTTGGATAAACAGGTTGTTTTTTACTGGGCATATCACATATTATACAAAAATGATTTATTTGTCTAACTTGTAATACAAATTAAAGATCGAATGTTATCGTTGAATTCATCATCGTTGGATAGAAGCTTGATAGTTGAGCTCCACTGCGATCTTTGGACGACACCGTGATCACTGAGTCCGACCTTGATCGTCGGACACTCTAGCAGTCGCCTGAAAAACGCGATGCTCAGCTAAAACCAGCAGCAGCTCGGCCAAGCCGGTCTTGAACCCCTGCCCACTCAAGCCCTGTCGGGGGCGTTTGCCAAAGCAACTGGCTGTACCCCTGCTGGTCTAGCGCACGCAGGGTGGCATACAACACGCGACTATAGGCTGCAGGGTCGTTGGGTAGAGTGATCCAATCAAGCCTCTCGTTCGAAGCAGGCGCAATACGCTGAGCCGTATGCACTACGACAGCAATACGCTGCTCTGGTGCGAGTTTGGCAGTTTGAGTCGCCAGCACACTTTCCAACTCGGGCGCACGCACCAAGCGCAAGGGCGTATGCGGTGCGTAATGCGACTTTAACGCGCCCGAGACACGTGGTGCCCGCGCGTCGGGTGCTGCGACCTCTTGATTTAAGACTTCGGCAAGTTGAGCGGCGGTAATATGCCCAGGGCGCAACAGCACTGGCCCCACACCTTGATTAAGGCGCGATAAGTCAACGATTGTGGATTCGATGCCAACATCGCTCGCACCTCCTTCAAGCACCGGCATACCTTGCGCAACCAGTTCAGCAAATTCGTTGCGCACATGCTCGGCGGTGGTGGGTGATACTTGACCAAACTTGTTGGCCGATGGGCCAGCCACGCCGCCTTGACCTGACGCACGCGTCGCAGCAAACCCACGCAACAAAGCCTGTGCGACCGGATGCGAAGGGCAACGCAATCCAATGCTATCTTGCCCACCGCTGACAACTGAAGAGATGTGTGCAGCGCGCTTCAAAATCAGTGTGAGAGGCCCTGGCCAAAACGCATCGATCAACTGCTGGGCCTCAGGCGGTACACTCGCCGCCCAATACAACAAATCAGCCTCAGGTGTGACATGCACAATCACCGGGTGATTAAAGGGCCTGCCTTTTGCCTGATAAATGCGTTCGACCGCTAAAGCACTTTCAGCGTCGGCCCCTAGACCGTAAACAGTTTCTGTTGGAAAGGCAACCAAGCCTTGCTGCGCCAAGACCTCGATCGCGAGAGCAATCTCGACTGCGCTTGCACTCAAAACAGGTTGGCCACGCTCTGACATGTCAGGCAGCGAGGGGTAAGCGCAGCACGTTAACGATCTGATTGGCGGCGGCAATCGCCTCAGGCAGCGTATTGCCCACGCAATTCACGTGGCCCATTTTGCGGCCTCGGCGGGCTTCGCGCTTGCCATACAAATGCAGCGACGCACCCGGCACCGCCAGCACACCCGACCAATCGGGCTCGGTTTGGACATCGGTGTCGTCGGTATACCAAACATCGCCCAAAATATTGAGCATCACCACAGGCGCTAATAATTGCGTGCTGCCTAAGGGTAGCCGCGCCATCACGCGCGCTTGCTGTTCAAACTGACTCGTGACGCAAGCGTTCATGGTGTAGTGACCGCTGTTGTGTGGGCGCGGTGCAATTTCGTTGACCAACAACTGGCCGTCACGCAAGATAAAAAACTCAACGCACAACACGCCTTGGTACTTCAAGCCATTGGCAATCGCAAGCGCCGCTTCGGTTGCACGTTGTGCCGCGGCGGCTGGCTGGCTATCCACTGTCGAGACCGCCAAAATGCCGTGATCATGAACGTTTGAGGCCACCGGAAACACTTTGCACTGGCCGTCGAGCCCGCGTGCCATCACCACCGATAGTTCTTCTTGTAGATCGAGCATCGCTTCAAGCACACAAGGAACGGCGCCAAATTCTTCAAAGGCCACCAAGGCCTCAGCGCACGTGCGCACACGCGCCTGACCTTTGCCGTCATAGCCCAGGCGGGCAACTTTTAAAATTCCTGGAAACAAATGCTCACCGGCTGCGCGCAAGTCATCTGCCGAACGTATTGGCGCATAGGGTGCGACTGCCACACCCTGGCTGGCGATGAAAGCTTTTTCGGTGATCCGGTCTTGCACGATTTCTACGGCCTGCGCACCAGGGGTAACGCGACAATGTTTGGCCAAAATTTTTAAACTGGTGGCCGGCACGTTCTCAAACTCAGTGGTAACCGCCCGACATTGGCGAGTTAAGCGAAGCAATCCCTCTTCATCATCATACTCAGCCTGAATATGTATATCAGCGACTGAGGCCGCGGGGCCATCGGGTGCAGGGTCAAGCACTGCTACGCGATACCCCAACGACTGCGCCGCCTGACAAAACATACGACCTAGCTGGCCACCACCCATCAACCCCAACCACTCACCCGGTACGATCACAGAGGCACCTTCATGGCGCGCGCCGCTTCGGTTTGACGTGCACGAAACGCACGTAATGTCTCACGCAACGCGCTATCGGTGGTGGCTAAATTTGCAATCACGTGCAACGCCGCGTTTGCCGCACCGGCCTCACCAATTGCAAAGGTCGCAACAGGAATACCCTTTGGCATTTGCACAATGGATAGCAACGAGTCTTCGCCACGCAAATATTTAGAAGGCACTGGCACGCCAAAAACTGGCACCTCAGTGAGTGCCGCCATCATGCCAGGTAAATGCGCCGCGCCACCAGCTCCAGCAATAATGGCACGTAAGCCACGACTCGCTGCCGCCGAACCATACTCGGCCATATCTTGCGGCATACGATGGGCCGACACGACACGTGCTTCACAGGCGATGCCAAAATCCTTAAGCATACTGACAGCGTGTTGCATGACTTCCCAATCGCTCGAAGAGCCCATGACGACGCCAACAATCGGCGAGGCTGCGCCTGTGGATTTGATGTCAGCACCAACAGCAGGTGATGCCTTGGCGTTGGTGGCTGCATTAGAAGTAGAGGACATATCAAAGCCCTATAAAAGGTTGAACCCGCAACAAACGATGTAACGGTCGTAACACTCAGGCCTTAGGCCACCAAACGATCAAGTGCCTCACGATACTTAGCGGCAGTTTTAGCGATCACGTCCGCAGGCAATCTGGGTGCAGGCGGTGTCTTACCCCAAGGCTGCGTTTCAAGATAATCGCGTACAAATTGCTTATCAAAGGATGGAGGGCTAATGCCTTCGCGATAGCCATCGGCAGGCCAAAAGCGCGATGAATCGGGCGTGAGCACCTCATCCATCAAATGCAAGGTGCCGTTAGCATCTAGCCCGAACTCGAACTTGGTATCAGCAATCATGATGCCTTTGGTCGCGGCAAACGTTGCTGCCTCAGAGTACAAACGCAAGGTGATTTCGCGAATGCGTTCAGCCATTTCAAGACCGATTTCTTTAATCACGTAATCAAAGTCAACATTCTCATCATGCAAACCAAACTCTGCTTTGGCAGCTGGCGTAAAAATCGGCGTGGGCAACTTACCGGCTTGCTTGAGCCCGGCCGGCAACGCGATGCCACAGACTGAGCCGCTCGCTTGGTAATCTTTCCAGCCCGAGCCAATCAAATAACCACGTGCGACGGCTTCGACCAAAATCGGCTTTAAGCGTTTGACCACGACCGCACGACCCACCACCTGCTCACGTTCAGCGGCGGTCACGACATCTTCAGGGTTAATGCCCGTTGAATGATTTGGCAACACATGCGCGAGCTTAGTCAGCCAAAAGTCTGTGAGCTCTTTGAGCACCTGACCTTTGCCAGGGATAGGATCATCAAGAATCACATCGAAGGCAGAGATTCGATCGGTTGCCACAATCAGCAACTTGTCGTCGCCCACTGCATACATATCGCGCACTTTTCCGCGAGCTAACAGGGGCAAAGACTGGATCGAAGACTGAAGGATAGTGAGGGCCACAGCGAAGCCTATAAAAAGTGAAAGCGAGCTTCCGCCCGCTTAAATCTTGAAGATTTGGTGATTTTAACAAGAAGTACAGCGTTAACCTTTTTGTAAGTCTTGCTCGGCCAAGGCGATCAGCTCGGCCGATACACCACGATTTTTAAGGGCTTGGACTAGGCGTGCGGCTGAAGGGCTCAAACATTGCGTTTCGTCGCGCCGCAAGCCATCGCTTAGATAGGATTTCAAAAGCGTTTGATAGCCCGTAAAGCCCCGTTGCGGGGCGATGGCCTTTAAAGAATCGACAACATCAACCGGGATTCTTAAGGTGATCGAGGTCATCGGGCGACTTTGCTGTAGGCGGGCTTTTAGTCGATCATTTAGCATACAAGACCTCTTCTTCAGGCTCTGCCCGTCGGGCAGAAATAATTCGAATGAACGCGTGATCGACTTCAATGTGCACGACAAACAGCAGGCAACCAGTTTGATCGAAGCCAATCACAGCCTCGCGCTGTTCGTCATGACGCGATGCATCGATCAAGATGAACAATGGGTCATCAAACACCGTTGCGGCATCGTCAAAACTCACGCCATGCTTACGCTGGTTTGCCACTGCTTTGTTGCGACTCAAGACAAAAGTCGAGCCATTGATATCAGAGCGGTTGTCTAGTTCTAGGATTATAGCCATTGTATTTACTTTGTCAATACTATTGTAAAGACAAAAGTCCTTTTGCCAAAAAGTTGGCAACAATGGGCTCGGGCTAGGATATTTGCAAGGCAACAGAGACAAAACCATCTAGCCCTATCTGGGCGCGATAGCAAAAAGCCCCTCTAACCGAGTTGGTGAGAGGGGCTTTTTACTTTGCGCAGCGAAGCCTCTGAAAACGATAGCCTGACTGAACGACCTGCGAAAAGTTTTACTGATTAACCTGCAACATTTTTACTGTACGACCTGAGACAACTTGCCTGCCGAGTACTGGCCTGCGATGTCTTTCAGGGCGATCACTTTGATTTTGCTGGCGTTGCCTGCAGTACCAAACTGCTGATAACGCTGAATGCATATCGCCTTAGCCGCTTCACGGGCGGGCTTGAGGTATTCGCGTGGGTCAAACTTGCCGGGGTTTTCGGCAAAGAAGCGGCGAATCGCACCCGTCATCGCTAAGCGAATATCGGTGTCGATATTGATCTTGCGCACACCAAACTTAATGGCTGTTTGGATCTCTTCGACAGGCACGCCGTAGGTTTCTTTCATGTCGCCACCAAACTGACGGATTTCAGCCAACAAATCCTGAGGCACACTTGAACTGCCGTGCATGACCAGGTGGGTATTAGGTAAACGTTTGTTAATTTCTTTGATACGCGAAATCGACAAGATGTCGCCTGTAGGCTTGCGCGTAAATTTGTACGCGCCATGGCTGGTGCCAATCGCGATCGCCAAGGCATCGAGTTGGGTGCGACGCACAAAATCGGCAGCCTGCTCGGGGTCAGTTAACAACTGATCCATGGTCAGTTTGCCATCGGCACCGTGACCGTCTTCTTTCTCACCTTCCATGGTTTCGAGTGAACCGAGACAGCCAAGCTCGCCTTCAACCGTCACACCCAACTTGTGTGCCATATCGACGACTTGCTTGGTGACCGCAACGTTGTAATCGTAATCAGCAATCGACTTGCCGTCTTCTTTCAACGAACCATCCATCATTACGCTTGAAAATCCAAGGTCGATCGCGCCCTGGCAAATCTTGGGCGATTGACCGTGATCTTGGTGCATCACAACGGGGATATTTGGATACGACTCAACCGCAGCCTGAATCAAGTATTTAAGAAAGCCCTCACCCGCGTATTTGCGCGCACCTGCTGAGGCCTGCATGATCACTGGGCTGTCGGTTTGAGCAGCTGCCTCCATGATGGCCTGAACCTGTTCGAGGTTGTTCACGTTGAAGGCGGGGATGCCATAACCATGCTCAGCGGCATGATCCAAAAGCTGGCGCATAGAGACGAGTGCCAT
>CANKOW010000149.1 GCA_947484295.1 Alcaligenaceae bacterium | reverse complement strand
TGATGCTTGCGGATTCCGAAGATTAAGGGTGCGGTGTCCATAATGGACACATTGAGCGACTCATGTGAGTTCATCAAGATTTCAGTGTTAGATGCGCTGTCAAAGGGGGGCGGTATTGGAGGGGTGGTTGGGTAAATAACAACAGATTTTCAGACCTGATGGATAGCAGTCAAAAAAGCCTGTTTAGGATACTTTCAGGATACCAAACGCACATCGCTCGCTTGATGCCCTTTTAAACGCTTGATTCTGTAAATTATTTTGGTGGGCGGTACAAGTTTCGAACTTGTGACCCCTGCCGTGTGAAGGCAGTGCTCTACCACTGAGCTAACCGCCCAATCTGAGGCGCGCGAGTTGCGGCTGATTGGAGTTTTGAACGAATCCAAGGCGAATTATACACAGCCGCGCCCATTTGCCTCAACGACGGCAAGAGCGTTGAGCTAAATAGGTACTCTGTTCGCACTAAATTAGCTGACAAAACCCACCAGATACCCTTGGGTTTGCTCATTGACTGCGGTCCCCGTTACACCCGCATATTTTGTACTACTAGTAGTACACGATTTTGACCAAACAAGTTAGATGCGTGTTTGAGTGGCCGCACAGTCAGGCAAATATTGCCTCGATGGGCAAGCATGCACAGAGCACTTGACGTCAAAACGCCAAGCGCAAACCAACGCTGCCACCGTAAAGCGTCTGCCCCGACCTTGCCTCACCCGACACACCCGCATAGGCATAAGCATTGTCAGCGATCTTGACTGTGCCATACAACCCAACCTGCACAAAGGCAGAGCCTGCGGTCGCCGTCGTTACGCTGCTTGAATAACCACCGAGCGTGGTGTTAAGCGTTGGATTTAATAAGCCTAAGGTATCAGCACCTACGGCAATGTTTGCACGGTAGGTGTATTCGTCTTTGAGCGGGTCTTTGTTCAACGAACCTGCTGCGACACCGATCACACCACGCACTGCGCTACCGCTAAAGCGAGCGATGTTCAGTGCTGCAACGGCACTACCTTCGTCATACGAATTTTGACCAACATACTGATAGCTTAGGCGTGCGTAGGGTGTGACGCGCAGGTCGCTGTACTCGAATCCACGGCTGAGCCCAACGCTCACCAGCGCATCATTGCCCATCACCGCTTTGCTGCTAAACCCGCCTGTGTAGCCGGTGGGGTCGTTGCGCGATAGCTTGGTTGAGCTTAAGCCTACGCTTGCCATGCCATCCAGCACATAGTCTTGCAGCACAGACATTTTGCCGTAGACAAAGAACGAGCCTTGCTGGATCGTACTGTTGCCGCCAGTGGTCGTAACAGTCGTGTTGGATAACGAGATGCCCCCGCCTAGTTTTAAGCCCAGCTCTGCGTTTGAATACGCATCTACACCCGTGACGATTTGGTACAGGTTGCTGTTGTAGCCGTTACCACCGCTATTGCTCGCGCGCTCTGCGCGTTGATACGCGATCTCGCCCCACGCTCTGCCATCTGCCACTGCAGCACTTGTTACGTTGACGGCATTCGGATTCACCGCCGGATTCGAACTTATGTTTGCAGTCGGCAACCCCGAAGGGTTGGTGGCGCTGATGGCGCCTGTTAACAGTGCATTGTTCAGTGCAGGATTGATCTGGCTAGGTGCCATTGGATAGTCACCCAGGCGCGCCAGTACCGATTGCTGCACGCGTTGCGTCGTTTGGGGCAAGGTTGCGGCAGAGACGGCGTGAATCTCACCCGAGAGCGCTTGCGCAAAGGTAGGAAGGCTTACTGCAGTTTGCCCCGCTACGGCGTAGAGTAACGAGTCTTGCGCGGACGATGCCGTACCAGCTTTATTTACACCCAACAACTGATCCAAAACGCCGGCCACAGACTTGGCGTTTGTGGATCTTGAGTTCAACGTCGTGCTGTACGACGTTGGCACCGTCACAAGATCAACGCTCTTGCTGTTGTTGACGTTATAAAACGCGATCAGTTGTGTGCCGCTACTTAGCTCAGCCGGCTGGGTGAGTGTGGTAAAGCGACCCGTGATGCCGCCTGCAGTGATGATGCGAAACTTGTCGCCCAGCACTGGTACGTACATGCTGCTCCCATAACCCGTTTCACTTGTACTAAACAGGTTTGATAAGCGTGGCGTGAGTGTCGCACCCGAAGTAATTGTCAATTGACTACCCACAGTCACAAAGGAGTAATAGCCTGAAGCACCCACAGGAGTAGAGCTGCTTGCTTGAGTCGCACCCGCGATATCTTGCTGATACGTTGAACCAGCATTCAGCGTCAAGTTTTGAGTGAACGACAAATAGCCCGGCGAGTTACCCGGCTTAAGCACACCACTCACAATGCTGTTACCCGCAATCGTGCCTGTGCCCATCAGTGTGCCGGCAGAGGCCACGAATACATCACCCGTGCCGGTGGGCAAAGAACCAGCCACTTCTAAGGTGCCACCCGACACTGTCGTGCCACCACTATAGGTGTTGGCACCGCTCATGATTGTGCTGCCAGTGCCGATAAAGGTTAAACCACCCGCACCAGAAAACACACCGGATAAAGTGGCAGAACCTGAGGTGGGCTGCTGAATCGTGCCGCCTGAACTGAGCACGCTAAAGGCTTGAGTCGAACTGTCACCCGCATTCAACATTAAGGTACCGCCTGCAAAGACAGGGTAAACGGTTACCCCGATATTGCTTAACCCAACGCTCATGTCGGCGGTAATGTTAGACATCGTGAGGCTAGTGCTGCCACCGCCACTGCTGTAACCAATGATGGTCAAGTCCCAAGTCCCAGTGCCGCCCTGTTGGGTAAATGAGTAGGTGTAACCATTCGAAGAAGTCAGACCGCCTGAAATATAGGCGGAAAGATCACTGCCGAAATCTTGCAATACCCCTGTTAGGGTCTGACCAACAATTGAACTGCTCGTTGTTGAAAGACTTGAAATGCCGAAGATCATCCTGAAGGATGGAGAAGCAGCTAACTTCAATTGTCCATAGCTAGTCAAACTAACAATAATAATGTTGTAGTTGACCGGTAAATTGCCACCATAAGTTAAAGGGTTATCAGGATTATTGCCTAATTTACCTTGTGAATTGTTTAGTGTTGTTATGGTGCCAGAGTTCTGGATACCACTGGCGAACGGACCTGAAGTTGAAATCGAGCCGGTATTGTTTAGTGTTGTTATTGTGCTTAGGCCGTCGTTATAGATACCATACGACGCAAAACCTGTCGTCGAAATCGATGCGTTATTGTATTTTTTAGCGTTGTTATTGTGCTTCCGCCTCTGTTATAGATACCATACGCCTGAAAACCTGTCGTCGAAATCGAGTTGTTATTGTTTAGTGTTGTTATTGTGCTTGGGCCGTCGTTATAGATACCATGCGCGTCAATACCTGTCGTCGAAATCGAGCCATTATTGTTTAGTGTTGTTATTGTGCCGGTGTTATGGATACCATAGGCGGCAATAGCGGAAGTCGAAATCGAGGTGCCATTATCAACTGTGAGACTACACAATTGTAAAGCGTTCTTTTGAGTCGCAGTCAAAGGTACATTCGAACTGATAACCGTGTTACCACTACACCCATTAGCCCAAGTAACGCCGTTCGTGAAGAAACAACTAACGGCCAATGTCACGACTGATATAAACGCGCTGACCCTAGACACCCGTGCTCGGATCACGCTAACTGTCACAAAGTTTTGCTGCAGTGAAGATGCGACCGCAGCGTTGTGCGCGCGGTACTGCAGATGCAACAGGTCATCAGCGGTTGGAGAGATGCATGTACCGCTTAGCAGCTGGCTCAGTCGCCCTTTCCGGGGCGCCCAACGCGCTGCGATCCGTCCAAATTGCTTGAGGGTCGCAATACATTGAGAACTAGTCATATGCTGTCGAGCCCAAAAGTCGAGTTTGCACGCTAGCGGTCTTAGTTAGCCGCGAAGCTTACAAAGCATTGATCAAACTGAAAGCTCGCAAGGGTCAAGGCGCAACCAGAGCGAGACCCTACATCTAGAATAAGGTGAGCGATATCAATTTACGCAAACATACTCCGATTGGCGCTTATTGGAAGTTAACCTTAACTTAAGTCAAGTGCAACTTATGTTTGAGTGCGCGTGGGGAGCGCGAGCTAAAAGGTCGCGGGATAGAATCTAAGTTTATTTTATAGTCGTACGCTGCAAACTTGGTGAGGAAACAATCGGGTAACTTGAAAGCTGCGGGTGTGAAGGCGGTGCTCTACCACTGAGCTGACCGCCCAATCTGAGGCGCGCGAGTTGCGGCTGATTGGAGTTTTGGACGAATCCAAGGGGAGAATGATACACAGCTGCGCCCACTTACCTCAACGACGGCAAGCGTGTCGAGACAAAAGCTGCCCACAGGCGTGACTATTGGATTCTTAAGGCTGCGGGAAAATTCGCCCGAGTGTAGATTTTATTGGCTCTCTTGACACCTGAATCATACCTTCGTAGGGGTTGACGGATAGGGCGATAAGCGTAGTCATAGAAATAACCAAACATGACACGATTAAGAGTGCCACCGCCATGGGCATTTTTTTTCGGTTGTCTAAATGAGTGATCGTCACCGTCAGCTGAGCCAAAATACCGAGAAACAACATGGCGAACCAGCGTGTTGTCTCAATGTTGAAAAACCGAAAACCGATTCTATGTTGCCTCGCGTTGCGTAGCGCCTCGATCGACCGAATAAACATTTGAGCAACAATCGGGTTCAACTCAGGTTTTTGAGCCTCAGCGATACTCTTTTGCATTAAATTCTGAAAGACCTTAGACGTCCTTGGTGAAACGGTACCTTGACCGAGCGCAGGCCAATCATCTTCAATTACAGCAACTACGTATTCGGCCAAAGCTTCAGTTAGCCCTGCAGATCGTAATTGTGGCGCGGACTCAATCGCGAAGACATAGTTAATAATTGCGACACGCTCACTACTAATAGCCGCATTGGTTTGTTGGAAATTACCCCACACCGCGGCACCCAAAAGAGCGGCGGTTAAAGTAAATAAGGTTGTCACCGGTCCGTAAAGGGTTGTATTAACGCCAACCAGTTTATTCACAGTATTCGTAAATTTTGGATAGAAAGCGATCCAAAAAAACAAAGTGCCGCTGAGTGCAAATGTTCCTGCAACCGTGGCAAAGAGCACAAAATCATTCGTGTCATAAAGAAGCGTTTTCAACATACAATGAGTGGGTCGAATAGACGCAGGAGCGTAACGTTGCTCTTGATCCTGCGACCAGAAGTTTCAAAATAAAGGGTGTGATGGTACTTGAGAAGCGATAAATTAAACATTTTCTGCGAGTAATTGCGAGATGTTTCATTTACTGTACATTCTCACTCAAAACTTCCCTCGTGCTTTTACTTCAACGAGGGCCAGAGCGTTGTCACCATCAAGCCAAAAACGCTCAGGCACATAGTTGCGACTCCTCCGCCAATCCAAAGAACGACCTTGTGCGAACTTGTCAGCACTGTGACGTCAGCGCGCAAGCCCGCAAAGTCTGCACGCAAACCAACAAATTCAGCTATGCAGCCATCAATCTTCGCCTCAAGGCGACCTGTCTTAGCCTCGAGCCGATCGGTTTTCTCTTCGAGCTGTTTGATCTCAGCCTTCACCTCGCTACCCAACGCAATTAAATCAGCCTTGGTTGCGTACTGCCTGCACTCGCGTTCAAGAACCTCTTGCAACTGTTTTAAATCAGCCTTGGTCGCATACTGCACGCACTCGCGTGCAAGAACCTCTTGCAATTTTTGTGCATGAACTTCAGCCTGCGCGCGAGGCAGGCCCGTATTTACCAGTTTTGTGGCGTAGGCCAAAGAATTAAACATAGTCATCGTGCATCCTTCAACATTGAATCTTTAGACTAAACCGCCTGCAGTCTCTACTTTGAACTGCCGCAAAGTCAAACGCAATAGCCTGGGCCAAACTCTTACAAACACTTATATAAGCCTGCTAAAAATGGCCATAAACTCGCGCTAATTGTCTGACAAAAAAGCATGTCAAGCCACGCGTGCCATCCCAACCAAAATCAGCCATAATCCTAGCCAAACAACATTGATACGAGACAAGCCTTGAATATCACCGCAATTACTGCAATTCCCTTGTCCTTTCGACTTGATCAGGGCAAGACGGTCACGATGGGGATTGGCAGCACCACCAAGCGCGACACGATTATTGTGCGGGTCGAAACCTCTGAAGGCATTACGGGTTATGGCGAAGCCCACCCGGGGCGCAGCCCTGGGGCCGTGGTCAGCCTGATTCACAATACGCTCGCCCCGATGCTAATCGGCATGAACGCCACCGACGTGATTGGCGTCTGGAAGCGCGTGCATCGTATGCAGCTTTCAAGTCACGGGGTGGGCTCGGGCGCCTCGCTGGGTTTATCGGGCATCGACATGGCGCTTTGGGATATTCGCGGCAAAGCCGCCAAGATGCCTTTGTACGAATTGCTGGGCGGCAGTAAGCGTCGTTTGCCTGCCTACGCCGGAGGTATCTCGTTAGGCTATCAACCCAAAGAATCCCTCGCAGAAGAAGCTCAAGAATACGTTGCACGTGGCTATAAAGCGATCAAACTCAGGCTAGGCGATAGCGCTAAGGCCGATATTGAGCGCGTACTGCACGTACGTAAGGTACTGGGCGACGATATTGATATTTTGACTGATGCCAACACTGCCTACACCTTGGCTGACGTTCGACGTGTGTTGCCTGTGCTCGCAGACATCAAAGCCGGTTGGCTTGAAGAACCCTTCGCCTGTAACGATTTCTCGTCGTACCGCGAAGCCGCAAAGATTACCTCGCTTGTGCCGATCGCCGCGGGCGAAAACCATTATGGTCGTTTTGAATTTGCGCAATTACGCGAAGCGGGTGCGGTACAAATCTGGCAGCCCGACTTATCAAAATGCGGCGGTATTACCGAAGGCCTAGCCATCGCAGCCATGGCCTCAGCCTATCGTATCCCCATGCACACCCATAGCTCAGCCACTGGCATCAACCATGCAGCCACCATTCACTTTATGGCGGCTATTGAAAATTCAGGCTATTTCGAGGCTTGCGTGTCGCACTTTAATCCCTTGCGCGATATGTTTGGCACCACCTTTGAGATTGGCGCAGACGGTTGCGTTGAACCGCTCGACAAGCCTGGGATTGGGCTTGAGATTGATGAATCGTTATTTGCCAAATATCCGCTGATTGATGGGCCTGGCTATGTGGTGAAATTTTGACGTCCTCCCCGCCCTAAAGAACGGGGATTCCTACGGCGGAAACCTCGATATGAGGTTGATCGCTTCGGTGGGTTCCTGTTGCTGACGGCATTACTGCACCGTTCACTTGGCAGGCGAGCCGGGCATGTCCTGCCCTTAGTATGTTGATGGCGGCAGTGAGGTCCGCATTTTCTGCAAAGCCGCACTCAACGCACTCAAATTTGGCCTGTGTTTTCCGGTTCTCGGCCGCTATGTGCCTGCAGGCTGGGCAGATACGGCTGGTGTTGCGCGGATCGATGGCTAGTACCTCACCACCACGCCACCCTTGTTTGTATTCTAGCTGGCGGCGAAACTCGCCCCAGCCCTGATCGAGAATCGACTTGTTCAGACCCGACTTGGCTTTGACGCAGCGCCCAGGTGCCTCAAACGTGCCTTTAGCCGATTTGCTCATATTTTTGACTTTTAAGTCTTCGATCACAATCATCGCGTGGTTTTTGCTGATCAGGGTAGAAGTCTTGTGAAGAAAGTCATGGCGGGTCTGGGCGACCCGGTGATGCAAGCGTGAGATTTTCTGTTTCTGCTTTTTCCAGTTGTTGCTGAATTTGATCTTGCGGCTCAAGCAACGCTGATGCTTCGCGAGTGTTTCGGCGTGTTTGCCTAGGGCGTTAACGGGCTCAAATACCGTACCGTCTGAGAGCGTGGCAAACCGCGTCACGCCTAGGTCGATACCGACAATAGAGGTCGCCGAATGCACAGGCTGCGCCACCTCGCGCTCAGTTTGAATGCTGGCGTACCACTTGTTAGCCACACACGACACGATGATGTTTTTGATTGTGCCTTCAACGGCACGGCTCTTGCGATAGCGAAGCCAGCCTAGCTTTGGAAACCGGATTTGGCGACTGCCTGCATCGAGCTCGCAGCCCTGCGGAAAGCAAAAGCTGGTGCTTGCGCACTTTTTTTTGAAAGTCGGGAAAGCCGCCCGTTTCTCAAAAAAGTTTTTATACGCGCACGCCAGATCTTTGAGAACCACTTGATAGAGTTGCGACGGCGTTTCTTTAAGCCACAAGGTCTCAGGTTCTTTCTTCCAGACAGGTAGCCATTTGCACATATCAAAATGATTGACGAACTTTTGGCCTTGCTGGTGATTGGCGATTTGGAGTGC
>CANKOW010000148.1 GCA_947484295.1 Alcaligenaceae bacterium | reverse complement strand
GTTCCGCTCAAGGTTTATTTGGGGCTGAAAAAACTTTCAGAGGTCTCGCCGAACGTCACGGTCGTTGATTCGTTGGCTGAAGCTGGGGCGGCCAACACGCGCTTTGCGAGCCTGGGTCAAGCCGAGACCATGCCAGATCTTTACGCGCAAGGCCCCACCGCAGAGGTGCGCACAATGGTACATGTCGTCAAGGTTTTTTTTGAGCCAGAGCTCGAAACCTTGGACGACTACGACTTGATCCCCGTGGCAGAACTCGTGCGCGATATCGATACGATTCGCTTGGTGGCGCGCAATACGCCGCCCTGTTATGCACTTTCGGGTTCACAGTTGCTCAGCGATGTGGTGAACGATATACGTGATGATATGGCCGGGCGCCTACGTCAAATTGCAGAATACAAATTGCCGCGCGATATGCAGCGTGAAGAGTTGGATCCAGATTTTCTGATGTTGTTACAGGCAGTGCAGGCGTTGAATCGTTTGGTGCCGTCGCTTGTGCATTTGGCCGAAACGCGTCAGATTCACCCCTGGGCCGTGTATGGCTTTTTGCGCGTGTGCGTCGGTGAGCTCAGCACGTTTTCTGATCGAACGGATGTGTTGGGGCGCCAAAGTTCTAAAGATGAGGGGGTCCCACCTTATGACCACCTCAATTTAGGCTCTTGTTTTTTGGCCGCACGTCAATTAATTAGCCAGTTGTTGGGCGAGATTTCAGTCGGTCCGGAGTTTCATGCTTACTTCGAGCCGCGCGATGTTTTCTCGGTAGCCGCCTTACGCGCTGAGTTCTTTGGCGAGCGTCATCGCTTTTATTTGGTGACGAAAACCGCTTCGAATAATGACCGCTTGTCGCAAGATTTTCTTGCAATAGCACGCTTGGCTTCACCGTCCGAACTACCCGCCTTAATTGATCATGCTTTGTCAGGCATTGAATTGATTGAAGTGCTCAGCCCTCCTCAAGGCTTGCCGCAGCGGCCTAACACGCGTTATTACCGCATCGAGCAAATGAGTTCTGCCTGGGAGACCGTCGAAAAAGAGGGAGAACTGGCGATGTTCTGGCCTTCAGCACCAGAAGACTTGCGTGCTGAGATTGTCGTGCTGAGAGGCTGACCGATGCGGCTTTCAGATTTTTTCATCCCTTTGATGTCCTATGTTCGCTCGTTTGAGACGGCGACGGCGGGCTCGCCCGAGGAGTTGTCTGGTTGCATCGACCGCCTCATCGAGCAAGCAAGCTCGCAGGCGCTTAACGCCGGCATAGAAGTGCAGCTGTTTCATCAAGCTTTGTTTCCAGTTGCTGCTTGGGCAGACGAGCATATCTCGCGCCGCAAGATATGGGCGAGCGCGATGGCCTGGCAGCCTTTTTTGTTGCAACGTCGATACTTTAAAACCTCAGTGGCAGGGGAAGAGTTTTTTGAGCGACTCGCGGCTTTGACTGCCGATGAGGCGCCCCTGCGAGAGATCTATCTGTTGTGCTTGTGTATGGGTTTTGTCGGTCGCTATGGTGCTGCAGGCGGCAGCGCCGAACTGGCGCAACTGCGCTTGGATCAGTATCAGTTGGTGCTTGAGGCGATTGGGGCGTCAGCCGAGGGTGCTGAGTTGCCGCTGTTTCCGATGGCGTACCGAACCGCGGACGCGGGTAAATTGAGTCGCACGAGTCGTTGGCCACGCTGGCTGAACCTGACCGTGATTCTAGTGGTGGCGGTTCCTGTCGCATTATTAATCTTGTTGACCTTTACCTTAGATGCAGAACTGGCTAGTTCGGTTCGCGCTTTTCGACGTTCAATTTCTTTATGAAAATATTCTTCGGTTTTCTCTTCAAGTTGTTCTTGCTGCTGGTGTTGGCCCTGCTATGTTGGGGCATTACGCTTTTTCTAGAATGGCCGCTTTGGACCGCGATCGTGATGTTTGTCGCGGTCATCGCGACGGTCTTAGTGTTCAAGTTGCTGCGCCGTTTGTGGATTGCGACGCGGGCACGTGTCAAGCTTTCCCAGTCAGAGCTTGCTGCGCGTAGGAGTGCTGGTGCAGCGACGACATTGTTTGATCTGACTGATAAGTGGAAGCAGGCGATCGAGCTATTACGCAATTCGACACTTAAGCGTTTTGGCAATCCTTTGTACGTACTGCCTTGGTACATGGTGGTGGGTGAAGCGGGCTCTGGCAAAACAACGGCCATCACCCGTTCGCGGTTGGCCTCGGTAGTAAAAAACGTTTCGCAAACTGAGCAAATCACCCAAACGGCCAACTTTGAGTGGTGGTTTTTTAGCAAGGCGATTGTGATTGACACGGCGGGTCGCTACGTTTCGCCAGATTCGCTCGACTCTGACCTAGCCGAGTGGGAAAAAATCCTAGGCCTGTTGGCAAAGTATCGTCCCAAGGACGGGCTTGATGGTTTAGTCGTTGTGATTGATGCGGATCGACTGCTCAGCAACGATACGGACTTGCTGGACAGACGGGGTCGTACTTTGCGCGAGCGTATCGATCAGTTGATTCGACTGTTTGATAAACGTTTTCCAATTTATGTGCTTGTTACGAAATGTGATTTGATTCCTGGTTTTAATTTTTGGTGCGACACGTTGCCTGAGGCTGAGCTTGAGCAGGCGATGGGGTATGTGGGTAAGTTCAGGCAAGGTGATGGCGCCGAGGGTGATTTCGTCGGCTTGGCTTTTGCGCAGGTGACCGAGCGCCTGAAGCAATTACGGTTAGATATGGCAGTCAAGGGCGTCGAGTTTTCGGCCGATACGTTGACGTTTCCCATAGAAATCGAACGCCTGCGCCCGGGACTAAACGGATTTTTATCCGCTAGTTTTGGTAACAGCCCGTATCTAGAGCAGCCTTTGTTGCGCGGCATTTTTTTTAGTAGCGGCCGCAAAACAGGCACGGCAGCGCCTGGACTATTACGCGACTTGTTGCGACCAACGGCCCCGAGCGCACCGCGTGAGACCGGCGCTTTCTTACACGACTTTTTTGGTAGCGTGCTACCGCGCGATCGCGGGATGTTTTTAGCGACCCAGATCGTTCATCGCTGGAGACAAGTGACCCGTAACCTTGCTCTCGTGACTTGGCTTGCCGTGGTGGTCGCAGCGTTTGGTTTCGTCTTAATGTCCTACGCGTCAACGAAGTACAGCTTGGCGCAAGTTGAGCGGGCCTTCCCGAGGGACTTGGGGGATGGTTCGCAGAATGTGACTCAAGCTCGCCAGCGGTTAGCCGCTATGAGTGAAATTGTTGATTTTTTGCTTGATCAACAACAGAACTGGCAATCCCGGTGGCTTGCGTTTAGTCCTGAGGTGGAGGCACTCGAAAGAGATCTCAAGCGTGAGTACGTAGCAGCGATCAAGACATTTATTTCTCGTGATAGCGCCTACGGTGAGCGCTTTAATAAACTGCTGGTCGATCAAAATTCGCCGCTCTATGGTGACGCAATCCTTGCCACGACGCGCCTTTACAATAAAAGACAGGCAAGTCTACGTGGCGCCAGCTATGAAGAGTTGTTGCGTATGCCCGGTGCACCCTCGAACGTCTTGCAGGCGCTTGATTCGGTGCTGACGCCAGAGGTTAGAGCGAGCTACGATCGAATGGTGAGCGCATATTTAGCGTGGTCTAAGAGTGAAGGCGACTTGCTCACTCGCGGCTCACAGGTCGAGTTTGAGACCGTGTCTGACGCGGTCTTTGCCCCGGGGCAGCTGAGCTGGTTGCTTTCCTGGGCCGATACGCGCGGAGATATCCCCGCCGTAACAATCGATGAGTTTTGGCTGCCGGGTTCGCTGGGTTCGAGTGGTGTAAAAATTCGGCCTGCTTTCACGCATGCGGGCGAACTGCGAATTCAAGCGTTTTTGCAAGAGCTTTCCGTTGCCTTCAACAATTCGCCTGAATTCGTCGCCAAACGTAAATCTTTTGAGTCTTGGTATCAAGCCGAAAGAGTCAATGTCTGGCATACCTTCGCTTCAGGGTTCGCAGAAGGCGACAAACTGCTCGTCAGTGAGCCGATCTGGCGAGAGATGGTTCGTCGCGTGAATCGAGCCAACAGCCCCCATTACACGTTCATTGGTCGCTTGCGCAGCGAATTCGAGGCGGTGCCTCAGGCGCAATTGCCAGGATGGTTGTTATTTGCTAGAGACTTTAGCGCGTTCAGGCGCGACGCGCAGAGTTCAGGCCCGCTGTCGCAGGCGACAACGGTGCTGGGAGTTTTTAATGCGGTTGGTGGGCGCGCCATTCAAGACTCGGTGCAAGCCCGCTCGGTATCGCCAGTGCCCAATCAAATGAGCCGAGCGCTTGGCACCATTGATGCATACCGAAAATTCATCAACGATTTTGATACGGCTGCAGCCGAGGCGATCGAGGGCGATGGGAAAAGCTACCAGCTAGCGGCAGATTTTTTCTCTTTTGGAGTCGATCCCAATACTAAAACTTCTAGTTTGCGGGCGCTTCAAGAGACGTTTGCCGAGTTTCGCAAGCGCTCGGGTTTTGACGCCCCAGATGATGCCGTGTTGTGGCCACTCGTGGGAGGGCCTTTGCAGTTGCTCCTACGGTATGTGACTGAACAGGCCTCTTGCGGCGTGCAAAAGGACTGGGAAAAGACCGTACTCTGGCGCACGCAGACAGCGGTGAGTGCTAAAGAGGTTGGTGAGCAACTCTTCGGTCAACAAGGGTCAGTCTGGGCCTTTGCAAACGGCTCAGTCAAGCCGTTTGTTCAGCAGAAAGGCGGAGAGTTTTTGCCGATCAAAGCCCAAGCGTACGATAAATTGGTTGGATTTGAGTTTCCGTTTCACGGCGATTTTGTGCCGTTTTTGAACCGTTCGGTCGGTGCGCGCGTAGAGCAGTTGGTAAAAGATCAGCGAGCAGAAAACGCTAAAGGTAAGTCGGTCAAGTTGGCGATCACGTCGCGCCCAATCGGTGTGAACGCGAGTGCCACAGCCAAGCCTTATGCAGCGATTCTGTCAATTCAATGCGCCAATGAAGAAATTGTGTTGAATAACTTCAACGTGCAGGCAAGTGATACGGTCACTTGGTCGCCTGATTTGTGCGGCGACGTTGCGCTGCAGATAAAAATCGAAAACTTGTCGCTGACTCGCCGCTATCCTGGTGCCTTAGGTTTGGCCCGCTTCATCGAAGAGTTTCAAGATGGCGAGCGCATTTTTACACCTGAAGATTTTCCGACGCTGCAAGAGAAGCTTGAGGCTCAAGCTGTGCGTTCAATCAATGTACGTTACGACTTTGTGGGGCAAGAGGCTTTGTTAAAGCTAGCGACCGACTACAGTCATTTGGCTGGAATTTCGATGCCGACTGTGACAGCGGGTAGTGCGGCGCGCAGGCAACTGAATATTCCTGAACGGGTGGGTCAGTGTTGGCTTGGCGGACGGCCTGCCTCGGTTCAGAGGGATCTGACTCGACTCATTGAGCAACGCGCCGCGTCACTCGTTGATGCAGCGGTGCCAGCAGCCGCGTCGACCGTTACCCCCTCGCCGCCCGCAGTCGCGGCCCCGGTTGAAGAGAAGCCTGAAGTGACAACCCGCCCACCAGTTTCGGCTAACAGGGCGACAACGCGCAGTCATGTCGTAGTGCTGGGCGATACGCTTTCTAAGTTAGCGATTGAATACCAGGTCGATGTGAAAACATTGATGAAAACAAACAGGCTGAAAAGCGATCTCATCAAGCTAGGGGAAACCCTGAAGATCCCCGCACAATAATAAAAAATCGTCAGCATTTGCGAGGATTGCGAGGACTCCTACATAAACTTTCGCGATCTTGCGTTACCTTAAGCGAAATGACACACTTAACACTCATTCAAATTGCACATTTTGAGTGTTGTGTTTGCAAAATCTGGGTGGTGTAATGCATTTTTGTCGCTCGGAATTCCCGAGCACCTTTAGATTCTAGGAGAATAATGATGGCTAGTGCCGGTTCAGTTGCACCAAAAGAGAGAATCAACATCACGTATAAGCCAGCAACGGGCGATGCGCAGGCTGAGGTCGAATTGCCTCTAAAGTTGTTGGTAGTTGGTGACTACACGCAACGTGCTGATGATCGTCCAGTCGAAGACCGGGCACCAATCAATATTGACAAAGACAATTTCCAAGAGGTGCTCAAGGCGCAGAAACTGTCACTCGACATGAGCGTCCCCAATCGCCTACAAAAAGAAGACTCGGATGAGAGCCTTGCGGTGAGTTTGCAATTTGATTCGCTCGCCGATTTTGAACCTGATGCGATTGTTGAGAAAATCCCTGAACTTAAAAGCATCCTCGAACTTCGCGAAGCCTTGAAGTCCCTGAAGGGCCCACTGGGTAACGTGCCAGACTTCCGGAAAAAGCTTCAGGCGCTTGTCAGTGACGAAGGCAGTCGGGCAAAGCTGTTGACTGAGCTTGGCTTAGACAAAAAGTAATCCATTCAAAATACAAAGCATACAAAAAAGCGAGAATTCGATGAGTGAAGAACAAGCAAAAGCTCAAGGCGCCGCGTCCGGCGCGGCTGAGTCCGGCTCTTTGATTGATCAGTTGCTAGAGACCAGCAAGATTCGTCCTGGTGACGACTCATACTCCATCACCAAGCAGGGTATTGAGTCTTTCATTGGTACGTTACTTGACCCCACGCGCTCGACCGATCGCATCACGGCTGCCCTGGCTGATGAGTTGATCGCCGAACTTGATAAAAAGCTAAGTCGGCAAGTGGATCAGGTGTTGCACAACCCTGCCTTTCAAAAGCTAGAGTCTTCCTGGCGCTCGCTTAAGTTTTTGGTCGACCGCACGGATTTCCGTGAAAACGTCAAAATCCAAGTGATGAACGTCTCGAAAGAAGATTTGTTAAGTGACTTTCAAGACTCGCCAGAAATCACTAAATCAGGGTTGTACAAAAACGTTTATTCCGCTGAATTTGGTCAGTTCGGCGGTCAGCCTTTCGGCGCGATCGTATCAAACTACGAGTTTGGGCCCGGTACGCAAGATGTGGCTTTATTGCAATATGTCGCCAGTGTGGCAGCCATGGCGCACGCACCGTTTATTGGCGGGGTCAGTGCTTCGTTCTTTGGCCTCGAAGACTATGCAAAACTGCCAGACCTAAAAGATCTGTCTGGTATTTTCGAAAGCCCCACCTATACAAAATGGCGTGGCTTTCGCGAAAGCGATGACGCTCGTAACGTTGCACTCGTGATGCCACATTTCTTGTTGCGCACGCCCTACGGTGTCGATACTGTGCCCGCAAAAAAATTCGCTTACAACGAAGATGTGAGCGGCGGCAACAGTAGCTTTATGTGGGGCAACGCTTCGTTCGCCTTTGCGTCGCGCCTGACCGCAAGCTTTGCGCAATACCGCTGGGCCGCCAATATCATCGGCCCTCAGGGTGGTGGTGCGGTTGAGAACTTGCCGATTTATAACTACGAAGCGATGGGCGAGATCCAAACCAAGATCCCAACCGAGGTATTGATCTCTGAACGTCGTGAGTTTGAGCTGGCAGAGCAGGGCTTTATTGCGTTGGCCATGCGCAAAAATAGCGACAATGCAGCGTTCTTTTCAGCGAACTCTTGCCAGAAACCAAAGTTTTTTGGTAACTCAAAAGAAGGCAAAGAAGCCGAAACCAATTACAAGCTTGGCACCCAACTGCCCTATATCTTTGTGGTCAACCGGTTAGCGCATTACATCAAAGTACTGCAGCGTGAAAACATTGGTACCTGGAAAGAGCGTGGCGATCTTGAAACTGAACTCAACAGTTGGATTCGCCAATATGTTGCGGATATGGATGCTCCAGGCCCCGAGGTGCGAAGCCGTCGCCCACTGCGTTCAGCGCTGATCGAAGTCAATGACGTAGAAGGTGATCCAGGTTGGTATCGTGTTTCGATGCGCGTGCGCCCGCACTTCAAGTACATGGGCGCTTCGTTCACGCTGTCCTTGGTCGGCAAGCTGGACAAGAGCTAAGCGTTTTTTGGCGGCGTATCGCCTTCACGGGGTACGTTGTCAGCGTTAAGCAGTAAAACGTAAAGCAGTAAAACTCACGAAATAATCACAGTTAGTCCTTAACTTTTTTGACAAACGAACAGGAGCTAGCAATGCCAACCCCAATGTTTTTAACCGTCACAGGCAACACGCAGGGCGCCATCGACGGAAGCTGCACGATTAAAGGGCATGAAGACACCATGCTCATCCAGGCTGTTGAACACATGATCGAAATCCCCAAGTCACCACAAACAGGCTTGCCAACAGGTAAGCGCGTGCACGGTGCCTTAACGCTGACGAAAGAGCTTGATAAAGCTTCGCCCAAACTGTTTCAGGCGTTGACCTCTGGTGAGCAATTAAGCAGTGTCAAGCTGTCTTACTACCGTATTTCTCCAGCAGGTAAAGAAGAGCTCTATTACACAACTGAGCTCAAAAATGCCATCATCACCCATATCC
>CANKOW010000147.1 GCA_947484295.1 Alcaligenaceae bacterium | reverse complement strand
TGGCTTGTTGAGATCGCGTTGGCGACGAACAGCAATATAGTCAACTTGCCAACCGCGACTCTGCAGTGCGTCGGCAGCTTGGTTTCCAAGCTTGTTAGTATCGAGTTCACCTGCCCTTAGTTTCTGTTGCACAAGCTGCAAAGCACCATAGAGCTGCGGTGCCTCAGCACGCTCGTGCGGCTGCAAATAGACATTGCGCGACGACAAGGCCAAACCATCGTCAGCCCGCACCGTTTCGTGCGCCAAAATTTCAACAGGCAATTGAAACTGCCGACACATATTGCGGATAACCATCAGTTGTTGGTAATCTTTTTTGCCAAACACCGCTACGCCGGGCTGCACGCAAGAAAAAAGCTTTAACACCACCGTACTCACGCCACCAAAAAATCCGGGGCGGTGCTCACCTTCAAGAATATCACCCAGTTCTTGAGGGGGTTGCACACGATAGTTTTGCGGTTCGGGGTAAAGCTCGCGCTCATCTGGTGCAAACAAGCAATAGACATCGCGATCACGTTGCAGCTTTTTAATATCGTCTTGAAGCGTGCGCGGATATCTTTCAAAATCTTCGCCGGGGGCAAACTGCAAGCGATTGACAAAAATACTTGCCACGACTGGGTCACCATGCTGTCGCGCGAGTTTCATCAGCGCTAAATGACCTTCGTGCAAGTTACCCATGGTTGGCACAAACGCCACGCGCAACTGCCCACGCAATTGGTCACGCAATTCTTGGATGGTATGAACAACCTTCAATTCTTTGTCTCCGTGTCTCGGCCAAGCGCGATCTAAACAGCCGCGCTTGTATAGGCCAAACGCACATAAATAGGGGAGTAGGGTTCAGCTTGAGTGATTTCTAGTAAGGTTTCGCGCGCTAACTCAAGTAATGCTAAAAAATGCACCACCACCACAGCGATCGGTGCACCCTCGGCAATCCGTTCCATAAAAAGCTGGCCAAACTCAATAAAGCGCACGCCATTTAAGCGCCGCAGAATATGTGTCATATGATCACGCACTGACAACTGCTCGCGGGTGATGTGATGATGCGCATTGAGCTTCGCGCGCTTCAAGATATCAATCCAAGCCTGACGCAAATCTTCAACACTCACGTCGGGCAAGGCGCGTTCAACACGCAAGTCGGCAAAGGCCTGCGAGCGCTGAAAGTCGCGGCCCAGCTGCGGCAAGGCATCCAACTTTTGGGCTGCGAGCTTAATTTGCTCGTACTCAAGCAAACGACGCACCAGTTCGGCGCGCGGATCTTCTGCCTCTTGCCCGGTATCGGATTTTTTAACTGGCAGCAGCATGCGCGCTTTAATTTCAATCAGCATCGCAGCCATCAACAAATACTCTGCAGCAAGCTCTAGGTTGTGCATTCGAATTTGATCGACATACGACAGATACTGTCGGGTGACCTCGGCCATCGGAATATCAAGCACATTGAAATTTTGCTTGCGTATGAGATAGAGCAACAGATCAAGCGGGCCTTGAAACGTCTCAAGAAATACCTCAAGCGCATCAGGCGGAATATACAGATCTGTGGGCAACGAAAATAAAGGCTCGCCATACAGACGGGCAAGCGCCACGACGTCGATGACGTCAGGAGTCGTATCGACCGAAGGCGTTACAAGCGCAGTCAGGCTGTCACCTAAGACTTGAGTCGAAGCCATGAAAACTAACTATTTTGATACACGTAGGGGCTTTGACGCACCCGCGCCTGCTTGAAGCTTTCGGCTAGTTCCGGGTCTTGCGGCTTATCCCATAAGCGCGCGCGCCCATCACGCTGGCGTTGTTCAACATCCGTGTGAGCGGCTTTGTAAGCCTGAAGAAATTGGGTGATTTCTGAAGTGTAGTTCTCGGCCATGGCGTTTTTATAAATAATTGAACTGGCGCTTAGTGTACTGTAGAGCCTGACCCTTGATTGCCAGCGCCCCGCCCACCTAAGATTGCCGCGATGTCGACCGCTCCCTCTGGGCTAAACAGCCCACCACCCGCTTCAGCGCCACCAGAAAATACGGCTAAACCCGAGCGAATGTTGCCCTTTATCGTCGGTTGCGCACTGCTCATGCAGATGCTCGACTCGACCGTAGTCACGACGGCCCTTCCCACCATGGCGGCTGATTTGGGTGCTGACCCCGTACGGCTGAACATCGTCATCACGTCGTATCTGCTTGCTGTGGCAGTCTTTGTGCCCATCAGCGGTTGGGCGGCCGACCGCTACGGGGCCAGGCGCGTCTTTATTGCCGCCATCGCCCTATTTACCCTGAGTTCGCTTACCTGTGCGCTGTCAACCACCCTGACCCAGCTGGTCTTATCGCGCATTGTTCAGGGTATCGGTGGGGCCATGATGGTGCCCGTCGGGCGCATCATCCTGCTGCGTACGATTCCCAAACACGACCTACTGAAGGCCATGGCCTTTTTGTCAATGCCAGCCCTAATCGGGCCAATGGCTGGGCCACCTCTGGGCGGATTTTTAGTCACCTTCGCCTCGTGGCACTGGATCTTTTTAATTAACCTCCCAATTGGCATCTTAGGAATCTGGATGATTTTGCGTTTTGTGCGCGAATTACCCACTGATCACCAAGCTCGACCGCTGGACTGGCTAGGATTTGTGCTCAGCGCGCTGTGCATGGCAACCTTGGTCGCGGGCTTTGAGTCCTTAGGTCATGGTGGCCCTTCCATCGCGGTGTCTGCAGCCCTGATTGCAACCGGCCTGATTTCAGGTGCGCTGTATTACTGGCATTCGCAGCATCATCCAGATCCAATCTTGGATTTGTCTTTATTGAAGATTCACACGTTCAGGGTTTCGACGATTGCCGGTAATCTTTGTCGTTTCGGGGTGGGTGCTGTCCCCTACTTGTTGGCCTTGATGCTGCAGATCGGCTTTGGGCTCAGTGCGCTTTCAGCGGGCCTGATTACCTTTGCTGGCGCGGTCGGAGCACTCGCCATGAAAATGGCGGCGCCGCGCATTTTGGATCGCTGGGGCTATCGGCGCGTGCTGACTGTCAATGCGATCTTTACCGGAGTAAGCCTTGCCAGTTGCGCCTTTTTTACTGCGTCAACACCTGCGGTCGTCATGATTGGTGTGTTGCTGTTTGGTGGTTTTTTTAGGTCATTGCAGTTCACTGCGATTAACACCTTGGCCTATGCCGACATCTCGCAAACTAGCATGAGCCGCGCTAGCAGCTTTGCGGCAATGGGGCAACAACTTGGTGTGAGCTTAGGGGTCGGGGTGGCAGCTGAGGCGCTACACCTGAGTATGCTGTGGCGAGGCTCGAGTCAGCTCATCGCAGCCGATGTTGTCGTCGGGTTTGTCGTGATTGGCGTGCTGAGTGCCTTGCCAAGTTTTGCGTTCTGGCGGCTACCACCCGATGCAGGCGAAAGTTTGCGACAAAATCGATCTGGTTAATATGTCTTACCCGAGAGCTTCACCAACTCTTGATTACTGATTAGTCGCACCGGAAAGCTTAACCAGCTCTTGATATTTAGCCCGCTCAGTTGTTACAAACGCAATGAACTGCGCGATCGACAAGCTGGCGGCTTCAGAGCCCATTGTTTTTAAGCGTTCTTTCACCTCAGGTTCGGCAAGCGCCGCCACGTAGGCCTTGTGCAACTTGTCGACGACCGCCGCGGGTGTCCCTGCAGTAGTGAACACGCCAAACCAGGTGCCAATATCAAAAGGCTCGATACCTGCGTCTTGCATAGTGGGCAACTCAGGCAATAAACCAGAGCGCACCTTTGTTGTGACCGCCAAGGCTTTCACTTTTTTCTCGCGAATTAAGTTAGCCGCTGCAGCCAAGTTATCAAACATCAAGGCTGACTGACCTGACAGCAACGCTAATTGCGCGGGCGCTGCACCTTGATACGGAATATGCACCATCTCAACCTTTGCGCGTGCGCTTAACAAAGCACCCGCCAAATGACCTGCGCTGCCTGAACCACCAGAACCGTAATTCAATTGTCCTGGATTTTTACGTGCGTACGCGACGAGATCTTGCACTGTTTGAATATTATTTTTTTGAGCGAAATCAAGATTGACCAACAACACATTGGGTACCGAGGCCACCAGCACGACGGGCGCAAAATCTTTAAGTGAGTCATACGGAATCGAAGCAAACAGCCAAGGATTAATCGCGTGGGTAGCGACCGCCCCCATCACCAAAGCGTAACCATCGGGCTGCGCTTTCGCGATTAAATCAGCACCGATATTGCCACCTGCGCCAGGCTTGTTTTCAACCACAACAGGTTGACCCAAGCTAGCTTTCACTTTCTCTGCCAAGACTCGCGCCATCACGTCAAGTGGGCCGCCGGGCGGATACGGCACGACAAAACGCAACGGCTTGGTCGGAAAGTTCGCCGCCGCAGAAGCAGTCACTGAAGTAGTGCTTTGAGCCTGAGACTCGCTGACGAACGAGCCAAGCCACAACACTAACAAAGCCGCAAAGAGCGGTCGCACACGCATGATTGAATTGAACATCTCGGCCTCAGCGCTAGGGGTTGAACTGCGACTCGTTCAATGAATAATTTGACTCAAAAATAGTTTGGTTCGATCGTTTTGAGGATGATCAAAAAACGCATCAGGCGTATTTTGTTCAATGATTTCGCCCTGATCCATAAAGATCACTCGATCGGCCACCTTGCGGGCAAAGCCCATCTCATGCGTCACCACAAGCATGGTCATGCCAGTGTCCTCGGCTAAATTTACCATCACATCGAGCACCTCTTTGACCATTTCAGGATCGAGCGCCGAGGTCGGCTCATCAAACAACATGACTTTGGGATCCATACACAACGAGCGGGCAATCGCCACGCGCTGTTGTTGTCCGCCGGACAACTGGCCCGGAAATTTATTCGCCTGCTCGGCAATGCGAACTCGCTCAAGGTACTTCATCGCACGGGCTTCGGCTTCGGCCTTGGGAGTTTTTAGCACCCAGATTGGCCCGAGTGTCAGATTTTGCAGCACGGTCAAATGTGGAAACAGATTGAAATGCTGAAACACCATGCCAACATCACGACGGATCGCCTCAACATGACGAATATCGTTGGTGATTTCGGTACCTTCAACCACGATCCGACCTTGCTGATGCTCTTCGAGCCGATTAATACAACGGATGAGTGTCGATTTACCCGAGCCCGAAGGGCCGCAAATCACGATGCGCTCGCCGGGCGCAACCTCTAAATTAATGTTGCGCAACACGTGAAACTTACCAAACCACTTGTTGACGTCTTGCATGCGAATGATGGCATCTGCCATACACGATCTCCGAGAATAAGGCGCGCCTGATATCTAAAAACAACCTTCTAGCGCTGATGCTCTGTCGTCAGCCGCTTTTCGAGGGACTGACTATATTTCGACATCGAATAGCAAAACACAAAATAAATCGCCGAAATGAAAACATAAATTTCAATACTAAAGCCGCGCCATGCTTGATCCACGAGCGCGGCCTTGGCTGCTTGAGTCAGGTCAAAAATACCAATGATGACCACAAGCGAGGTATCTTTAAACAAGGCAATAAACAAGCCAACAAGCGGCGGTATGACAATCTTCAGTGCCTGTGGCAAGACGATCAATCGCATTTGCTGCCAATAGGTCAGCCCAAGCGAATCGGCGCCCTCGAACTGACCTTTCGGGATCGCTTGTAAACCGCCCCGAATCGTTTCAGCCATATAGGCGGCTGCGAACAAAATAATGGCAACCTGCGCACGCAATAACTTATCAATCGTGAGCCCTTCAGGCAAAAACAACGGCAACATCACAGCTGACATAAATAGCAAACTGATCAAGGGTACGCCGCGAATCAACTCGATATACACGATGCAAATCGTTTTAATGGCTGGCATGTTTGACCGACGCCCCAAGGCCAGCACAATCCCAAGCGGAAACGCAAAGGCGATTCCAAATGTTGAGAGCATTAAAGTCAGGGGCAACCCACCCCAACGACTATTTTCAACATAGGTCAGCCCAAAGATTCCGCCCCACATCAACACCGAGGCACCCGCCAACGCGATCACCCAAAACAGCAAGAGTGAGAGGTTCCAGAACCGGCGCACACCGCTTAAGATAATAACTCCTAACAGCAGCAAGGTTGCCAATAAAGGCCGCCACTGTTCTTCGTAGGGGTAGACGCCAAACAGAATCAAGCGATGCTTTTCAACAATGACTGCCCAACACGCGCCGGTGACTTTACGGCACTCTTGCGCACTCGTGGCCGTCACGGTTGAGTTCAGAAAAAACCAATCCACCATGGCAGGCACTGTCGCCAACAATAACCAAAGCGTCAGCAAGGTCAGTAACGTGTTGAGCGGTGATGAAAACAATTGCGTACGCATCCAATGCAGCGCCGCTACACTCGACCACGCGCTCGGAGCAGAAGACGGATTCACGTTGGGTGCAGCATTCATGTTTATCTTTCTACCAACGCAATACGCTTGTTATACCAATTCATAAACACCGAAATTGACAGGCTCACGGTGAGGTAGGCTGCCATGATCATCAAGATACCTTCAATTGCTTGGCCGGTCTGGTTTAGCGTGGTGTTGATTACCGAAACTAAATCAGGGTAACCAATCGCCACGGCCAAGGAGCTATTTTTAGTGATGTTCAGATATTGACTGGTCATGGGTGGGATGATCACGCGCAAGGCTTGCGGCAGCACGACCAAGCGAAGGACGAGGCTGTTTTTAATGCCCAGTGCGCCGGCGGCCTCCCATTGACCTCGGTCAACCGACTGAATGCCCGAACGCACCACTTCGGCAATAAACGCCGAGGTATAGATCACTAAACCAAACAACAGCGCGGCAAACTCAGGCGTCAGTGTCATGCCGCCTGCGAAGTTAAACCCTTTGAGTTCAGGGATATCAAGCGACAACGGTGCGCCGCTTAACCACCAAGCCAGCGTCGGCATCACCAATAGCAACGCGATCGTTACGCGCCCCAACGCAAAGACCTGACCGGTTTGCTCTTGGCGCCGTCGGGCCCAACTACGAAGAACCAGACACAGCACAACCGCTAGCGCCAAACCGGCTAACAGCCACGTTAGCCCCTCGCCATGAACGGTGGGCATCTGTATGCCACGGTTAGATACAAACACACCCGGCATCGGGTGATAGGCGCGTCGTGGACCGGGCATTGTTTCGATCAGAATGACATACCAAAAGAACAGTTGCAACAGCAAAGGGATGTTGCGCATGACTTCAACATATACGCTACAAACCGTTCGGACCAACCAATTCTTTGAAAGCCTGGCGATACCGATAATGGTGCCAAGAATTGTGGCAAGCAAGATACCTAACAGTGCCACGCGCAGAGTATTGAGCACGCCTACCGTGATGGCACGCTGATAGGTGTCAGCCGGTGTAAAACTAATCATGCCTTCGCCAATGGCGAAGCCCGCCTCGCGGCTCAAAAAACTAAAACCCGTGTTGATGTTTCGTACAGAGAGGTTGTGCAAGGTGTTGTGCACAAGGTACCAGCCAGCACCACCCACGAGGGCGACCGCTAGTATTTGGTAAACAATCGCACGCACGTCTGGATTATTCCAGGACAAACGCTTTTTAGGCGCCTGCGCCACTGCGGTCGATTTGATATTCATCATAAGAGTCGGTGGTCGACAAGCAACAGCTTGGCGACCACCGTAAAGTCAGCAATAGATTAACGAATTGGCCAGGCGTACATGATGCCGCCTTTCGTCCATTGCTCATTGAGGCCACGCTCTAAGCGCAAAGGCGTATTTTTGCCAATGTTGCGCTCAAAGCTTTCGCCATAGTTGCCGACTGCCTTGATGATGTTGTAGGCCCACTTTTCGTCCACACCCAGATTTTTACCCATGCCAGGGGTCACGCCCAAGATACGCTGCACGTTGGGGTTGGTACTTTTCAGCATCTCGTCAAGATTCTTTTGAGTAACGCCATACTCTTCGGCCTCAACCATGGCGTAAAAGCTCCAGCGCACGAGATTGAGCCACTGCTCATCACCTTGACGAACCAACGGCCCTAGCGGCTCTTTAGAAAAGTCTTCTGGCAGAATCGTATACAAATCGGGTTTCGCTTGCGATGAACGCGAAGAGGCTAGACCCGACTTATCAGTTGTATAAGCATCGCAGCGTCCGGCCACAAAAGCGCCAACCACTTCGTCAAGCTTTTCAATTACGACAGGCTTGAACGACAGCTTGTTTGCCCGAAACCAGTCTGCCAAGTTGAGTTCTGTTGTGGTGCCTGGTTGCACACAGATCGTGGCGCCATTCAGCTCTTTCGCGCTTTTGATACCGCTGTCTTTGCGCACCATAATGCCTTGGCTGTCATAAAAATTGACAGCTACGCCGATCAAACCTAACGACGTATCGCGGGTCATGGTTTGCGTGGTGTTACGCACCAACACATCAACCTCGCCTGACTGCAGCGCTGTAAAGCGTTGCTGGGCAGTGAGTGGTGTCAC
>CANKOW010000146.1 GCA_947484295.1 Alcaligenaceae bacterium | reverse complement strand
CTTGCGCCCATTGTCCAAAATTCCCCACTGCTGCCTCCCGTAGGAGTCTGGGCCGTGTCTCAGTCCCAGTGTGGCTGGTCGTCCTCTCAAACCAGCTACGGATCGTCGCCTTGGTGGGCCTTTACCCCACCAACTAGCTAATCCGATATCGGCCGCTCCAATAGTGAGAGGTCTTGCGATCCCCCCCTTTCCCCCGTAGGGCGTATGCGGTATTAGCTACTCTTTCGAGTAGTTATCCCCCGCTACTGGGCACGTTCCGATATATTACTCACCCGTTCGCCACTCGCCGCCAGACCGAAGTCCGCGCTGCCGTTCGACTTGCATGTGTAAGGCATCCCGCTAGCGTTCAATCTGAGCCAGGATCAAACTCTTCAGTTTAATCTCTGTATAAATCGTATTTCCTTGACCCCAGGTTTAACCCCAAGGCCGGTTATACGTCGCTGCTCAAAGGAAGTGAGGTTATTACTCATCTGGGCTTTAACACCCAAACTTTTATTTCCTTACTTCTTTGTGAGCACTTGATTTCGTTTGCAATTTACTGTCCTGTTACAGCCAGCAAACCTGCGACACTCATTCCAAGCGCCCACACTTATCGGTTGTCAAATTTTTAAAGAACAAGGTATTTAGTATTGGTTAGTGTTTGTACTCGGTAGATCGTATTATAACCTAGTTTTAAACTTCTAATTTCGGCTTATTTCTTGCAATTTGAAGCTATCTTTCAGCAATTTGCCGTTAACTAACCGGTTTGCTGCGACTGGCTTCTGTTGCACCCCTGCTTTGGTAGAAACAGAGCAATGAAATTATGCATGGATTAATTTGCCCTGTCAAACGTAAACCCGCAATAAATCTGAAATATGGCCTTTTTTTGGGATTTATTTTCAATCAGGGCGCTAAATCCGGATTTAGCCCTTTAATTTGGCCGAAAACTGCTTACGAAACTTTTGAACCTTGGGTGCAATTACGAACTGGCAATAGCCCTGCTCAGGGTGAAGCGCAAAATAATCGGCGTGATATTGCTCGGCAGGCCAGAACTTGGCGGCCGCATGCAATTCGGTACAGACCGGAGCATCGTACGCACCAGATGCCTCTAAATGCTTAACGTACTGTTCAACCATCTCTTGTTGCGCAGCATCCTGATAAAACACGGCAGACTGATACTGTGGCCCGACGTCGTTACCCTGACGCCCGGGGGTAGTGGGATCGTGGGTCGCAAAAAACACCTCAAGCAGCGAGGCAAAATCGGCCTGCGTTGGATCAAATTCGATTTTGACCACCTCAATGTGGCCGGTCTCTTTGCCACAGACTTGTTCGTAGGTGGGGTTCTGTACCGAACCTCCGCAATAGCCTGACTGCACAGACAGCACCCCTTTCATGGCGGTAAATACCGCCTCGGTGCACCAAAAGCAACCGCCGCCAAAGACGGCCGTCTGGGTGTTAGAGCCTGCCTGAATTGGCTGATTTGTATTTTGCATAAAACTACCTCAAGGTAAGGATCCACTGCGCGAGTCGCAGCGCATCTTGTTGATTGACGTGCGGCTGAGCAGGCATCGGCACCGCGCCCCAGCGCCCTCGCCCGCCTTGCCGAATAGCGCTAGCCAAATACTCAAGCGAACCGGGCTGTGCGGCGTGTCGCTGCGCGATTGCCTGCAGACTTGGTCCAACCCGCTTGGAATCGACCTGATGACAACCCAAGCAGGTTTTTTTACGCGCCAACTCGAGTCCTGCGTCAAACGACAAAGTAGGAACAGGCGGAGCCGGGGTCGGGGCCGTAGCCATAGCCGCAGGTAAAGGTGAAGATAAAGGTAATGGCGAAGATGACGATGAAGATGAAACCGATTGCGCCCCAACCTCTTGAGGCGCAATCAAGCTTAAACAGCAGGTCAGGGCCGCCGCCAGCCCTGTGGACCTAAGTGCTAAAGACTTACTCGTCGAAGGCATCCGTCACAGCTCCGCGACTCGCTGTGCTGGCCAGGCGACCAAACTTGGCTAATACGCCACGGGTGTAGCGTGGCTTGGGCTGTACCCACGCTTTGCGACGTGTGGCAATTTCAGCTTCGGGCACATTTAACTGCAGCAGAAGTTTGTGCGCGTCGATGGTGACGGAATCACCCTCTTTAATCAGGCCGATCAAGCCGCCAACGTAGGCCTCAGGTGCAACGTGCCCAACCACCATCCCCCAAGTGCCGCCAGAAAAACGTCCGTCGGTGATTAAGCCAACTGTCTCGCCTAGACCCTGACCCACCAAGGCAGAGGTTGGCGCCAGCATTTCACGCATCCCTGGCCCACCTTTAGGACCCTCATAGCGGATGATGACAATGTCGCCATGCGTAATTTTTTGGGCCATGATGGCCGCCATGGCGTCGTCTTCTGAATCAAACACGCGTGCAGGCCCGGTGATAACGGGATTTTTAAGGCCAGTAATTTTGGCAACCGCACCTTCAGGCGACAGATTTCCCTTCAAAATCGCCAAATGGCCTTGTTTGTACACGGCGTTACTAATCGGGCGGATGACTTGCTGCCCTGCGGGCGGTTGGTCTGGAACATCTTTTAAAACTTCGGCGATGGTCTTACCCGAAATGGTCAGGCAGTCGCCGTGCAATAAGCCCGCATTGAGCAAAATCTTCATCACTTGCGGTACGCCGCCGGCACGATGCAGATCGACTGTCAAAAATTGACCCGAGGGTTTCAAATCGCACAAGACGGGCACGCGTTGACGCACCACTTCAAAATCGTCGATGGTCCAGGGCACTTCAGCAGCGTGCGCAATGGCAAGAAAGTGCAGCACTGCGTTGGTTGAACCACCAATCGCCATAATCACCGAAACGGCATTTTCTAGCGACTTGCGTGTAATGATGTCACGTGGCCGACGATTATGTCGCACAGCATCCACCAACACCCGCGCAGCCTCAGCTGCGTTCTCAATCGCCACCTGATCTTCGTTAGCCAGCGTGCTTGAGTACGGCAGCGCCATGCCCATCGCCTCGAAAGATGAACTCATCGTATTGGCTGTGTACATCCCACCACACGAACCCGAGCCCGGGATCGCTTTTTGCTCGATCGCTTTGAAATCTTCTTGGCTCATGCGGCCCATGGTGAACTCACCAACCGCTTCGAAAACCGAAACGATATTCAAGTCGCGCCCTTTGTGTGAGCCTGGTTTGATCGTGCCACCGTACACGTAGATACTGGGGACGTTTATGCGCGCGATACCAATCATGCCGCCGGGCATGTTTTTATCGCAGCCGCCCACCACCACTACGCCATCCATCCATTGACCTTGAACAGCGGTTTCAATGCAGTCGGCGATCACTTCGCGTGAGACGAGAGAATATTTCATCCCCTCTGTGCCCATTGACATGCCATCCGAAATCGTCGGCGTACCAAATACCTGTGGATTCGCTTTTGCCTCGCGGATTGCGGCGATCGCGGCGTCAACGAGAGGTTGCAAGCCACTGTTGCATGGCGTGATGGTCGAATGCCCGTTGGCCACGCCAATCATGGGGTTCGCGAAATCGGCTTCTTTGTAGCCCATGCCGTAGTACATCGAACGGTTGGGCGCGCGCGTCACGCCTTCGGTAATGTGTTTAGAACGCTCGTTATTTGCCATGAATGAACACCTAAGGATGAATGACGAAAAAAATCTGAATAGCCGTTAAAGCTAACCCTTCTTCGGGCGATCTGTCAAAGCGGATCTCCGGTAAAGCTGAAGGGTTATTATCGGACATCTTTTGACCGGTGGCTCACGATGCTGCAATTTCCTGACTTTGACCCTGTTGCCCTGCGCTTAGGCCCACTCGCCATTCATTGGTATGGCTTGATGTATCTGGTGGGCTTTGGGTCGGCCTGGTTACTTGGACGCTGGCGCATCGCGCACAACAAATCGCGGGTGACCGTGCGCGACCTCGAAGACATCATTTTTTATGGGGTCTTAGGGGTAGTGGCCGGCGGTCGTCTCGGTTACGTATTGTTCTACAAACCCGCCTACTATTTGGCTCATCCGCTTGAAATCACCTACCTCTGGGAAGGTGGCATGTCTTTTCATGGCGGTTTGCTGGGCGTGTTGGTGATAATGTTTTGGCTAGCACGCAGTCGCGGCTATAAATTTTTTGAAGTTGCCGATTTTGTCGCACCACTCATTCCGCTGGCTCTTGCTGCTGGCCGACTGGGTAACTTCATCAATGGCGAGCTTTGGGGCCGACCAAGCACCTTGCCCTGGGCGATGGTCTTTAGACAAAGCGGCGACGGCATCGCACGACATCCGTCGCAACTCTATCAGCTAGGCCTTGAGGGCTTAGCGCTATTTGTGGTGGTCTGGTGGTTTGCCAAGAAACCTCGGCCAACCGGCCAAGTCAGCGCCGTGTTTTTGATCGGCTACGGCGTGTTTAGATTTGTCGCTGAATTTGCCCGAGAGCCAGATGATTTTTTGGGACTACTCGCCGCGGGGCTATCAATGGGACAGTGGCTGTCGGTGCCGATGGTGTTTGCGGGAATCTGGCTATTTTTTAGTGCGAGAGCGCAACGCTGAACGCACAGTGCAGGGGCTGATCACAAACAAAAAGCCTGAGAAATTACTCCATCATCAAACAACGAGTCTGTGTCGCCACAGACTCGTTGATATAGATGCCCCGCTCGTGCCGTTTAGGCCGGCATCTCGAACCGTAAGTTCAAGTTGGCCGCGATCTGCTGACTTTGAGCGCGTCTGCTAGAGACCCGCATTCCCGTCTAGCTATCCCGCAACCTATGTATGCCATAAGCATTGGTTCTGAGAATATATGACCTAGTCACGAACACAGCAGGGACAAACTGTAGAAATCTTGCTTACCGGGCTTTGGATGAGGGCTTAGGTAGCGCCGCATCGAGCATCGCGTTCATGTCGCCAATTCTACGCTTGAAGTCACCAACAGCCAAACCCCCTAAGGGCCCGTCGGGTGCTTTCACCGATAACAGTTCGATCGCAACCTGAATTGCTGCCATCACAGCGATACGCTCATTGCCCGAAACTTTACCGCTGCCTTGAATACGCCCGGCCAACTGGCTGATATGGTGTGCCGCAGCCGTTAGAGCTTGTTTTTCTTCGGAGGGGCAAGCCAGAGAATAATCTCGGCCCAAAATAGAGATGTCAACGCGTTCCATTATTGAGCCCCTTGCTCAGGCACCGCGGGTGCGCCGGGTAACCGCTCGAGTACAGCTTCGATGCGTTCTCGCGCCTGCGCAGTCGCCGCGCGCAAGGTCAAGACCTCTTGTTCGCGGGATTGAAGTTGGGCCTGCAAAGTAGACTGCTCTTGCTTGAAGAGATCGAGCGACCCTTGCAGGGACGCCTGCTCTGATACAAAGGCGTCAACCTTACGTGTTAGCGCTTTAGCCTGCGTCCCTTCTTGGGCTAGCTTAGCCTGCAAAGCGTCGCGCTCTGACTGCGCCTGAGACAAACTGACGCGTAAAGTGCCCACCTCAGAGGCAAGCTCTTGTGTGTAGGCGATCAGAGTTGCTAAGCGGGTTGAAAGTTGATCGAGATCTTCAAGCATGGCGATATCGTAAAGCAAATTTAAGCGTTAGGGCGAAACACTTGCTGCGCCACTCTTTCAAGATGATTGGATACAGAAACATTTATCAAGATAAAACGTAACAGCCACTTCGCTTTGTCAGGTTGCGTTCAGAAAACTATGCTAGTCAATCCGTCAAACGCCTCCTAACACTACAAAATGTTAATACTTTGCACATTTAGGCGCATTTTTTTGAGCAAACCAACACAAGTCTAGGGAAAACCCCATCGTCTAGGGGTTAGTTCAGGGTTTGCTTTGGGGCTGCACTCCATTACCATGCAAGCCTTGCTAGCTCTCTGACAAAAATACAAGCAAAGGCTGAGTTCTAGCAGAACCACGGTGCGCACAACGCACAACACATTGTTTCAACTAATTTTTAGCAGCGCAGTTAAGGAGCTACCCATCATGCAGCTTAGAAATAAACAGGACTTCTGGTCAGGGGTGATGTTCACCCTGTTTGGCCTTGGATTCGCCTGGAAAGCCACCAGTTACTCAATGGGCACTGCCGCCCGAATGGGCCCTGGCTATTTTCCTCATTGGCTTGGCATCATCATGGCCGTTTTGGGCGCTGTGATTTTGTTAGGTTCCTTGCGCCCCAATGCTGAGAAGACAGAAGTTGCAAGATTCGACTTCAAAATTCTGGCCATTATTATTTCAGCGATCGTTCTGTTTGGTCTCATGCTGCGCCCAATGGGCCTGATTTTCTCGCTGTTCTCGTTGGTGACAATCGCCAGCTTTGCCAGCCACGAGCATAATTGGAAAGTCACCGGTGCAAATGCGTGCTTTTTGACATTACTCTGCTGGCTCGCGTTTGTGAAAGGTCTCAAATTGGTGTTTCCGATTTGGCCCGCCTTTCTTGGTCTGAACTAAGGAGCACCTGTTCATGGACTTATTTAATAATTTGATGATGGGTTTTGGCGTGGCTTTCACGCCTGAAAACCTGACCTATGCATTGCTAGGCTGTTTGCTAGGCACCTTAGTGGGCGTGTTGCCTGGTTTGGGCCCTGTACCAACAATTGCAATGTTGCTGCCAATCACTTATGTGCTGCCCCCGATTGCCGGTTTGATTATGTTGGCCGGTATTTATTACGGTGCGCAATATGGTGGTTCAACAACTGCCATTTTGGTGAACTTGCCGGGCGAGACCTCGTCAGTGGTGACGACACTCGACGGGCACGCGATGGCTAAAAATGGTCGGGCAGGCGCTGCGCTGTCTATTGCCGGTCTGGCTTCGTTTTTTGCAGGTAGCGTCGCAACACTCCTGTTGGCTGCGTTTGCTCCACCATTGGCTGAAGTGGCCTTTAAATTCGGCCCGGCCGAATATTTCTCGCTGATGGTGCTTGGCTTGGTTGGCGCGGTTGTACTAGCGTCTGGTTCACTGGTTAAAGCCATCTGCATGATCTTGTTGGGCCTGTTGCTCGGCATGGTTGGCACCGACGTGAACTCAGGCGTTGCCCGCTTTGACTTTGGCGTACCCGAGTTGCAAGACGGCTTGGATTTCGCGATCGTTGCGATGGGCGTGTTCGGCTTTGCAGAGATTATGAGCAACCTTGAGCTCAGAGAAAACCGCACCGAGATCGCCTCAAAGATCGGTTCTTTGTATCCCAATATGCAAGAATTCAAAGAAGCTTGGCCCGCTGTTGTACGCGGTACGGCCTTGGGTTCAATGTTGGGGATTCTTCCTGGTGGCGGCGCAGTGCTTTCATCTTTCGCCTCATATACGCTCGAAAAGAAAGTGTCGCGTAATCCAGAGCGTTTCGGTAAGGGTCATCCTGCTGGTGTGGCGGGCCCTGAGGCCGCCAACAACGCGGGCGCTCAAACCTCGTTCATCCCACTGTTAACACTGGGCATCCCAAGCAACGCTGTGATGGCGCTGATGGTTGGGGCAATGACGATTCATAACATCCAACCTGGTCCACAGGTGATGACCAGTCATCCACAGCTGTTCTGGGGCTTAATTGCTTCAATGTGGATTGGTAATCTGATGTTGGTCGTGTTGAACCTGCCGCTTGTTGGTATTTGGGTGAAACTACTCAAAGTGCCTTACAAGATTTTGTTCCCTGCGATCTTGGTGTTTTGTACCATCGGTGTGTACTCACTGAACTACAACACCTTTGACATCATGACGACCTCATGCTTTGGCATTATCGGTTATGTTTGGGCCAAACTGAAGTGCGAAGGCGCGCCGCTGTTGCTGGGCTTGGTGCTTGGACCACTGATGGAAGAGAACTTCCGCCGTGCCTTGTTGTTGTCACGCGGTAACTACGGCACATTCCTAGAGCGTCCGCTCTCGGCCTCGTTGCTTGGTGTTGCGGCACTGTTGGTAGTCATCGTTGCGTTGCCTTCCATCAAGAAGAAACGTGAACAAGCCTTCGTAGAAGAGTAAATGAATGTCTAGCATCAATAGCAAAACGTACGAACTTTCTACCCCCGCTAAAGTCGCTTTTATTGGACTGGGGGTGATGGGGTTGCCAATGGCGGGGCACTTGGCCAAGGCGGGTCATGATGTCACCGTCTACAACCGTAGCCCTCAAAAAGCGCAAGCCTGGGTCAAAGAGTTCGGGGGGCGCGCTTGCGCCACCCCTTGTGAGGCTGCCCAAGGCGCGCAGATCGTGTTTGCATGCGTTGGCAATGATGATGACTTGCGAAGCATCGTGCTCGGCGCTGACGGTGCCTTTGCAGGCATGTCAGCGGGCGCGACCTTTGTCGATCACACAACGGCATCCGCTTTGATTGCGCGCGAACTCAGCGCGTTAGCCAAACAGAAGTCGCTTCGCTTTATCGATGCCCCGGTATCGGGTGGTCAAGCCGGCGCGGTCAACGGCATGCTGACCGTTATGTGCGGCGGTGACGCAGCAGAGTTTGATGCTGTCAAAAACGTGATTGCCGT
>CANKOW010000145.1 GCA_947484295.1 Alcaligenaceae bacterium | reverse complement strand
TCTTGTGGCAGAGTTTTGGGCCCGGCGATCCCTCGCTCAGAACTGACACGCACATCAAAACCGAGTTCTTTGATTGAGGGTACGTTTTTAATGGCTTCTACTCGGGTAGGATTCACGACAAGCATTGCCACGGCAGTAGCCGAGTCGCCATAGCCCGTCAAAAATTCACCCACGCTAGTGAATGCGTAGTCGACATGCCCGCCAATCACTGCGCTTTTAAAATCGCCGGCGCCTTTAAAAGCGATATCGGTGCCTTTTACACCGGCCGCCTGCTCGATCTTGAGTAAAGCCTGGTGCCCACTGGTACCGCGACCGCTCGTCGCAAAAGATAAAGAACCGGGGTCTTTTTTAAGGGCCGCTAATAATTCTGGCAAGGTTTTATATTTCGAATCCTTGCGCGCAACTAATACCGCTGGGTCGTCGACAATGCGCGCGATAATTTTTAAATCGTCGGTTTGGTATGAAGATTGTTTATACATCGGGATAAATACAAATCCGGGCACGTTAATAAACCCGATTGTGTAACCATCTGGTTTCGCGCGGGCGATGTACGCTGAAGAAATCTCACCACCCGCCCCCGGCTTATTGACCACCACGATACGTGCCTTGCCACCTAGTTTTTTTTCAACAAACGGCACCAAAGCACGCGCCATCAAATCGGTGCCGCCGCCAGGGGCAAAGCCGACAACCAGTTCAATCGTTTGATCATCTGGCCAGGCCGCCGAACTGGCAACCGGAAACGCCCCCAACAACACAAGCCACAGGGCTACTAACGATTTTTTGAAAATATCTTTCATCTTTTTCGGCTTCCGGTCGTGGATAAACAAAGAGCAGGGAATTAAAACGACGACAAACCCAGCGCGTTGCGAAAACGGTTTTTGATGTGCACGCCATCACGCGACGGAAAGGCGCGTGGCACATCGTCGGCTTTGACATAGACCTGCGCAAACGACACGCCAGCGCGCGCCACCACATTCTGCGCAATGGTTTTGGCCTCGCTTGCGTCTCTAACTTTGAACGAATTAGAAATGCCACAGCCTTTTGCGACTGCCGTCAGGTCGGTGCCGAGGCTGCTGTGACTATGCTGCATACCCGTTTCACCAAAATGGCCGTTATCGAGCACGACGATTGTGAGATTTTTAGGCTGCTGCGCGTTAATCGTTGCCAACCCCCCCATCCCCATCAGTTGCTCGCCGTCACCCGTAATCACAAGGACTGACTTGTTCGGTTGCGCTAGGGCGAGGCCAAGACCAATCAAAGCCGCGCCACCCATGGCACCCCACATATAAAAGTTTAGATCTCGATCACCTGCCGCATAGATGTCATAGTTCGACGAGCCTAGGCCAGGAACAACTAAGGCCTCAGGGCACAGGCTGAGAAGTTCTTTTACAAAAGCGCGGCGCTCGATCGTGCCAGAAAAAGCTGGAATATTGCTCATGATGTTTTTTATCTTTAAGAGTTAGCGTATTGAAATGGCTGTGGTCAGCAAGTGCTTAATCAGCGCACCCATTTTTTGCGACCAATCAAGCTTTGCGATAACAAAATCGCAACACGGTCACCCGCTTCAAATACTGAATCTAGTGCTGCACTGACAACATCTTCGACCTCGTTGGCCTTGCTCACACGATAGACTGTGATGCCCATGGCCTCCATGACACCTGGCGTCGCGCGACTCATCGGACCTTGCCAAGGATTGAACTCAGCATACTCACCACGCATGGTCACCAAGGTCAAAAACGGAAACCGACAGCTTTCGAGCAACGACATCATGTTGATACAGTTACCCACGCCACTGCTCTGCATCAGCAACGCATGACGATCACCACCCAGCCAAGCACCAGCCGCAATCGCAACACCCTCTTCTTCAGTGGTCAAGACAATGCCCCGCATATCTGGATCAGCGTGGATGCGCCGAATCACATGGGCATGACCAGCATCAGGCACATAAGACACTTGTTTAATACCGCCTTTTTTCAAGACATTAAAAATATCGTCTTGCCAAGCGTGTGTCTGGCTATCATTTGGCGCTGCTTGAGTACTCATGTTTGATGCTCCTTTATTGATGGCAGTTCTTTTCATTTTTGAATTCAATAGCATACCTCAGCGCCGAGGCTTAACGCTGCGCACTTGGTAAGGGTAAGGCTGTTTTATAACGCACTTGCTTTAAGGCAAAGCTAGAACGGATTTTTTCGATACCAGGAATCGGGGTGAGCTGCTCAAGGATAAATTTTTCGAGGGCGCCGATGTCTGCTACCGCGACACGAATTAAATAGTCGCTATCGCCGGTCATGAGATAGCACTCCATGACCTCGTCGTGTTCGCAAATACGTTGTTCGAAGTGGGCTAATGATTCTTTGTTTTGACTCGTTAAGCTAATGTTGATGAACACATTAAGCCCAAGACCTAGCGCAGCTGCGCTTGCCAGTGCAACATAACGATCAATTACGCCAGCACTTTCAAGTGCGCGCACGCGAGCGAGACAGGGCGATGGGCTTAAGTGAACTCGCTTGGCCAACTCAATATTCGAGAGTGCCCCATCCAGTTGTAACTCTTGTAGAATTTTTAGATCAATCGTATCTAGCTTCATAAATGAATATTATCAGTTTTTTATTTCTATAAAGTAAGTATTTAAAGAATTTTATGCTTTAAATAGTTATTTTGTCCTGCATTTAAAGCACCTCATGCTGCGTAGTTATCTCTAGAATGATCGAATTGCTGCATAACGACTCTTAGAAAACTTCAAGCGCCTATGAACGCCTCGATCGACCCCCGTCTGACCGCCCTGCTCACGACGACTGACACCGACACACAAGAAACCAGTGAATGGCGCGAAGCACTTTTAGCCGTGCTGGCAGCTCAGGGCCCAGAACGCGCCCGCTTTTTATTAGACGAGCTTGTGCGTACCGCCCACACCGCAAAGATCGGTTGGCGGCCCGAACTCAGCACCCCTTACGTCAATACGATTTCAGTCGATCAGCAACCGGTGTTTCCGGGTGACTTGGCCGTTGAAGAGCGCCTGGCCTCGATCATGCGCTGGAACGCGTTGGCGATGGTCGTGCGCGCCAACCAAGCCTACGGCGAACTTGGCGGTCATATTGCCAGTTATGCCAGCGCGGCCGACTTGTTCGAAACCGGCTTTAATCACTTTTTTGAGGCGCGGCAAGGCACGGGACCTGATCAGCATCGCGGCGACCTGGTATTTTTTCAGCCCCACAGCGCACCCGGCGTTTACGCACGCGCGTTTCTTGAAGGCCGTTTAAGCGAGCAAGATTTACTGAACTATCGTCAAGAAATACGCGCGGCAGAGCATGGTGCGGTGGGGTTGTCGAGTTACCCTCACCCTTGGCTGATGCCCGATTTCTGGCAGTTTCCGACAGGCTCAATGGGGATTGGGCCGATCAGTTCGATCTATCACGCGCGCTTTATGCGTTACCTCAGCCACCGTAATCTGCTTGACTGCTCAACGCGCAAGGTCTGGGGCGTATTTGGTGACGGCGAAATGGATGAGCCCGAATCTATGAGCGCCTTAACGCTGGCCGCCCGCGAAGGCCTGGATAATCTGGTCTGGGTCGTCAATTGCAATCTGCAACGCCTCGATGGCCCCGTGCGCGGCAATGGCCGCATCATCGACGAACTCGAAAAACTCTTTACTGGCGCTGGCTGGAATGTCATCAAACTCGTTTGGGGTAGCGATTGGGACGGCCTCTTTGCCCGCGATGTCACGGGCGCATTGGCACGAGCTTTTGCCAACACGGTTGATGGACAAATGCAGACCTTCGCCGCTAAAGATGGCCGCTTTAATCGCGACACGTTTTTTGGACAAAACGAAGAACTTGCAAAGTTGGCACAAGGGATGACCGATGACCAAATCGACCGCTTAAAGCGCGGCGGGCATGACCTCGTCAAAATTCACGCCGCTTATGCTTCGGCCGCCAATCACGTTGGCCAACCAACAGTCATTTTGGCGCATACCAAAAAAGGCTACGGAATGGGCAGCGCCGGTCAAGGCAAAATGACCACTCACAGTCAAAAGAAATTTGACGATACCGATCTGCTTGAGTTTCGTAATCGCTTTAACCTCCCCCTGTCAGACCAAGAGGCCACCTCGCTGGCCTTTTATAAGCCGGCCCCCGACAGCGCCGAGATGCAATATTTGCAAAGTCGCCGCGCAGCCTTAGGCGGCTATTTGCCTAAACGTGATACTGCCAGCGCTGTCGTGCCTGTGCCCGCGATCGAACAGTACAGCGGCTTCGCACTGAACGCCGAAGGCAAAGAGATGAGCACCACCATGGCCTTTGTGCGCATGCTGGGTAATCTTCTTAAGGATTCTGCCTTAGGCCCGCGCATTGTGCCCATCGTGGCCGACGAGGCGCGAACCTTTGGCATGGCTAACTTGTTCAAGCAGGTTGGCATTTATTCAAGTGTGGGCCAGCGCTACGCGCCTGAAGACATCGGTTCAGTGTTGAGCTACCGCGAAGCGTTTGACGGCCAGATCCTCGAAGAAGGCATTTCAGAGGCTGGCGCGATCGCCAGCTGGACAGCCGCTGCCACGAGCTATAGCGTGCACGGCTTGGCGATGTTGCCGTTTTATATCTATTACTCGATGTTTGGCTTTCAGCGTGTGGGCGATCAGATCTGGGCAGCCGCCGATCAACGCCCGCGCGGCTTCTTGTTGGGCGCCACCTCTGGGCGCACCACCTTAGGCGGCGAAGGCTTGCAACACCAAGACGGCTCAAGCCACCTTCACGCCGCCACCATCCCCAACTGCAAAGCCTATGACCCTGCCTTTGCGGGTGAGATGGCTGTGATTGTGAATCAAGGGATTCAAGACATGATGATCGAACAGCGAGATGTGTTTTATTACATCACGCTAATGAACGAAAACTACGCGCAGCCGAGCTTGCCCGCAGCGGTGCACGAGCAGGTGATTCGAGGTTGCTATTTGTTTGAGACATTTGAGGCACAGGTAAACGGCTCAGTTCCTGCCAATTCAAAGAGCTCGCTCAAGAATAAAGCCGGCACGACGTCCGCTGGTGTCGTTGCTGCGACTGCGACGGTCAACGCCCCGCCCCTAACGGTCACACTCTTGGGGTCAGGTGCAATTCTGACTGAAGTGATCAAAGCGGCCCGGCAACTCGCCGATCAAGGCGTGACTGCCTACGTCTACAGCGTGACTAGCTGGAGCGAACTCGCACGCGACGGTCTGGCCTGCCAAGACGCACGTTTAGCCGGTTCTGCTGCTGCAGGCGTACCTTTCATCTATACGCAGCTAGGAGCAAGCCAAGGCCCGATCGTCGCAGCCACAGATTATGTGCACGCCCTCCCAGAATCTGTCCGCGCTTACTTGCCCGCCGATCGCCGTTACTTAACACTCGGCACAGACGGCTTTGGTCGCAGCGATACCCGCGCTGCCTTGCGCGAATATTTTGGTGTGGATGCTGCCGCAATCGTACGCGCAGCGTTGCTCGCTTTAGAATAGCGGGATGCCAGTCAATCAAGAAAATCTTGGGCCTGCTGCTGCGTCGCCAGTTTTACAACAGGCACCAGGGCTAGTGCTAGATGCCTGTATTTTGATGTCTGGTTTGCTGCGGCCGCTGCTTCTGAATCTGGCTCACGCAGGCCTATTGGTGCCGCTCTGGACAGACAAGATCGGCCAAGAATGGCAGCGTAACGCCGCACGTCTATGGCCGATTGAGCCCGAGCTGTTAAAAAAAGAATGGCAACTCATGCAAGAGCAATTTCCACACTCAAACATGGGCGATGTGACCGAGTTTGAGGCAGACCTTCGACACACCGATCGTAAAGACAAACACGTGGCCGCAACAGGTATTGCAGGCGTTAGCAGGCAGATGGCGCAGCCGATTAGCGTGTTGACCTGGAACCTCAAAGACTTTAGCCGCTCTGAACTACGCAAGCAGCAGCTCGGGTTAATCGACCCAGATCGCTTGTTATCGCAGTGGTGGGTCACCCAGTCAACTCAATTACAGCAGCATATCGACGCCACGGTTGAAGAGCTTTTTTTAACTGGCAGACGTCAACCTGAGCCTGTTGTGGCGATGCTCAAGCGCGATCGCTTGTTTAGACTAGCGGGTTGCTACGACCGCTTGCTGCAACAGCGCGCGAGTATTGATGCGAAATATTGATGTCAATTGAAAGGTGAAAGCAGGCAACGCGAATGATTTGATCCAGCAGTGATCCCCAAAGAAAAACCCCCGCAAGCACCAAGGTGCGAGCGGGGGTTTTTTGATGCTTTGTGCTGAAAGCAGTCTAAAGATTTAAGCACTAAAACCGCTTAAAACTTTAGACCTGAAAGCTTAAGCCTGTGGTGCAGCTGGTGCTTCGGGGGCAGCAGCAGGAGCTTCAGTTGCGGCAGGAGCAGCGCCTTCGACTTGTTGCTCGATGCCACCAATAGCTTTCACTGACAGACGCAGACGACCTTTGTCGTCGGCCTCGATCACTTTGACGCGCAGAGGTTGACCAACTTTCAGAACGTCGTTGATGTTAGCGATGCGGTAGTTGGCGATCTCGGAGATATGCAGCAAACCATCACGACCAGGCAAGACCTGAACGATGGCGCCGAAATCTAACAGACGCAACACGCTACCGTCGTAGGCCTGACCCACTTCAACTTCTGCGGTGAGTTCAGAGATACGGCGCTGTGCTTCGTGGGCACGATCAAGATCGGCACTCGACACAATGATGGTGCCATCATCTGAAATATCGATCTGGCAACCGGTTTCTTCGGTCAATGCACGAATCGTCGCGCCGCCTTTACCGATCACGTCACGAATCTTTTCGGGATTGATTTTCATGGTGAGCATGCGTGGTGCAAACGCTGACAGCTCAGTACGCACGCCTGACGTGGCTTCGCGCATTTTTGTCAGAATATGCAAACGACCGTCACGGGCTTGCGCCAGTGCGACCTGCATGATTTCTTTGGTGATACCTTGAATTTTGATATCCATTTGCAAAGCAGTAATACCTTGTTCGGTACCTGCCACTTTGAAATCCATATCGCCCAAGTGATCTTCATCTCCCAAGATATCCGTCAATACGGCAAACTTACCGGCATCCAAAATCAAGCCCATTGCCACGCCTGCCACCAAATCTTTAACGGGCACGCCAGCATCTAGCATGGCCAGTGAGCCACCGCAGACCGACGCCATTGACGACGAACCGTTTGATTCGGTGATTTCTGAGACCAAACGAATGGTGTACTGAAAATCAGCAGCATTAGGCAGCAAAGGCACGAGTGAGCGCTTAGCCAGACGGCCGTGGCCGATCTCGCGACGCTTGGGCGTACCCACACGACCTGTTTCGCCTGTGGCGAACGGAGGCATGTTGTAGTGCATCAGGAAACGATCACGATACTCGCCCATCAGGGCATCGATAATCTGTTCGTTTTGCTTTGTGCCCAGCGTTGCAATGACCAGCGCTTGCGTTTCACCACGTGTGAACAAAGCGCTGCCGTGCACGCGGGGCAACACGCCCATACGGATGCTGATCGGACGCACAGTGCGAGTGTCGCGACCATCGATGCGTGGCTCGCCTGACAGGATCTGAGTACGCACAATGCGGGCTTCGAGGTCAAACAAGATATTGTCGACCACAACGCCATCATGCTTAGGTGTACCTTGCGCAGCTGCTTCTTCAGCCAGTTTGGCATGCACGTCAGAGTAAACCTGACGTAACTGAGTAGTACGTTCTTGCTTTTGACGCGTTTGGTAGGCCGCATTTAACGGGCCTTGTGCAGCAGCAGCTACGCTTGCAATCAACGCTTCGTTTTTAGCAGCAGGTTTCCAATCCCAATCAGGCTTGCCAGCATCGCGAACGAGTTCGTGAATGGCGCCAATGACTGCTTGCATTTGGGTATGACCAAACACAATGCCACCGAGCATGATCTCTTCTGAGAGCTGTTGGGCTTCAGATTCAACCATTAGCACGGCGGCTTCAGTACCAGCAACGATCAAATCCATTTGCGAGGTTTTGAGTTGCGAGGCGGTTGGGTTGACCAGATATTGGCCATCGATATAACCCACGCGGGCTGCACCAATGGGGACATTAAAGGGGATGCCTGAGATTGCTAGCGCCGCAGAGGCACCAATCATGGCAGGGATATCTGGATCGATTTCAGGGTTGCAAGACAACACATGAATGATGACCTGAACTTCGTTGTAGAAGCCCTCAGGAAACAACGGACGCAACGGGCGATCAATCAGGCGCGAGGTCAGTGTTTCTTTTTCAGAAGGCTTGCCTTCACGTTTGAAAAAACCACCGGGGATTTTGCCCGCAGCGTAGGTTTTTTCGATGTAGTCAACCGTCAGGGGGAAAAAATCCTGACCTGACTTGGCATCTTTCTTTGCAACAACCGTTGCGAGTACGACAGTGTCTTCGACAGTAACTAACACTGCACCTGATGACTGGCGAGCAATTTCACCGGTTTCAAGCACAACGGTGTGTTGGCCATACTGAAAAGATTTGGTCACTTTATTGAACATGACATTTATTCCTTACAAATGAAAAAC
>CANKOW010000144.1 GCA_947484295.1 Alcaligenaceae bacterium | reverse complement strand
TTTTGGCTGTTTAGCACCAATGTTGGTGACGTTAATAATGCGGCCCCATTTATTTTTGCGCATCTCTGGGATCGCTAAGCGCGACAAACGAATTGCGGCAAACAGTTTCAAATCAAAGTCAGACTGCCAGGCTTGATCGGTGACCGATTCAAACTCGCCAGTTGCCGAAGTGCCGGCATTGTTGATCAGGATATCAATGCGGCCGTAGGCTTTCAGGGTTTCTTGAATCAGACGGGCGCAATCAGCGTCTTTGCTGACATCGGCCGCAATCGCCATGATTTTGCCACCCGCGGCACGGATTTCGTCAGCGACTTGATCTAACAATTCTTGCCCGCGCGCGGCGATCACTACGGTGGCGCCTTCTTGAGCCAGCTTTGCTGCGCACGCCTTACCAATACCTTGAGAGCCGCCGGTTACGATGGCGACGCGGTTTGTCAGTTCTAAATCCATTGTGATGTCTCCGTTTTTAGGTCTAAAAGCGTGTTTGTAGGGATATTCTAAAGAGCTAGCTTAGCGCGAGCTTAATTCAGCTAGAATCATTGCACAATACACAGGGGCGCGGCTTGAGTCTACAGAGATTCGACCACACCGAGTGTGTGGCTAACGCGCCGGTGGCCTCAGAGCGTTTGTATCCTTTTTTACCTCCAAATCTTAAGCACCCCATGACAACCTCAACGACACTTGCAAACACGATTGAATTGATCAAGACTCTGGTGGCCTTTGATACCACCAGTCGCGAATCAAACTTAGGGCTCATTGAGTTTGTGCGTGATCATTTAAAGGGTTTAGGTCTTGCCACCCGCCTTTCTTACGACGCCGAAAAACGTAAGGCAAATTTGTTTGCCACCTTAGGCGATCAAAAAACACGCGGTATTGTGTTGTGCGGTCATACTGACGTGGTGCCAGTTGACGGGCAAGCCTGGGATACCGATCCGTTTAAAGCGCATATTGCCGATGGCCGCATTTACGGCCGCGGGGCGGTTGATATGAAAGGCTTTATCGCAGCCTCGCTCGCGATGTTGCCAGCGTATATGCATAGCGAGCTTAAACAGCCCTTGCATATTGGTTTGACCTACGACGAAGAGGTTGGCTGCATTGGTGTGCAAACGCTGATTCGAGATTTGGCGGCTGCCAACATCCATCCGGCCGGTTGCTTTGTCGGTGAGCCGACACGTATGCAGGTTATGACAGGCCATAAAGGCATGCGCGTGACACGTTGCCGCGTGCGCGGCCTAGAGGCGCATTCTTCAATGGTGCCCGAGGCCGTCAATGCGATTGAATACGCGGGTCGCTTGATTGAAAAAATTCGCTCGATGTCGGTGCAATTGCAAACGAATGGCCCGTTTGATCCTTTGTTTCAAACGCCGCACACCACCATGCAAACAGGCGTGATCAAAGGCGGCACTGCGCCAAATATTGTGGCAAAAGATTGTGAGTTTATTTTTGATTGCCGGACCTTGCCACAAGGCAACGCCGACGAGCTGATCAAACAAGTGCATGAGTACGCTGAAGTGTTGAAAACAGAGATGCGCAAAATTTCCGCCCAGGCCGATATTGAGTTTGAAACGATTTCAAATTCAGCACCTTTGTCGACCGACCACGAAGCCCCCATCTCGTATTTGGGCAAAGCGTTGGCGCGTAATAACCTGTTAGGCCGCGTATCTTTTGCCACGGATGCAGGTTGGTTAAATCACGCTGGAATCCCATGCGTAGTGATCGGCCCCGGCGACATTGCCGTGGCGCACAAGCCCAACGAGTTTATCGAGATCAGTCAGCTAGAAGAATGCCTAGGGTTTATGGATCGCTTACGCGAACGCATGACCCAAGAGGTCTTGCTAGCGTAAGAGCCAGACACCGTTCGCCTTGATCTCGTTGTACATGACGTCTGGAGCGAGGCTCAGTATGTAACGGCCGCTAAGCAGTCTGCGCGGCGACCTGGCGCAGGGCTTGTTCAAAGGCCTCGGCAGGTTGCGCACCTTGCAGCAGGTATTGATCATTGATGATCACCGAGGGCACTGAGCTGATCCCTAAGCCGGTGTATTTTTGCTGACGGGCACGCACTTCGGCATTGAATAAATTTTTACTTAAAACCTCTTGCGCACGCACGGTATCCAAGCCTGCGCGTTTGACGGCATCGATCAGATTGTTGTGATCATCCAAGCTCACCGCTAAGGTGAAATAGGTGCCCAGTAATTCGCGTTTGAGTCGATATTGGGCTTGTAAATCAAGCTCGACCTCGGCCCAATGCAACAGGCGGTGCGCATTAAACGTGTTGTAGACGTGCTTGCGACCCTCGGGGTGAAAGTCAAAACCCACTGCCGCTGCGCGGTCGCGAATATTCTTTTGATTGATCCGAACTTGTGATTCGGGCATGCCATATTTTTCAGTCAAATGTTCGAACACATCCTGACCACCTTCGGGCATATGCGGATTAAGCTCAAACGGCTGAAAATGAATCTCGACGTCGAACTCGCCGTTAATATTTTTAAGCGCCTGCTCAATTGCTCCCAAGCCGACCGCACACCAGGGGCAGGCAATATCTGACACATAATCAATCTTGACCGTTTTTTTCATGGCGAAACAACCCTCGGCAAAAGCTCAAACACTATTGAGCTTCGATATTACTGGATGGCGCGAAAAGCCTCGGCCTTCAGGCCGAAGATGATGTCAATATCACCAAGAGCTATCAGATTTGGGCGTGGCTGACACGCGATGGATACTCAGGTCAGCGCCGGCGTGTTCGTCTTCTGGATCCATACGTAGGCCCATTGTTATTTTGAGTAAGCCATAGACAATAAAACCACCGATCAGGGCAACACCTACACCTAAACCGGTGCCAATTAGCTGGGCTGACAAACTGACCCCGCCAAGGCCGCCGAGTGCTTTTTGTCCAAAGATACCCGCGGCGATACCGCCCCAAACTCCGCATAAACCGTGTAGCGGCCACACGCCAAGCACATCGTCGATTTTCCAGCGGTTTTGTTCAAGCGTAAAGACTAAGACAAACAGCGCGCCAGCCACCAGACCAACCACCAGTGCACCCAGTGGGTGCATCAAGTCAGAACCAGCACACACGGCAACCAAGCCCGCCAAGGGACCGTTATAGCTAAACCCCGCGTCATTCTTACCAAAGAACCAGCCGGCCAAAGTACCGCCGGCCATGGCCATCAACGAATTCATTGCGACTAGGCCACTAATTTTGTCGATGGTCTGCGCGCTCATGACATTAAAACCAAACCAGCCCACCGTCAGGATCCAGGCACCTAAGGCTAGAAAGGGCACGTTAGAAGGGGGGTGCGCGGCCATACGGCCGTCTTTGCGGTAGCGGCCTTGGCGTGCACCGAGCAGCAAGATGGCCGGCAGGGCGATCCAGCCTCCGACCGCATGTACGACAACCGAACCCGCAAAATCGTGAAACTCTTCGCCGCTAAAACTTTTTACCCAAGCTTGAAAGCCAAAGGGATGTTCGGGGTTCCAGATCATGCCTTCAAAGAACGGGTAAACAAAACCCACCAACAAGAAAGTGGCCAAGAGTTGCGTATTGAACTTCGCGCGCTCGGCAATACCACCCGATACGATCGCAGGGATCGCTGCCGCAAAGGTCAGTAAAAAGAAAAACTTGACGAGTTCAAAGCCGCTTTTCGCGGCAAGCTCTTCGGCACCCATAAAAAAGTTAGTGCCATAGGCAATCGAGTAGCCAATAAAAAAGTAGGCAATCGTTGAGACGGAAAAATCGACCAGAATCTTGACCAACGCGTTGACTTGATTTTTTTCACGTACCGTACCAAGCTCTAAAAAGGCAAAGCCGGCGTGCATCGCCAAAATCATGATTGCGCCTAATAAAATAAATAGCGCGTCGACACCTGTTTTGATACTGTCCATTTTGGCTCCGAGTCAAAAAATCGCCTGTCTGAGGCGTTCAATTTTCAAGCGATACTGTTAAGGTATCGTTTCTGGTTGATTCAAAGATGACTGTGCACCAAAACCGCGAAAATTGACCGCGTATCTTAACTCGACTTAGGGCGAAGTTGGTGCATGTTGAGGTTGGTGCATGTTTAAATTGCTTGTTAAAAACAAACACTGATAAAAACGAACCATTTTGGTGCATAACGGCGGATTTCAGGAGAACGCATGGCAACGTACGACATTGCAACCATCGAAGGTGATGGCATTGGCCCCGAGGTTTGCGCGGCAACCGTGACAGTATTAAAAGAGGCGCTTGGTGCAAATCAGCTATCTTTTAATCAGTTTCCGGGTGGGGCATCGCATTACGTCAAAACCGGCCAGGTCTTGCCACAAGAAACCTTTGAGGCCTGCAATACGTCGCACGCGATGTTGCACGGGGCCGCAGGCTTACCCAGTGTGACCTACCCCGACGGCACTGAGGTCGGTAACGACTTGCACCTGCAACTGCGTTTCAAACTTGATCTGTACGCCAACGTGCGACCGATTCGTCTATATCAGGCTGATTTTTCGCCACTCAAAAATCGTCAGTCAGGCGATATCGATTACATCATCGTGCGCGAAAACACTGAAGGCCTTTATGCGAGTCGGGGCGCGGGCGTACTGTTGCGTGGTGAGGTTGCCACCGACACCTTGGTGCTTACCCGCAAGGGCGTCTCGCGGATCGCCAAGTTTGCCTTTGAGTTATCGCGTAAGCGCAACGGGGCCCCGTCTGACGGCATACGTCGCATGACGGTGTGTGATAAGGCCAATATTTTGCGCAGCTATGCTTTCTTTAGATCAGTATGCGATGAAGTCGCCCAAGACTATCCCGATGTGGCGATTGATTACGCTTATGTCGATGCGATTACGGTTCACTTGGTCAAGCGCCCTGAGTTTTACGACGTGATCGTGGCCGAAAATATGTTCGGTGACATTATTTCGGATTTAGGCGCAGCGACCGTGGGAGGCATGGGAATCGCCCCTTCTGGTGAATTAGGTGACAACCATGGCCTGTTTCAGGGGGCGCATGGCTCGGCCCCTGATATCGCGGGTCAAAATATCGCAAGCCCCTTGGCAACGATCTTGTCAGGTTCGTTTATGTTGCGTTGGCTAGGCGATCGACACAACGATGCAAGCCTGATCACCGCCGCAGAACGTATCGAACGCGCGGTCGAGGCGACTCTGGCGGCTGGCAAGGCGATCCCACGTGATTTGGGTGGTTTGGCATCGTGTTCTGAAGTGACCGCCGAAATCTGTTGCCAACTTAAATAGTCCAAAGATGACCCACCCGAGGTCAGGCGATCCCTTGCCTTGGCTCGGTATTCCGAGCCTTTGGTCAAGGATTGCTCTCTGTCATGCAGAGAGTATTCTTTCAAACGGGGATGGTTGCAGGTGCCTATGGGTTACCCCGTATAGAATGACAGGCTATACAAGTTTAGGAAAGTGCCATGAGTCGGCGGTCTGCACGAAGAATAATCTGCGCGGGGTCAAATTAGTGAACGACCATGCCATGCGTGGCTGGCTCTCGTTGCTTGGCATCGTGTTCGCGGCGGTGTCTGTATTGCCGAGCGCCACCGCCTTTGCGCAGGGTGGCGGCGGCGCCCCTCCTGCGTTGCCCGTGTCGGTCATCGAAGCCACACCCACCACACTACCCAACATTCTAGAAATCACGGCCCAAGCCGAGGGCGCCAAAGAGACCGAGGTGCGTGCGCGCGTCGGCGGTATTTTGGTCAAACGTCTGTATGAAGAGGGTAGCCAGGTCACCGCTGGTCAGCCCTTGTTTCAGCTCGATCCCGAGTCCTTCAAGAATGCGCTTGAAGAGTCTCAAGCGCGCGCCAAACAAACAGCGCGCGAAGCTGCGCGACTCAAAGGCTTGTTCAGCCAGCAGGCTGTGAGTCGTAAAGAGTTTGACGATGCCACCTCGGCAAACGAAGTGGCTCAAGCCAATCTCAAAACAATCCAGCTGAATCTATCATGGGCCACAGTGACGGCGCCGGTTTCTGGCATCTCGGGCCGAGCACTACGCTCAGAGGGCAGCCTGATCACTACGGCAATCGATGGCAGCTTGCTCACCTCGATTTATCAAATTAATCCGATCTGGGTACGCTTTGGTCTTTCGGCAAGCGACACGTCTCAATTGCCGGGCGGGCGTCTGGATCCCCAACAACCAGTCGGCGTCGAGCTCATCTTGCCCAATGGCAATGTGTACGACCAGCCGGGCAAACTCAATTTCTTGTCAATGTTTATTGATCCTAAATTGGGCACGCAACAAATGCGTGCTGAGTTTCTAAACCCAAGCAATCAGATTTTGCCCGGTCAGTTTTTAAAAATTCGTTTAACGACCGGCAAGCAAGAAAATGTTTACCTAGTGCCACAGGCTGCAGTGATACAAAACGAACGTGGGTTCATGGTCTGGACAATCGGTGCCGATAACAAAGTTGTACCAACGCCCTTAAAAATGGGAACCTGGCTTGGAAAAAATTGGATTGTGCGCTCTGGCTTAAAACCGGGTGATCGCGTGGTGGTCAATCAGATCATCAAGATTCGACCAGGCGCTGTCGTCGCACCGACCGTGATCCCGCTTGATACGACAATGAATACGGCCAATGCCAGAGCGGGCAAATGAGCTTATCCAGTTTTTTTATTCATCGCCCGATTTTCTCGTGGGTGATTTCGATCACGATTGTGATTGCAGGGTTAATGTCGGCGCGTGGCTTACCAATCGCTCAATATCCAGCAATCGCGCCACCCACGGTCATCATCACGGCAAACTACCCCGGCGCCTCGACTGAAACCTTAACGCGAACGGTCGCCGGGCCGATTGAAGAGCAGCTCTCGGGCGTTGAAAATTTGTTGTATTTCAACTCGACAGCGCAATCAAACGGCACGCTGACGATCACCGCAACCTTTGAAGTCGGCACCAACGTTGATATTGCGACGGTGAACGTCAATAACCGTGTCAAGATCGCTGAGCCGCGCCTGCCTGATATTGTGCGTCAGTTTGGCGTCACGGCGCAAAAGCGTTCAAACGATATTTTATTGGTCACCGCGCTCACGACGCCCACCAATGAGTTCTCGTCGTTGTATTTGTCGAATTACGCGCTGGTTAATGTGCTTGACGAACTCAAGCGTGTGCCCGGAGTGGGTGATGCCCAAATTTTAGGCGCTAAAGATTACTCGATGCGGATCTGGCTGCAGCCCGATCGTATGGCGCAACTCGGGGTGACAACGACCGATATCGCCAGTGCAGTGTCGTCTCAAAACAAACAAAACGTTGCTGGCAAAGTTGGGCAAGAGCCCGCGCCGCAAGGGCAACAATTGGTGTACACCGTCACGGCAAAAGGGCGCTTGGTGACCCCCGAGCAGTTTGGCGATATCGTGATTCGTTCGAGTGGGCCAAGCGGGGTGCTGCGTTTAAAGGATGTCGCTCGTATTGAGCTTGATGCCGCGAATTACGACGCGTTCACGACCTTGGTGGGTAAGCCCACGGCACTTGTGGCGATTTTCTTGCAGTCGGGTGCGAATGCCTTGGATGTTGCTGCGCGTGTGCGTACTTCAATGGAAGGGATCAAAAAGAAGTTTCCGCCTGGTGTCGACTATGTGATCCCGTTTGATACGACAAAATTTGTAGATGCCTCAATTAAAGAGGTTGTGATCACGCTCATTGAGGCAATGTTGCTAGTGGCCTTGGTGGTGTACTTGTTTTTACAGAACTGGCGCGCAACGGTGATCCCCTTGATCGCTGTACCGGTGTCGTTGATCGGTACGTTTGCGGGTTTGTGGGTCTTTGGTTTTTCAGTCAATACCTTGACGTTGTTTGCAATGGTGTTGTCGATTGGTATTGTGGTCGACGACGCCATCGTTGTACTTGAAAACGTTGAGCGTTTGATGGTCGAGCGCAATCTTGCACCAAAAGAGGCAGCACTTGAGGCGATGCGAGAGGTGTCTGGGGCCGTTGTCGCCATTGTGCTGGTGCTGTCTGCCGTGTTTATCCCTGTGGCATTTTTAGGTGGGATTGCGGGCAAGTTGTACCAGCAGTTTGCTGTCACCGTGGCGCTTTCAGTGGTGCTGTCAGGCGTGGTCGCCCTAACGCTGACACCGGCTTTGTGCGGTGTGCTGCTCAAGCCGACGCACATCGAGCCCAAAGCGTTTAGGTGGTTTAACCGGGCCTTTGGTGCGGTGACCGAGGGCTATACCAAGTTAGTGGATAAAACTCTACACCATCGTATTTTGGGTGCGTCGGTGTTTGCCACTGTCATTGTGGCCTCGGTTGTGTTGTTCAGATTGGTGCCTGGCGGCTTTGTACCGGCTGAAGATCAAGGTTATTTAATTAGTGCGTTGGTGCTGCCCGATGGCGCCAGCCTGCAACGTACCCAAAAAGCCGGCGAGTCCTTTCAAGAAAAAGTTGTGCAAGACCCAAGCGTTGCGCGCGTGTTTGTGATCGCGGGTAACGACATTATTGGCGGCGGTCTCAAGACAAATGCCGGCACTATTTTTATCCCACTCAAAGACTGGGATCAACGTACAGAAAGTGCTGAGCAGCTCGCCAAAAAATTTACAGGGCTAGGCATGGGCATGCCTGACGGCATGGCACTTGTCTTTAATCCGCC
>CANKOW010000143.1 GCA_947484295.1 Alcaligenaceae bacterium | reverse complement strand
TACAGGCGCTTGCCAAACTCAAAGCCTCTTCACCCTTGGGGCGTATTCTGGCGCAGGTGCTGATCCACCGCAACCTACCCGATGACGAACTCAGACGCAGTGTCGAAGATGCGGCACAAGATGTCGCTTTCTCGCTCAATCGCTACCTCCCGGGCTTGGCCATGATTGCTACCGTCGCGCCGTTGATGGGGCTGTTTGGTACGGTTGTCGGCATGATCGAGATTTTTGCCGCCTATCGCCCAGATGGCTCTGATCCAACCGAGCTCGCTCGCGGGATCTCGATTGCGCTTTACAACACGGGCTTAGGCATTTTAATTGCGGTACCTTGCCTCATGGCGCACCGCTACTTCAAATCACACGTCGAAGGCCTCTTGCTGCGCCTTGAGCAGTCGGCGCGACGCTTGCGTGACAGCCTCAGAGACTAAAAGGCCGCTACGCCATGCGCTTTCGCACCCCCGATCACGAGCCCCTTGAAATCAATCTGATTCCGTTGATTGATGTTTTGCTTGTCATGCTGATTTTTTTGGCTGCCACCACCACCTTCATGCGTCAGCAAGCCCTAAGCATCACGTTGCCCCAGGCGTCTGCTCAGGCCCAGCCGCTTCAAGCGATCGAACTCAGCATCCACGAGTCAGGGCGCTTTGCCGTCAATGCCGTGCTAATCGAGCGCCCAGATCTTGCCTCGTTGACAAAAGCCCTACAACAAGCGAGTGAAGGGCAACAAGAACCAACCATCTTGATTCGGGCTGGCGCAAATGCCGCGCATCAGTTGGTTGTCATGGGTATGCAGGCAGCGCAACAGGCAGGGATTGCTCGCGTCCATTTCGCCACCCAGGCCGGCGAGTGAAAACGGCTAGCCCCGAGGCTCGCTTGCAGTCGGGCCGTCTTCAAGATGCTTTGAAAACCGTTCGCCTCAAGGTCGCAGCGGCACGTTGGCTGCATCGGCAGTGGCAAAAGCGCGGGCTATGGGCGCGGTTAATGTGGCCCTTTTCTTGCTTGGTGCTTGGCTACGTTTGGGCTAAACGCGTTTGGTACCAAAGCAACTCCCACAGGGTTTATCGCGCACCGGTGCCTGTCATCGTTGTGGGCAATTTATTTGTGGGCGGGGTCGGCAAAACACCGGTCGTGATCGCTCTTGTTCAACAACTCTTGGCCATGGGCTATCACCCCGGTGTGATTAGCCGTGGCTATGGCGTCAACGTCGGGCCGACCCCGCGGCTTGGCCAAGGCAAGCTTGAACCACGCATGATGGGTGACGAACCCGCTTTAATCAGCGAACAAACCGCTGCACCAGTCAGTGTGCACCCCAACCGGCGCCTAGCCTGCCAGGCCTTATTACAGGCCTACCCACAGGTCGACATCATCGTATCGGATGATGGTTTACAGCACCTTGCACTGGCGCGTGACCTTGAAATCATCGTACAAGATCAACGGCAGATCGGAAACGGCTGGCTGCTGCCCGCGGGGCCACTACGCGAGTCGCCCAGCCGACTTCGCACCGTTGCGCTCGTAATCACCCGCTTGGCAACAGCGCCGCCGCACAGTGCGCAATCGACGCCAATCGACTTAGCTGAAGCTGAAGCTAAAGCCGAAGTCGAAGCTAAAGCCGAAGCTGAAGCTGAAGCTAGACAGCAAGCACCTAGTTCGCTCAACCACGCGACTGCGGCACGATTCGTGATCAAAGAACCGTCTGAACTATCGATGTGGCTGCAAGTGACGCACATACATTCGCTTGATCATAAAATAAACCTATCCGTAAAAGAATTTATAGGCTTTCAACAGAACAATACTACAACTGCAATTGCAGCAATAAGTGAGCCGGATAGGTTTTTTAAAACGCTAGACGATTCAGGGCTCTTGTGTCAACACTGCGTGGGGCTCCCTGACCATCACCCTCTTGAGGTGGCTTTGTTCGATGCCCAAGCAACCGACCTGGTTTTAATTACCTCAAAGGATGCGGTTAAATGCCAAGCGCTGCACAATCCTAGAATTTGGGTTGTCGCCACCGAGTCTGTATTTTCTGACGCCTTGTGGGCAATTAAACTCGTCAAACAACTACCTCACCCTGCAAGATCGCCCTCTGAGTGATTACAATACTGCCATGGAAACACGCTTACTCGATCTGTTGGTATGCCCGCTTTGCAAAGGCCGGCTCTATGTCAACGCGACCCGCACAGAATTAATCTGCAGGGGCGATCGCTTGGGCTTCCCGGTGCGCGACGGGGTACCCGTGATGCTTGAGGACCAGGCGCGCAGCTTGAACGCAGACGAAGATATCAGCGCAGCGCTGCAACCTGAGCCAAGCGGCGATGCTCCGCCCCCTGGTAACCCCTCTCGCTAAGCCAAGGCAACACTGCCGTGAACGACCGAGCCGCGCTCGCCACTGATGCCTCAACCCCCTTTATTGTGGTCATCCCGGCGCGTCACGCCTCGACTAGATTACCTGGCAAAATGCTGGCCGATTTAGCTGGTAAGCCGATGGTGCTGCGCGTTGCCGAGCAAGCGCTAGCGTCAAAGGCTGCGCGGGTTGTCATCGCCACCGACCACCCAGACATTGCGCACGCCGCCCGTGCGGCCGGGGTCGAAACTCTAATGACCCGCGTGGATCATGCCTCAGGGACCGACCGCCTGGCCGAGGTCGTCACACAACTAGGCCTGCCAAACGAGACGATCGTGGTGAATGTGCAAGGCGACGAACCGCTCATGGATCCGCACCTGATCGATCGCGTCGCGCAACAACTCAGCCACGACACCGAGGCGGCAATTGCGACTTGTGCGAGCCCGCTCACTGAAGTGGCCAGCTTATTCAACCCAAATATTGTCAAAGTCGTCTGCGATCAACGCGGTCGCGCGTTGTATTTTTCACGCGCACCGATCCCCTGGGATCGCGAAAGATTTAGCACCGAGCAGCGCTCGCTCGCCGTGGATTTTCCGGCCCTACATCATATCGGTCTCTACGCTTATCGGGTCGAGTTTTTAAAGCATTTTCCTGCGCTCAGCACCGGGACACTTGAACGCTTTGAAATGCTTGAGCAATTACGTGCGCTTGAGCACGGCTATGCCATCTCGGTTATGAAAATCGCCTCGCATCCTGGGGCGGGCGTTGACACCCTCGAAGACCTTCTTAGGGTCAGGCAGTTATTGCGGCGATAACCATTGAGCAGACCAACAATAGCGGCGTAGGTTGCGCCTTGAGCCTCGTAGGGTAAGCCTTGCACCCAACGCAGGGCATGGTCGGTTACGATGCGGCATAATGTTGGCAGTTTTACGACTCATCTACGACACCAGGAGTTCTCATGCGGCTTATTCTGCTTGGCCCACCAGGCGCCGGTAAAGGCACACAAGCGGCTTTCATCACCCAGCACTTCGGCATCCCGCAAATTTCAACGGGTGACATGCTGCGTGCGGCAGTTAAAGCCGGTACGCCCCTTGGGCTTGAGGCTAAAAAGATTATGGACAGTGGCGCGCTGGTTTCAGATGAACTGATCATTGGCCTGGTCAAAGACCGCCTGCAACAGCCAGACTGTCGCAAGGGCTATCTGTTTGATGGCTTTCCGCGCACGATTCCGCAGGCCGATGCGCTCAAGCATGCCAAAGTTGCGCTAGATTTTGTCGTTGAAATTGAAGTACCCGAGCAAGACATCATCGAGCGCATGAGCGGTCGTCGCGTGCATCCCGCAAGCGGGCGCAGCTACCACCTCTCGTTTAATCCCCCTAAAGTCGCCGAGCAAGACGACTTAACCGGCGAACCTCTGGTGCAGCGCGACGATGACAAAGAAGAGACCGTTCGCCATCGCCTGACCGTCTATCAAAACCAAACGCGTCCGCTGGTTGAATACTACTCAAGTTGGGCCGAGGCTGACGCCACCGCACCGCGTTATCGCAAAGTGCACGGCCTGGGTTCGGTGCAAGACATTCAAGCACGTATCGCTGCCGTACTTCGGTAATTTTTACAACGCTGCGCCGCGGCGCAGTGTCTGCTTCAATCCGCACAGAGTTAAATCATGGACATCGCACATAAAGTTTTCATCGTCACAGGTGGCGCCTCAGGTTTAGGGGCCGGTACAGCCAAAATGCTGACCCAACACGGCGCTCGGGTTGTGCTGGCTGATGTGCAAGACGAGGCTGGCCAAGCCTTGGCAACCGAACTCGGCCAACATTACATCCACTGCGACGTCACGCAAGAGCAAGACGCGCGCGCTGCCGTCGCGCACGCGCTATCGTTAGGCAAGCTCTTTGGCCTAGTGAATTGCGCCGGCATTGCGCCTGCCGCACGAACCGTGGGCAAGCAAGGCGCGCATCCGCTTGATATGTTTCAAAAAGTGATCAGTATCAATTTGATCGGCACCTTCAACATGATCCGTATTGCCGCCGAGGCAATGGGCAAAAACGAGCCCGAAGCAACCGGCGAGCGTGGCGTGCTGATTAACACCGCCTCAGTCGCCGCCTACGACGGGCAAATTGGTCAAGTGGCTTACGCTGCCTCTAAGGCGGGTGTGGTCGGCATGACCTTACCGATCGCCCGCGACCTGGCCCCCCAAGGGATTCGCTGCTGCACCATCGCACCCGGCATTTTCGGCACCCCAATGATGTTTGGCATGCCTCAAGTAGTGCAAGACTCGCTCGCCGCCAGCATCCCTTTTCCGTCAAGATTTGGTCGCCCAGAAGACTACGCCAAACTTGTCCATCAAATTATGACCAACGACATGTTGAACGGTGAGACGATTCGCTTAGACGGTGCGATTCGCATGCCGCCAAAATGAGTTTATTTCGGGCCGCTGCCACAGTCAGCAGCCTCACCCTGTTATCGCGCATCACAGGTTTGGTGCGCGATGTCATGATTGCTCGTGCGTTTGGGGCCAGCGCACTGACCGATGCGTTTTGGGTGGCTTTTCGTATCCCTAACCTTTTACGCCGCCTGTTCGCCGAGGGTGCCTTCGCGCAAGCCTTCGTGCCGATCTTAGGAGAGGCGCGCAATCAACACGAACCGCAAGCCGTTCAACAGCTCTTAGACAGAGTAGCGCGAATGCTATTTATGGCGCTTTGCGTCGTCACCTTGCTCGGCGTCTTAGGCGCCCCCTTAGTGGTCGCGGCCATGGCCAGCGGCTTAACAGAAGCCTCGCGCGCGAGTGACTTTGAAGCGGCCGTCTGGATGACCCGGTTAATGTTTCCGTACATTATTTGCATGTCGCTTGTTGCCTTTGCCTCAGGGGTCTTAAATACCTGGCGTCACTTTGCCATCCCAGCGATCACGCCTGCACTGTTGAACCTGTCGATGATTGGCGCAAGCATTTTTTTATCAGGCTTTTTTACACGTCCTATTTACGCCCTTGCCGCCGGTGTCATGCTAGGCGGCGTGGCACAGTTTGCCGTGCAGTGGTGGGCGCTGTCTCGCCTAAACCTGCGGCCCCATTTGTTAGGCCCGGTCAGGCCCGCCCTACAAGATCCGCTGGTGCGTCGCATAATGCGTCAGATGCTACCGGCCACGCTAGGCGTGTCTGTCGCGCAAATTTCCTTGCTGATTAATACGAACATTGCCACCTGGCTGATTGCCGGAAGCGTCACTTGGCTGTCTTTCGCCGACCGTCTGATGGAGTTTCCGACCGCACTGATTGGGGTTGCACTTGGCACCGTGTTACTGCCCAGCCTGACGCGCGCACACGCCGACCAAGACACCGAACGCTATAGCGCCCTGCTCGACTGGGGGCTGCGCCTGGTGCTGTTGCTTGGTTTACCGGCAGCGCTGTGCATGATTATGCTGGCCGACGCGTTAGTGGCCACGCTGTTTCACTATGGTGCGTTTTCGGCGGAGGATGTGCAGCAGACGCGCCTGGCCGTGATGGCCTACTCGGTTGGCCTAGTCGGCCTGCTCAGCATCAAGATCCTGGCGCCCGGTTTTTACGCCAAACAAGATATCCGTAGCCCTGTCAAAATCGCGATTGTGGTCTTGCTCTTGACCCAGCTACTGAACTTGGTGTTCGTACCCTGGCTCGCGCATGCAGGGCTGGCCCTGGCCATCGGCTTAGGCGCCTGCGTCAACGCACTGGCGCTATTGATCGGCTTACGTCGCAAAGGTATTTATCAACCCGCAAAGGGCTGGTGGCGATTTTTAGCGCAACAGGGACTAGCGCTTGCCGCACTGGCAGGCTTACTCTGGTGGGTGTCTCGCCATATCGACTGGCTCGGCTTACACACGACACCGGGGGTGCGGATCGCTACTCTTGCAGCAGTCTTTGTGATGGGCGGTCTGGTCTATTTGGCCGTTTTAGCGGCTGTCGGTCTTCGCCCCAGGCACTTTAGACGTGCGCCGGCTGCAAATACGGTTGGCAAAACAGAGGCTTAGTGCTAGAATACTGGACTTTGCTGCAACATCCACTCTTTCAAAGAATTTAGAACATGGCCAATACTGCCCAAGCCCGCAAACGCGCACGCCAATCTGTAGCGCTGAACAAGCACAATTCAAGTCTGCGCTCAATGCTGCGCACCGCGATCAAGCGCGTGCGTACCGCAATCGAAACTGGCGACAAATCAGTTGCCGCTGACATCTTGCAAAAAGCAACTAGCGTCATTGATCGCGTGGCTGATAAAAACATCATCCACAAAAACAAAGCGGCGCGCCATAAAAGTCGTCTGTCTGCTGCCGTTAAAGCACTGGCCTAAGGTCTTCACTGACTGGTCTAGTTCTTTAACGCACCAGTCGGCTGGGTTGGTAGTGGCTTCAGTAAGGTTTTAGAAACGGTTTCAGTAACAGCCTACTCGGGTTCATCGGATTGCTGTGGCCCGGCCGACAAAATTGCAGTAAGCGATATGCATAGGCAGCCCTTTTGGGCTGTTTTGTTTTTCTATCTTGCTACAACAAGGCCAATCGCGTAGCGCGCACAAACCTAATCTCTTTACACAACCGCAATCTGCCTGTTCTACTGTTGCAATGCGTGCAGAGAAGCTTAGTACTTAGCGCCTTGACTGACCCAAACACGCTGCAAGACTGACGACTCAATCTCAAACGATAGGTCCGCCCCCATGACTAAACCGCTGATTTTACAAATTGGATCCTTCGCCGGCCATGCGCCCGCCAATGGTGAACTCGCCGAACGCTACGAGGTCCTTGAATTCTGGAAGGCCACCGACAAAGACGCCTTCTTGCGTGAGCATGCCAACCGCATTGAAGTGGTTGCCACAACTGCTAACTTTGGCTGCACGACTGAAATCATCGCGGCCTTGCCCAAGCTGCGTGCTATTTGTACCTGGGGTGTCGGCTACGACAAGATCGATCTTGAGAGCGCCGCTGCGCGCAAGATTCAAGTCAGCACAACGCCTGATGTGCTAAATGACTGCGTGGCCGATATCGCCTGGGGCTTGTTGCTGGCCTGCGCACGCGACATTGGCTGGGGTGATCGCTTCGTACGCGAAAACCACTGGGAAAACAAAACAGGCACGCTACCGCTGGGCGCACGCGTCAGCGGCAAAAAACTCGGTATCGTTGGCTTAGGACGTATTGGCGAGGCGATTGCACGCCGTGGCCTGGGTTTTGACATGGCGGTTTCGTACCACAACCGTAAGCCGCGCAACGACGTGCCTTACACCTATCAAGCTTCGTTGCTCGAACTGGCACGCGAAAGCGACTTTTTAGTACTTGCCACGGTGGGTGGCGCCAGCACCAAGCACTTAGTCAACGAAGAAATTATGCGTGCCCTGGGCCCCTCAGGCCGCCTGATTAATATTGCGCGCGGTTCGGTGATTGACGAGCCCGCGATGGTGCGCCTGTTAGCGTCTGGCGAACTGGGTGGCGCAGGCCTTGACGTGTTCGATAACGAGCCCAACGTGCCCGATCAGCTCAAAACGCTTAACAATGTGATATTGATGCCACATGTGGCAAGTGCCACGCACGAAACCCGCCGCGCCATGACCGACTGCGTACTTGAGAACCTGCACAGCATGTTCACACACGGCAAGCTCGTGACGCCCCTCAATATTTAAAGCGTGCTAAGCAGAATGTCGCACTAAGGGGTCTTCGAGCAAATCAGCTTTCGTTTGGAGCTGATTGTCGTGCGCAAAGTCGTGTACGAACTGCCAGGCAAGAGGCTCAAGATCACGTAATCGGCCATCTACGACAACGCAGCGTTGCCCTTCAAGAGTTGAGGGCACGGCGTACGGCGAATACGAAATGTAACCGCCAAGTGTGCCTGGTGGGCGGTAAGGCGCCAGTACACCGGCAAGCCGCTCAGCCCAGTCGCTGGGCCTAAATGTACTGCCTGTTTCTGTCACACCATATATGACAAAATAACGAACTTCTGCTGTCATGCACAACCCGTGTCGCCGATTCAGAGCCCGTAAACTTCTGATTCACGCCTCTGTCGCCAAGATTGTATATGATTGATGTTTTACACCCAGACATGCGCTCCTGCATCACGGGTATCTTACGGAGCCCTGGCCATGACATCTGCCCTTTCCAATACGTATTCCCGCCTTCCAGTCGCCTTTACCCACGGTAAAGGGGTTTGGCTATGGGATACCAAGGGCCGACGCTACCTCGACGCGATGGCGGGCATTGGCGTGT
>CANKOW010000142.1 GCA_947484295.1 Alcaligenaceae bacterium | reverse complement strand
GCTCAGAGTAATAGCACCCGTATCAACTTGGTATTGCGCCCAGGCTTTAAACACCGCAGCGTCTAGAAACGGCAACGCCATACGCCGCAGGCGCTCAAGCGCCACACCCGGCTCATCTGGCTCTGCCGCATGAAACGCCTGCAAGCTGCTGCGCAAGCGCTCAGTCAGGGTTATATGCGCACGTGCTCCAAACACCAGCTCAACCTGAGCGACTTTTAGCGTCACTGCGATGGGCTCATCTAAACTTTCTACGAGTTTGCGGGGATCACGATTCATGGCAAGCGCCCAGTGCTCGAGCGCGATCGGCACGAGCGAGGTGCGTAACAACGCGTCAAGTACCGCCGCAGCAGGCGACTGACAAAGCACACGTAAGGTCTCGAGACGCTCGGGCGTTTTGCGTGCACGCACGGGCGGTGCGATATCTAGTACCTGAGCGCCAGCAAGTGTGACGCGTGCGCTGCCGTCGCGCAGTACTAACCGGTCATGCCAACAAAAAGGCAATGTACGATCAAGCACACATTGCGCAAATCCGGTCTGGCCCGGTAACAACTCATTTGTCTCTAATAAAATCAAACGCGCGGCAACGTGCTCACAGCCGTGATGCAGCAGCACCCGTTCGCCGTCTTTGAGCGAACGCTCGCCGTCGTTTGGCACGCTTAACAAACAATCGATGCGCGAGGTCTGGCGATTAAATTGCGGCGCCAGCAACCAATCGCCGCGCTGCACCTGAGCAAGTTCGATACCGGTGAGTACCAGGCCACAACGTTGCCCCACGGAAGCGACTTCAGCGTTTTGATTTTGCGCGTGAATCGATCTCACCCGAACCTCGAGCGCTGCGTGCGCCAACGTCAAGGTGTCGCCTACCCGCACCTGACCGGCAATCACAGCCCCCGTCACCGCCACCCCAAGACCTTTGACCACAAACACGCGATCAATCGCCAGGCGAAAATAGTTGGCACGTTCGAGCGGCTGTTCAACCGCAAGCGCGAACAAGGCCTGTTTAAGCGCTGGCAGACCCTGTCCGTCACGGGCCGACACCACGTAACTGTCGACGTGCCCAAACCGCGTTTGTTCAACGTAGCTCGCGACCTCGTCACGCACCTGTTGCGCGCGCGCGTCCTCGACCATGTCCGCTTTGGTGATCGCCACGGTCAGACCGGCGACCCCCAACAAATCTAAAATTCTTAAATGCTCACGTGTTTGCGGCATGATGCCATCGTCGGCCGCTACGACCAGCAAGCCATGATCCATCCCTACCGCACCAGCCGCCATTGTATGCACAAATTTTTCATGTCCCGGCACATCGACAAAACCAATGATCTCATCGGTCTCATTTGGCGCGTAAGCAAAGCCCAGATCAATCGTCATGCCACGCGCTTTTTCTTCAGGCAGTCGATCGGCATCCACACCCGTCAGAGCCTTGACCAGTGAGGTTTTGCCGTGATCGATGTGGCCGGCAGTACCGATGATCATTGTCTTAATCCCACAGCGACCTCTAAGCCCTGCAAGCTGGCGTTTCTCGTTGCAGTGAGCAGCAACAAGACCTTCATCTGACTGGCCTGCGAGGACTGAGATTTTTTAGTCACGCGCTTCAACGCACCGTCACCAAATTTGTCGCTGCGGCCAACACGTGCCCGACGAACACGGTCTCTTTGTCTGCAGTCAAGCAACGCAAATCTAGTAACAAGGTTTTTTCTGACAAGCGTCCAATCACAGCCGTCGCCGAGGCACGCAGTAAACGCTCAAGACGCACGACGTTCTTTTCGTGAGCCTTAGTGCTGGCTTCGATCGCCAACGCGACTGAGGGCAATCTTTCAACCGGCAGCGAACCCGACCCGATTTGAGACTTCACAGACTGCGCCTTGAGCAACAGCCCGCAGCTCGTTAAGGCCGTTTGTAGCTGCGGCATCAGGCGCTCAGCCTGCGCTTGCATGTCACTCGCGGGCCGCGTCAATAATTGCAACACCGACAAGCGTTGTGGCAAGGTGTCTGGGTTGCGATAGAGTCGCAGCACGGCCTCAAGCCCTGCAAGCGTGACCTTGCCTACCCGCAAGACGCGCTTGAGCGGATTTTTTTTAATCTTTTGGATCAAGTCACGGCGCCCAACCAGAATGCCCGCCTGCGGCCCACCCAGCAACTTGTCACAGCTGAAGGTCACAAGGTCGGCACCTGCCTCAAGCGCCTGTCTGGGGGTCGGCTCTGAGGGTAAGCCGTAACGCGACAAGTCAAGCAACGTACCAGAGCCTAAATCGACCACAAAGGGCAACTGACGCTCATGCGCGATGCGTGCCAGCTCAGTTTCTGGCACCTCAGCGGTAAAACCTTGCACCACATAGTTACTGGTGTGCACTTTCATGAGCAAGGCTGTTTTGGCGTTGATCGCTTCAGCAAAATCTTTGGGATGTGTGCGGTTAGTGGTGCCAACTTCAGTGAGTTTCGCACCCGCGCGTTTCATGATGTCGGGGATTCTGAACGCCCCGCCGATTTCAATCAGTTCACCGCGCGACACGATGGTCTCTTTGCGGTTTGACAAGGCGTGCAGTAATAAAAACACTGCGGCGGCGTTGTTATTGACAACCGTTGCGGCCTCAGCGCCCGTCAACTCGCACAACAGCTCTTCAACGAGTTCGTCACGGTCGCCGCGCTTGCCTTCGCCTAAGTCGTACTCAAGTGCACACGGCTCGGCTGCAGCACTCGCCATGGCCTCGATCACCTCAGGGGGCATGACAGCCCGCCCAAGATTGGTATGCAGCACGGTGCCCGTTAAATTGATGACACGGCGCAGATTAGGTGTTGCACGCGCCTTGAGTGTTTGCCCAATGCGCTCAAGCAAGACTTCGAGGTCGGGTTGTGTGAGGTGTTTATTTTCAAGACACTCTTGGCGTACCAAGGATAGCGTTGAGCGAACGACGCGCAAGACCTCATAGCGGCCGTATTGTGTGAGCCAATCTTCGGTGCGTTTAAGCGATAGGATCTTATCGACCGAAGGTAACTGTGAAAGCCATTCAGACACGGACGCACGCGCCACGGGTAGTTTATTCATGAAGGTTTAAATACCTAAGTTGTTGACGCCGGTTGACCCACAGTAAAAAATAAATTACGCCCAGTGCGAGAAAACCCCTCGGCAGATAGCGCCAGGTCCAGACTAATCGATGCAAGGTCATCGGCAACCGCATCAATCAGAAGCTCTTTCGCTTGAAACATTATTTTGAGGTAGCCACGACACACTTCACAACATTCGCCCTGCAAGGCACTGTCACGCGTGTCGCCGAGCATCGACACCTCTTTGGGGGTTTCGCAATTCGTGCAGCGTGCGCGCGGCGCATACCACTCTGAGGCGCAGAGCGAGCAGATCAGGTAACGATGCAAATCGCGTTCGCCCACGCGTACTACGCTGGCTACAGGATGAGACCCACAAACTGGACACAGGCCGCTTTCACCCTTGTGCAAGTCGACAAACGCAGACAGCGTTTTTGACTGGGAAGCCCACAGTAGTTGCAAAGTTGCGCCAATAAACGGTACGGCATCGGCAGGTAACGCGGTTTCATCGGCGGCAAGCAAGGCCTTGGCCCGACGAATTTGATCGGCCACCGCGGTCTGTTTAAGGCGCTCAAGCGCACCACGTACACTCGGCGCTAGAGGCAGAGCCTCAAGGGCCGCGCTCAGGGCGCTGAACACGACTGACCACTGCGCCTCGGGCAACCAGGTGGTGATCGAAAACGGCGGCAATTTATGAATAAAGGATTCGCGCACCACGTTTTCGTCAAGAATTTGCGGCTGCACAATGCCCAAGCAATCGACTTGCGCCCGTATCAACTGCGCACAAAATGCGAGCCAGGGCGAATCACTTTGTTGGTCTGCCAACACCTGCATGCGCGCGGCACGTTCCCGAAACATCTCAGCGGCATCGACCACCACCAGCAAAGGGGTGTCGTCATCAGGCATACCTTGAATTTCGCCAGGCTGTATCAGTTTGACTGCTTTAACGCTCATGTTGCTGTCTCAAGTCTCGGTGCTATCCTACCCGCCCGAACAGACGGGGCTTATTGCCATGCCACGCACTGAGCGTGATGTTTACTTAAATGAACAAGGGGAAGAATATCAGTCTTCCCCTTGTATGAACTGCGTAACAAACAACAAACCGCGTTATTTGCCGCCGGTCACTTCTTTAAACCAACCAGGGTGATGCTTACGTGCCCAGGCCCGGCTCACCACACCTGTCCACATTGCGCCAATCGTACCCTTCACCCACAGTGCTGCATAGACGTGGGCAATGATCGTCAAGATCAAGACCCAAGCCGACACCGCGTGCACCAAAGCCGCCACACGGGTCACATCCACTGAAAAGTAATGTGAAAAGTAAGGCCGCCAAAACGCTAGGCCTGACACCACTAACAGGATCATGGTCAAGACCATCACCCAGAAAGCAGCTTTTTGCCCGCCGTTGTAGCGCCCGACTTCAGGCAAGCGATCATGATTTTTGTTTAACACGTCGCCGATCTGACTCAACCACTTGCGGTCATTCGCATTGAGAACGTTATGGTGCCAAAATTTGAAAAAAATCAGCACAAACAACACAAACATTGCCGAACCGATAAATGGATGCAGAATTCTGGTCCATGAACCGTCACCAAACAAGCCTGTCAGAAAGAACATTGACGGATGAAACATCGCCAAGCCACCCAATGTCGCCAGTACAAACAAAACAGCGATCAACCAATGGTTCAAACGATCTGAACTCTTGTACCGCACCAATCCCTCTTGATTAGACATGGTTCATCTCCTTAAGACTTTTTCGAGTCATCATGGTCATCATCAACCGTATCCGGACCCTTGATCGCGTAGTGAATCACACCAGCAAAGACGGTTGCTGCCATGGTTAACAGCGCAATCGGCTTCATGATGCCTTTCCAGAGCCCAACAGTTGACGAAATCTTTGGATCAGCCGGCAAGCCGTTGTAAGCCGTAGGCTTGTCGCCATGCGGCAGCACATACATCACGTGCGTGCCACCCACACCTTGTGGGTTATACAAAGAGGCCTTGTCATAGCCACGACCGTTCAAATCTTTAATACGTTCGTTCGCGTATTTAATACGGTCATCTTTCGGGCCAAAGGTCAGGGCTTGTGTCGGGCACGCTTTCACGCAGGCCGGTTCGCTTCCAACTGACACGCGATCCGAACACAAGGTGCACTTGGTGGCCTTGTTAGTCGTTTGCGAAATCCTTGGCACATCGAACGGGCACCCTGCCACGCAGTAGCCGCAGCCAATGCACTTGTCAGAGTTGAAATCGACAATGCCATTGTCAAGCTTGACGATGGCGCCAGGGCTCGGACACGCTTTGAGGCAGCCTGGATCTTCGCAATGCATACAGCCATCTTTGCGAATCAACCAGTCGATACCACCTTGGGCGTTTTCGATCTCGTTAAATTTCATCACCGTCCAGGCATTCGCTCCGAGTTCAACCGGATTGTCATACGTGCCATCGGTGTCACCGATGACTGGACGGGTTTCGTTCCACTCCATACAGGCGACCTGACAGGCCTTGCAGCCAATGCAGCTCGAAATATCGATCAGCTTGGCGACATGAACTGTCTTGGCCGCCGAAGCGGGTGGAATCATGGTCGTGGCAGACTGGGCGACGACTTGAAGTGCTTGAATTGCCATGTCGAATCCCCTTATGCCTTCTCAATGTTGACCAAGAACGCCTTGAACTCTGGCGTTTGCGAGTTTGCATCGCCCACGTAAGGCGTGAGCGAGTTTGCTAGCTGGGCAGGTTTAGTCAAGCCTTTGAAACCGAAGTGAATCGGTATGCCAACGTGATAAATCGTCTGGCCATCGACCTTCATGCCTTTTAAGCGCATCGTCACCATTGCTTTCGCATGCACGTGACCGCGAATCGAGCTCACCTTGACGCGATCACCCGAAGAGATCCCACGCATCTTTGCCAGCTCTCGACTAATCTCAACAAACATTTCTGGCTGCACGATGGCATTCAAGTCTGAATGTTTTGACCAGTAGTGAAAGTGCTCAACCAAGCGATAGGTCGTGGCGGCAAAGGGATAATCTTTACGATTACCGAAGACCTCCATATCCCCCTTGTAGACACGCGCTGCAGGGTTTGAAGTCGCCTTGGGGTTAGTTGGATGCATCGGATTACGCGCCAGAGGCGTTTCGAACGGCTCATAGTGCTCAGGGAAAGGTCCCTCAGCCATTTGCGGTGCAAAGATACGACCCACGCCTTCTTGCGTCATGATAAAGGGCATGACGTTTTCTTCAGGCTTGGCGTTTGGACGCATGTCGGGGATATCACTACCGCCCCAACGGTCGCCCAGCCATTTCAGCACGGTGCGTGACTCATCCCAAGGCTTACCATTAATATCCGCAGACGCACGGTTATACAGAATGCGTCGGTTGGCGGGCCAAGCAAAGCCCCAATTCAAGCTTTGACCGATCTTGTGTTCTGACGTATCGGTCGGATCGCGACGCGCGGTCAGATTACCTGCCTTGCTCCACATCCCTGAGTAAATCCAGTTACCGCAAGCCGTACCGCCGTTATCCACGAGTTGTGCAAAGCCTGCTAGCTGCTCACCGGCCGCTATCAGAACTTTGCCGGCAGCGTCTTTCAAATCAACTAAGGCTTTACCGCTAATTTCTCTGTTGATTTCAGCTGCATCGGGGTTTGAAGGATTAGTGTAGTTCCAGGTCAGATTCAAAATCGGCTCTGCATACGCACCACCCTCTTTCTTGTACATGTCGCGTAAGCGCGTGAACAAGCCGGCCATAATCTCTTGATCAGACTTTGACTCACCAGGGCCATCCGCCCCTTTCCAGTGCCATTGAATCACACGACTTGAGTTGGTAAACGTACCATCTTGTTCGGCAAAGCAAGTGCCTGGCAAACGAAACACTTCAGTTTGAATTTTGCTTGCATCGACGTTATTAAATTCGCCGTAGTTTTTCCAAAATTCGCTGGTCTCGGTCGCGAGCGGGTCGACAATCACAAGATACTTCAGCTTAGACAACGCCGCACTAATCTTGTGTTTATTTGAGATCGCTGCCAGTGGATTAAAGCCAGACGAAATAAAGCCTTGCATCTTGCCCTGATGCATATTTTCAAAAATTTGCATGATGTCGTAGGGCGCATCACGCTTGGGCAAGTAGTCGTAAGCAAAATTGGTCTCGGTGGTGGCGTGTTCGCCGTACCAAGCTTTCATCAAGCTGTTAAACCACTTCGGAAAGTTTTGTGGGAAATTCATCTGCCCAGGGCGCAAAGCCTTGGGTGTACGCGCGTTACGGTACTGCTCGTACGTCGCATCAGCCTCAGCGGGTGAAGACAAATACCCTGGCAACACCTCTGAATACAAACACTGGTCAGTGATGCCCTGCACGTTTGCGTGACCACGCAACGCGTTTACGCCACCGCCTGCCATGCCCATATTGCCCAACAGCAACTGAATAATTGCCATGGTGCGAATATTTTCAGAGCCAACCGAGTGTTGCGTCCAACCCAGTGCGTACAAGATCGTCATGGTCTTGTTCGCCGCAGAGGTCGTTGCGATCATCTCGCACACTTTCAAGAATTGGTCTTGAGGCGTGCCAGTGATGCTGCTGACTAGCTCAGGCGTATAACGTGAGTAATGCTTTTTCATCAACTGGAATACGCAGTTGGGATCTTGCAAGGTTGAATCAACCTTCGCAAAACCGTCTTCCATTTGGTAAGACCAGGTGCCTTTGGCGTACGAACGCTTTGCCTCGTCATAGCCCGTAAACAAACCGTCTTTAAACCCATAATCTGGGTTAATCAAAAAGGCCGAGTTTGTATAGTGCTTGACGTATTCGTGATGAATCTTGTCGTTGCCCAGCAGATAGTTGATGACGCCGCCCAAAAAGGCGATATCAGCACCGACGCGAATCGGCGCGTAGTAATCGGCAACAGCCGCAGAACGCGTAAAGCGCGGATCGACCACAACGAGCTTGGCGCCCCGTTCGGCCTTCGCCTTAATCACCCACTTAAAACCGCAAGGGTGAGCTTCAGCAGCGTTACCGCCCATAATCAATACTAAGTCAGCGTTTTTGATGTCAACCCAGTGGTTGGTCATCGCACCGCGCCCAAACGTCGGAGCCAGACTGGCTACCGTCGGGGCGTGTCAAATACGCGCTTGTGTATCGAGTGCAACAACGCCCATTGAACGCAACACCTTGGCGCTGAGATAGCCTGCTTCATTATTTGAAGCCGAGCTCACCAGCATCCCGAAGGTGTTCCAGCGGTTCACGGTCACGCCTGCAGCATTTTTGGCCACAAAGTTCTGATCGCGATCAGCCTTCATGCGCTTGGTGATGCGCGTCAACGCTTCGTCCCAAGAGATGCGCTTCCACTCGTTTGTACCGGGCTCACGCACTTCAGGAAACTGTAAACGGTTCGGGCTCTCGATCATGTCGAGAATACCAGCGCCCTTGGGGCACAGTGTGCCCTTGTTAACTGGATTATCAGGATCACCCTCAACGTGCATCACCTTCAACTTACCGCTCGCGTCTTTGCGGCTGTACATCAGCACACCACAGCTCACAGAACAGTAAGGACAGGTACTACGTGTTTCGGTCGTTTTTTCAAGT
>CANKOW010000141.1 GCA_947484295.1 Alcaligenaceae bacterium | reverse complement strand
TTGTCGCCTGCCAACTACGAGAGTAAAACAACTCGTTTTTCAGTCGACCAAAGAAGCCTTCACAGGCCGAGTTATCGGGTGAGCACCCTTTGCGTGACACTCAGACGATGCTACCAGCCTACGTGGGCAGGGTGCTCTTGCTGTCACCCATCGTTGGTGAGTTTTCAAGCGGCGAGACGGCAACGCACTTTGTGCCACCCAGATCACGTCAGTTGATGAAGCTGGCTCAAGAAGGCAAGTACCCCATGGCGAAGCACTGCGAGATCCACGTCGGTGAGCTGGACTGGCAAAGCAATCCTGAAAGTGTCACGGCACTGGCCAAACTAACGGGCTGGAACGTGACGATCGTCAAAGGCGCGGGGCATATGCTGCCTAAAGAGTATGTGGGGGCGGTATTGGAGGGGTGGTGCATTGGTTGAAGCAGCGTGCGGCAAACATCCAGCCTGAGATTAACGCGGCAGCTCAAGCCGGTATACATTCCGCAAATGGGGTTACACAGGGGTTACACGTAAACTAAAGTTACAAAAAATAAAAATAAAATCCTGTCAAGACCCGCATGAATGCTTACCTTTCAAATGAGAATCCCAAATTAAAGAGGTCCCAGAGCATTTACGCCTTGAGACCATTGATTTTACTGGTGGCGCATCCCTGATTCGAACAGGGGACCTGCGGATTATGATTCCGTCGCTCTAACCGGCTGAGCTAATGCGCCTTTTTTGGTCAAATTCGCCAAAGTTCAAGATTCTAACATTTTTTGCCTAAGTTCGCAGCTTGTTGAGTCTCGCCTTTTGGCGAAACGTGAGCCCTGCCCTGTTTGTGCAACGTGTGCCTCGCCCTATGTCAAAATAGCCACAAACAAGCCAACGCCCCTTGCAACAATCGAGACGCGACATGACTGAACCGATTTTGACCTTTACGCACACCCCGTCTGACGCAAAAATCAAATTACCAGCCGGTGCCACTGACTCACACGTGCATATTTTTGGCCCTGCCAGTAAGTTTCCGTACGCCGAGTCACGGAGTTTTACCCCCGTGGACGCCCCTAAAGAAACACTTTTTGCTTTGCACAAAAAACTAGGCATCGATCGTTGCGTCATCGTGAACACCCTTTTGCATGGCTATGATAACAGCGTGGTTGAAGACGCCATGCAGGCCGCCAAGGGGCGTTATCTGGGCGTTGCACTGGTACAAATCGACGTCACGGACGCCGAGCTTAAGCGCCTGGCCAGTGTTGGTTTTAGAGGCCTGCGGTTTCACTTTATGCCCGGCTACAAGGTGCATGAAACCCCTGAGCAAATCATTGCGTTAACCAAACGCCTTGAGCCCTTAGGGATGCACCTGCAGCTTCAACTGCACGCGCAATATGCCAAAGACCTAATGCCTTTGCTCAAGCAATCAGCCGTACCTGTGGTAATGGATCACATGGGTCGGGTGGATGCCAATCTGGGGATCGAGCACCCGCTTTTTCAAAATTTTTGCCGGTTATTAGAGCTGCCAGGCTTTATGGTGAAGGTGAGCGGCATCGACCGCATCGATTCAAAGCCGCCCTACCAGCAAGGCATCCCCTTTGCCAACTATTTAGTGCGCAACTATACCGACCGTTGTGTGTGGGGCAGCGACTGGCCACATCCTAATCACACGCACGTGCCTGATGATGGCGAACTGGTAAGCTCGCTTGCTGCGATTGCGCCCAAGCCAGACGTACTGCATCAACTGATGGTCGATAACCCACAACGCTTGTATCGCTTTTCAGCCTAAGGATCAGAACATGTCAAAACGTCTTGAAGGAAAAATCGCCTTAATCATGGGCGCGGGTTCAGTGGGCCCTGGCTGGGGCAATGGCCGGGCGATTGCCACGCGCTTTGCTGAAGAGGGTGCCAAGATTTATGGTGTTGATCGTGAACTAGACCGAATGACCGAGACCATTGCCAACGTCAAAGCCGCACATAGTGAAATTGAAACCAGCTTTTGCGATGTGACCAAAACAGACAGCATCCTTGAGGCGGTCACCGCCTGTATCAAGCGCTTTGGGCGCATTGATATTTTGGTGAATAACGTGGGCGGCTCAGCCGCAGGTGGCCCGGTTGAAATGTCTGAAGAGGTTTGGGATTCGCAGGTGGATAGCAATCTAAAGAGCGTCTTTCTAACCTGTAAGCACGTGCTGCCCATCATGGAAGCGCAAGGTTCGGGCGGCATCATCAATATCGCCTCAACCTCGGGTATTCGTTGGACAGGCTCGGCACAAGTCGCCTACGCCGCCACGAAAGCCGGCGTGATTCAGTTGTCGCGCGTGGTGGCGATGCAGTACGCCAAAAAAGGTATTCGCGTCAACACCATCATCCCAGGTCAGCTGCACACGCCAATGGTTGAGTTTCGCTTAGCCGGTCAGCGCGCAGGCGGCGATGTCAGTCAGTTACTTGAACAGCGTCAGTCGCGTATTCCCTTGCCTTTTATGGGTGATGGGCGCGATACTGCGAACGCGGCAGTGTATCTGGCTTCAGACGAATCTAGGTTTGTGACTGGAACAGAGATTTTGGTAGATGGCGGAATGTCGGCGAGATGCAGTTAGCTTTGCAGTCAATCAGAAAAGGATCTTCATGAATTATCAAACATTTAAACAACAACGCGCTGCGACTGTTATCTCAAAAAAAATCTGTGGCCTTCTTGGTGCCTTAGCCATTGCCTTAACTGCAACCGGCAGTGTCGCGCAAACGCAGTCACTGCGCATGATCGTGGCGTTTCCGCCGGGTGGCCCGGTTGATTTTGTTGCGCGTAGCATTAGCGAACAGTTAGGCAAAGAGCTTAACCAAACCGTCATCGTTGAAAACAAACCTGGTGCAAACGGCATCATCGCCGCCGAATACGTGATTAAGTCGCCGCCCGATGGCTCGGTGATTTGGTTTAGCAGCACCGGGGCGGTTGCCATCAACCCTGGTCTTTATCCCAAGCTGCCTTACAACACCGAGCGTGACCTAGCACCCGTGTCGTTAGTGGCGCGTAACGATGAATTGTTAGTGGTCAACCCAAAAAATCCCGCAACCGGCCCAAAAGACTTTATTGCAAACGCGATGAATACGCGCACCACAATGGCAAACTCGGGTATGGGTAGTGTGCCTCACCTTGCCGCGTCGTTGTTAGCAGCGGCTACTAAAGCGAACCTGGCGGATGTTCCGTACAAAGGAGCAGCACCAGCGATTACGGATGTGATGGCCGGCCACGTTGACGCTTTTTTTGGAGACGTACCTGGCTTGATTAACCACATTCGTGCCGGCAAGCTAAAACCGATTGCGATGGCTGCCGAAAACCGCCACCCTTTATTACCCGAGATCAAAACATTTAAAGAAATCGGTGTTGAAGGGGTTGATTCAGACAACTGGTACGCGATCTTTACAACTAAAAGCACCCCTGCGGCAACGATCGATCGCCTGAGCGCTGCGATCAAGCGCACACTAGAAACAGAGTCAGTCAAACAACGTCTTTTAAACTCGGGCACCTTACCTGCAAGTTCTACGCCTCAAGAGCTTGGCGCGTTACTTAAAAAGGATTCAGAGAAGTGGGCCCGTTTGATTCGCGAAAAAAATATCACGGCTGACTAAATCATCAGATCTAAACAGGTACGCGCAATCACTTTAGTTGCGCGTCTAAGATCTTCAAGGTCTAGGCGCTCATCAGGTTGTTTAGCGCGACTCTCTTCAACGGTGCGTGGCCCAGCGCCATACAACACCACCGGAATACCAGCCTCACAATACAGGCGCGCATCGGCATACAAGGGTGTGCCGCAAGCCGGCACGTCTTCGTTAAAAATGGTTTTTGCGTGCTGCTGTAAAGCGCCCACCAAGGCATCGCTACCGGCCAAGGGTTTGAGCGCACGCGCTAGCAAAATTCTACGCGTCTGCACGGTAATGCCAGGCAAGGCTTGCCACGTTTTTTCAATGGTGTCGCGCAAGCTCTGCTCAACTTGTGCCGGATCTTCTTCAGGGATCATACGGCGATCGAGCTTAAGCACTACTTTGCCGGGGATGACATTGGTGTTCGTGCCGCCGTTGATTAACCCGATATTTAAGTACGGGTGATTGATGCCCGGCACTTTGCTGGTGATCGACTTATAGGTGTCGTTTAACGCATATAAGGCATTCATGATTTTGACTGCGGCTTGCAGCGCATCGACCCCAGAAGTTGGGACCGCTGCATGGCCCATCTTGCCGTTAACCGTCACTTCAAGTTGTAGGCAACCGTTGTGGGCTGTGATGATTTGATAGCTAAAGCCTGCCGCAATGGCAAGATCAGGTTGTGTGAGTTTATTTTTTAGCAACCACCCGGGGCCGAGTTCTCCGCCAAACTCTTCGTCGTAGGTGAACTGCAGTTCGATACGCCCTTTAAGCGGCACGCCTAACGACTCAAGGGCCCGCACCGCAAACACATACGTTGAAAAATCACACTTACTCACAGCCGCAGCGCGACCGTAAATTTTGCCGTCGTGTATTTCACCCGCGTAAGGTGGATATGTCCAACCGTCACCGGGCGGTACCACATCGCCATGCGCGTTCAAGGCAAGCACGCGACCGCCCTGCCCGTATTGACGCTTGACGATTAAGTTGGTGATGGATTCAAGCCCTGCCGCATGTACAACCTCTGCTGGCACTTCATGCGCCTGCGCCTGCATGTCATATTTTTTTAGCAACTCTGCCGTATGCAAGGCGTGCGGGGTATTATTGCCAGGTGGTGTATCGGTAGGCACTGAAAGCACCGACTGTAAAAAGGCAACCTGTTCATCAAAGTTCGCGTCGATCCATTGATCAAGGCGGTTGTAGTCAGCAGTGGTCATCGCGATTCAGGATTTAGGATTCAAATGAGGCTCAATCATACTTTCAAAGCGCCCTCACGACACAAACTTGGCTCGTTAGACCCCATCAAGGCCTAGCGACCAAATCATCAAGCAAAGCAATAAACGCCTGTACCGTCAGCTCGGCATCTTCAGCGGTAATGATTTCGAGTGGATTATGGCTAATGCCACGATTACCACCGCGCACAAACAACATGGCTTGCGGCATGATGGTGTGCAGCTTCATGGCGTCGTGCCCCGCTCCGCTATTGAGTTTGAATACCGGTTGACCGACAGCAGCGACGGCGCGCTCCCAGCGTTGTTGCCACGCAAGATCTGACGGGGCTGCTGCCGCACGCATCACCTCGGTGTATTCAAATTTGACCTGACGACGCTCAGCGATCGCTTGGGCTTGTTTGAGGATGTCGCTGACCAAGGTATCGCGCTGTTGATCCGTCGGTGCCCGCATGTCTAGGGTAAAAGCGCACTCGCCAGGGATGACGTTGATTGACCCACCCGGCACTTGAAACTGACCCACAGTTGCCACCGAATCGGCATCAGCCAAGGCGCGTTGCTCGGCCATCAAACTGATTTCAGCGGCAGCAAGCATGGCATCTTGTCGCATCAGCATGGGGGTTGTGCCCGCGTGGGCCGCCATGCCAATCGTTTTACAGGTGGCCCGAATCCCTGCGTTAATTGATGTCACCACGCCTAAGGGTAAAGCGCCTTCGCACAGCACCGGCCCTTGTTCGATGTGTACTTCAACAAAGCCAAGATATTTAGCTGGATCACGCCTAAGAGCAGTAATGGCCTCGAGCGTGCCCGGCAAGCCCGCTTTTTGCATGGCCTGTTGCATGGTAATGCCGTCTGCATCGACTTGCGCAAACCATGCTGGGTCAAAAGTACCCGTCAAGGCACTCGCCGCCAAAAACGTTGCACGATAGCGTTGACCTTCTTCTTCAGAAAAACCCACCACTTCGATCCCGAAAGGCAAACGCTTTTTGCTTTGGGCTAAATCGCGAACTGCCGCAATCGGCACAAAGATCCCTAAGCGACCATCATATTTGCCACCATTGCGTACGGTGTCGTAATGCGAGCCCGTCAGTAAACGAGGCGCCGTCTGCGATTGCCCGTGATAGACCCCCACGACATTGCCCACCGCGTCGGTCGATACGTCATCAAACCCGGACTCAAGCATCAATGCGCTTAAGCTGCGCCCAGTTGCTAAATGCGCATCGGTCAAATAGGTGACGGTCAACTGGCCCTTTTCGGCCCAGTGCGGTTCGCTAAACTGAGCCAGCTGCTCAGACCACTGCATGATGGTGTCGCCAAAGTGCATGTTTAGACTGAACGCCTCAAAAAATGAAAAAAGCCCAACCCTCAGGCAGGACTGCAAAAAGCAGCAAAACCACGCCTGCAAGCAAGCAAATGCCCGCTCATAGGCACAGAAGGCCTAAGGGTTGAACTATAACCAAAAAGTCAAAAAGGCGACAGAAAACTCTGTCGCCTTGGCTTTGAGCTCAGCAGTAATCTGCGTCTTAGTACTGCTTGTAAGGCAAGAACTTACCCGACAAGACCACATTGACGCGATCACCCTTTGGATCGGGTTCACGCTTGATGTCCATCGAGAAATCAATTGCGCTCATAATCCCGTCGCCAAACTCTTCGTGGATCAGTTCTTTAATCGTTGTGCCATAGACGCTCACGATTTCGTACCAGCGATAGATCAATGGATCGGTGGGCACAGAGCTGCGCAGTGAACCCTTGTAAGGCACGACTTGTAGTAAAGCGACCGCTTCGGCAGGCAAACCAAAGGTCTTACCGATAATCGTGGCTTGTTCTTTTGTCAGCGTCATCTGACCCAAACAGGCAGCGGTTACCCACTCTTTAGAGAGCTTCAGTTTTTTTGAAACATCGGCCCACTTGATGCCCTTTTGTACCTTGGCTGAATAAATCAAGTCGGTCACGTCTTCGCGTGTCATCGGTTTTGCAACTGCTTTGGCGACTGCCATATCGATCTCCTGAATTTAAAAAATAAAAAAATTAAGCCGCGGCAAAGGTCTTAGACCGATGCACTAAGAAATCAATCAAGTGGTTACGCACTTCGTAAAACTTTGGATCATGATGCATCGTGGCGCGTGTGCGATCGCGTAGCAGAGGGTTGGTGACAATCTCTGCGAGCTTGGCACGCGGGCCGTTACTCATCAAAAATATTTTGTCTGATAATAAAATCGCTTCATCGACATCATGCGTAATCATGAAAATAGTTTGTTTGGTTTGGCGCACAATCGTCACGAGCTCGTCTTGAATATTGCCACGCGTTAAGGCATCTAGGGCCCCAAAAGGCTCATCGAGTAACAACATCTTTGGCTGAATCGCAAAGGCACGGGCGATGCCCACGCGTTGCTTCATACCACCTGATAACTGCGAAGGTTTTTTATTTTCTGAACCTTGCAGATGCACCATATCGATAAACTGCTGCACGTGTTGATCAACCTGCGCGCGCGTCCAGTCTGGCCACTTGGAGCGTACTGCGAAGGCGATATTGGCATGCACGGTCATCCAAGGCATGAGGGCGTGCGCTTGAAACACTACCCCACGATCCAGGCTGGGGCCCGAGATTTCGCGCCCATCGATAAAGGCATGGCCGCCGGTGGGTTCGTCGAGGCCGGCGAGCACGTTTAAGATTGTTGTCTTGCCACAGCCTGAGTGACCGATGATGCACACAAAATCACCTTTTGCGATTTCGAAATTGATGTCTTCAAACACGACAAGTTCGCTCTCGTCCGCTGGGTTTGGAAACGACTGTTTTAAGGCTTGAACTTGCACGAAGCTTTGCATATTAGGCACACTCACTCAATTGAACGTCATATGGATTCAACACGACATTCCACCTCTGACTGAGGGGTGCATGAATGGTTCAAGGTGCATCTCCGTTTTTTGAACACCACAAAAATCAATCACGATAAGTCACCGCTTTTTGTAGACGCGCAAAACACATATCAAGCAACATACCGATCACGCCGATCAAAAATACGGCCACTAAAATATTAGCGATTGAGAGGTTGTTCCATTCGTTCCAGACAAAGTACCCAATACCTGTACCGCCCACTAACATCTCAGCGGCCACAATCACCAACCACGCAATGCCGATCGAAATCCTCATGCCAGTCATAATGGTTGGCGCCGCTGCGGGCAAGATCACTAACAACGCTTTACGCAGAGGCCTGACTTCAAGTGTGCGTGCCACGTCAATCCATTCTTTACGCACTGAGGCCACGCCAAACGCCGTATTAATCAGCATCGGCCAAATTGAACAAATGAAAATCACAAAGATGGCCGAGACGCCCGAGTCCTTCAAGGTAAATAGCGCAAGAGGCATCCAGGCGAGTGGTGAAATAGGCTTAAGCACTTGAATAAAAGGATCAAGCGCTTGAAACACCAATCGCGACATCCCGATCAAAAAACCCAGTGGCACAGCGACTAGCGCAGCCAAACCAAAGCCCAGTGCCACCCTACCCACTGACCACGCCAATTGAATCCCAATGCCTTTGTCGTTAGGCCCCTTGTCATAGAAAGGATCAGAGAGTTGCTCAACTAGTTTGCTGCCGACGTCGATTGGTGTCGGAAACGCTGACTTTTGACCGGTCGAAGCCGCGGCCCCCACTAACTTGGCATACTCTTCATCGACCACCTGAGCGCTGGTAAAAGGCATCGTGCCGATCTGCCAAGCGGCCAAAAACACCCCTAAAATCAGCAGCGATAAAATCAGTGCGCGCAGTTTTTCGCTTTTAAGCATCGCCCTTAAACCTTCTTAATCGCAAAGCTATCGAGGTACTCTTTGGGCTTGCTTGAGTCAAACACTTTACCCAT
>CANKOW010000140.1 GCA_947484295.1 Alcaligenaceae bacterium | reverse complement strand
TAGAGGGCCAGCTCAGTTTGAGACAAGCGCGAGCTAGCGTCAACGCTTTGAGCGCCGAGCCGACTACCTGTCTGAAACAAGACAAAGAACACCATAACTGCCAAACCTAAATACGCTAAGGAAATTACACCGCGCTAACCATAGTGTGAAAACAAGTGCAAAAGCGGTCACAGTGGATCGCTTCGGTGTCTTTTGCGCAAAGAGGGAAAACCTTGCGTTTCTTGGAAGCGCTAGGGTGCCAAAACAGCCGACTTATTCAACTTTCATAGGGAGATTTCGAAATTACTCGACCGTCACACTTTTGGCCAGATTGCGTGGCTTATCGACGTCGGTGCCGCGCGAACACGCCGTGTGATATGCCAATAACTGCAACGGCACGGTATGCAAAATCGGCGACAACAGCCCATAATGCTCAGGCATCCGAATCACATGCACACCCTCTGCGCTCACAATCCGAGTATCCATGTCGGCAAACACGTACAGCTCGCCGCCGCGCGCGCGCACCTCTTGAATATTCGATTTGAGTTTTTCTAACAACGCATCGTTGGGCGCAATTGTCACCACAGGCATCTGCTCGGTCACCAGCGCCAACGGGCCGTGCTTGAGCTCGCCTGCCGGGTAGGCTTCAGCGTGGATATAGCTAATTTCTTTAAGCTTGAGCGCGCCTTCAAGGGCGATCGGGTAATGCATGCCACGGCCTAGAAACAGCGCGTTTTCTTTGGTCGCAAAGCGATCAGCCCACGCCATAATTTGTGGCTCAAGCGCGAGCACGGCGCTAATGGCTGCCGGCAGATGGCGCAAGGCTTTGACATGCGCGGCCTCTTGTTGTTCGGTTAACTGGCCCTGCACCTGCGCCAAGGCCAGTGTCAGCATGAACAACGCTGTGAGCTGGGTCGTAAAGGCTTTGGTGGAGGCCACTCCGATTTCAACGCCAGCACGTGTAATGTACGCAAGCGCGCACTCACGCACCATCGCACTCGTTGACACGTTGCAAATCGTGAGCGTGTGCTGCATACCAAGCGAACGCGCATGTTTTAACGCGGCAAGCGTGTCTGCGGTTTCTCCAGACTGCGAGATCGTGACCACCAGAGTGTTGGCGTTGGGTACGCTGTCGCGGTATCGATATTCACTGCCAATCTCAACCGACACTGGGATTTTTGCAACCGACTCAATCCAGTATTGCGCGGTGAGCCCCGCGTAATAGCTCGTACCGCATGCCAAAATCAACACGCGATCAATTTGTTTAAAGATCTTGTACGCCTTGTCGCCAAACAGTTCAGGTGTGATCGACTCAACATCTTCAAGGGTGTCAGCGACAGCGCGAGGTTGCTCAAAAATTTCTTTTTGCATGTAGTGGCGATAGGGGCCAAGCTCTGCCGCGCCGGTATGCACCTGCACCGTATTGATCTTGCGATTGACCTGCTTACCCGTTGCGTCCATAATCCAGACATTGCCAAGCTGCAGGTCGGCCACATCACCATCTTCAAGATACACAATTTGATCGGTCGTACCCGCCAACGCCAGGGCATCCGAGGCCAAAAAGTTTTCGTTTTTACATCGACCGATCACAAGTGGCGACCCGTAGCGCGCCGCCACAATGCGATGTGGCTCGTCACGACAAAACACCGCAATCGCGTAGGCACCTTTCAATCGCGTCACGGCCTGCTGAACAGCTTCGAGCAGGTCGCCGTGATACAGATGATGCACCAGATGCGCGATCACTTCGGTATCGGTCTGGCTTTCAAACAGATAGCCAACCGCTTGTAATTCGATGCGCAGTTCTTCGTGGTTTTCAATGATGCCGTTGTGTACCAGGGCAATGCTGGGATCTTCTTGGCCCAAGGCAGAAAAATGTGGGTGCGCGTTGCGTGTGACCGGTGCGCCATGCGTAGCCCACCGCGTATGCGCGATGCCGGTAAACCCGGTGACGTGCTCGCGTGCAATCGTGTCTGCGAGTTCTGCCACGCGCTCGGTGCTGCGCGCGCGGCGCAAGGCGCCATTGTCAAATACCGCGACACCGCACGAGTCATAGCCGCGATACTCAAGGCGGCTCAGACCCTCAAGCAAAATCGGCGTAATGTCCCTTGAAGCCACTGCACCCACAATGCCGCACATAAATATCCCCTTATCTTGCCGACATTGTGGCAAATTTGTTCTGAAATTTTATGTCTATTTGTGGATTATTTTGAAATTAAAAGTTAATTATTCTTATTAATGAAATATAATTTCATTTCCGCCATTTTTAGATCTTCTTTAATTCTTTTCTTATGATGCTCATCCTTTATTAACTTCTTTAGTTCTTTCCTAGTGATGCTCATCTTTTTTGGATCTTTTTTAATTCTTTTCTAAAGATGGCCAAGCTTTTTTACTTTTTTCAATTCTTTTCCAATCATGACTGACACGCTCGATGAACTTGACCTACGCATTCTTGAGCAGTTACAGGAAGATGCCAGCGTCACAAATCAACAGCTCGCCGAGCTGGTACACGCCTCACCACCCACCTGCATGCGACGCGTCCGCCGGCTATCTGAGTCGGGCATCATCCAAAAACAAGTGGCAATCGTTGATCCGGCTAAAGTGGGCAATACCCTCACCGCAATCCTCGAGGTCACACTAGACGTGCAATCGGCAGAAAGCCTTCAGCAGTTTGAACGCACGGTCGCGCTTGAAGCTTCGGTACTGCAATGCTACCGAGTCTCTTCGGGTCCGGATTTTATTTTGATCACACAAGTGACTGATATGCCGGCTTATCACGCGCTAGTGCATCGCGCCCTTACTGCGCAAATGAATGTGCGTAACGTACGCAGCTTTTTTTCAATTCACCGCAGTAAATTCAACACTGGCATCGCGCTGGGGTAACGACGGCGCCTTTAGCGGTCGAGCACTTCTCGGTACACCTCTATATACCGTTCGACCATGCTATCGACTGAGTAATCGGTTTGAACCGCGGTGCAAGCAACTTTAGCCATGGCCCGCGCTTGCTCTGGCTGCGCCAGCATGAACGAGATATGGGCAGCCATCGCGTCGACGTCACCGGGCACGCACACTAACCCCCGCCCCTGACCGACCGTTTCTTTTAAACCGCCGGCATCGGTCGACACAACAGGTACGTTTTGCAACATGGCATCAAGCACGCTGCTGCCTAGCGCCTCATACCGCGAGGCCATCACAAACACTGAAAGTGCTGCAAACAGTTGCTCGACGTCCAGCTCAAAACCCAATAGCAGGTAGCGATCTTGCAAGCCCAACTCTGCAATCGCCTGATCAGCGGCGTGCGATGCAGCACCCGCTGCGCCCCAATGTACAAACACGACATCTTCAAATTGCGCACATACTTTTGCAGCAGCACGAATTAAGGTGACTGGATCTTTCTCAACCGATAACGCTGCGGCCGTACCCACCAGGCGCTTGCCCTCGAGTGCCCAATGTTTCAAAAAATGTTGGGTGCGACCAGCATCGATGGCGATGGGCAAGACCGCACTTGAAATCACTTGTGTTGGCACACCGAGCGCGCGTGGCGCATCAGCCGCCGCTTCGCTGATCGCCACCATTTGATCAAGCCTGCGCCACTTCAGGCGTGTGAGCCATCCACCCGCACCGACCGGAAAACTTGTTCGACGTGAAAACACGACCGGGCGCCGATGCACGGGTGCGACTGCAACAACCCACGCCACCACCTTAGCAGTTTGCGCGTGCAACACATCGTAGCGCCCACCATGCAAGGCTAACCACCAGCCAAAGCTAAAACCACCACCCGCAGTGTGCACCACTAAACCAAGCGCTCGCGCGCGATCGGCTAGTGCACTGCCTCTGCGTAAGAGCAACTCAACGTCGTGGCCGCGCGCGCGCAGGCCAACCGCGGTCAATAGCGTCTGCCGCTCGCCGCCGCGCCAACCGCGCTCGGTGTTAATCTGCAAAATGCGCAGAGCCATCTCAGCCATGTTGGCCCGAGTGCGGCGCTTGACGATACCGAATCACATTGACACTCACAGCGACCAAAGCAAAACCAATGGCGACCCACAAACCAAGCAAGGGCCCTATCGAAAAACCCATACTAAACACCATCGCAACGACCGCACCGCCAAAGGTCTGACTAAACACACGCGTTGTAGACTGCAAGCCACCTAAAGCGCCTGCACGATTGCGTGGTGCAGCGCCAATCAATACGCGATTATTAGGTGTTTGAAAAAAACCAAATCCCACCCCTGCCAACATCATCGCAAAAAATAGCCAAGTGTTATCTACAGTCGCCGGCATCAAGGCAATCAGGGTTAAACCCAACGCCATCGCCGCCGCACCGATTCCACTTAAGATTGCTACCGGAAACCGGTCAGACAGCGGACCCGCGATTGCAGCGATCATTGCGGCCCCCACGGGCCAACCCGCTAGCAGCACACCCACCGTCATTTGTGGTCGCTGCAAGGTTGTCAGTAAATAAAAGGGTAACGAAACAAAGGTCGCCATCTGCGCCGAGAAAGTGCTAGCCGAGGCGGCCAACGCAAAACGCATGGCAGGGATACGAAACAAGTCGACCGGAAACAACGGGGCCGGCTGCGCGCTTGAGCGGCGAATCAACAAAATGCCCACACAAACTGAGAGCACAATCAGCGTCAACGCCTGCCACGTATAGGTTGCTAAATAATCAATCCCAATAATGAGCAAACCAATGGTTGTCATACTCAGTAGGGCGGATAACCAATCAAACCGCGATTTGATTGGCGCAACGTCTGGCAAATATTTAACGCCCAGCAACGCCAGTAGCCCCATGGGGATGTTGAACGCAAAGATCCAGTGCCAAGTTGCAAACGACAAAATAAAGGCGCCTAACGACGGCCCCATCACCGATGACACTGCGACAGTCATCGAGTTCCAGCCAATCCCTCGCCCAATCAAATGTGGCGGATAAATATGCCGGAGCAAGGCAGCGAACAAGCACATGATGGCTGCGCCACCAAGCCCCTGAACAACACGACAAACCAGTAGCAACGGCAGCGTCGGCGCCAAGGCACTCGCGACCGAGGCGCAGGTAAACAGCAGCAAACCAAAACGAAATAACAGCTTAAAACCGATACGCTCACCAACCGCTGCCATCGGGAACAGCAGCATGGCGACGGTCAAGCCATACGCATTGACAATCCACACGACCGAGGCCGGTGATTCATTCAAATCTTTTGCAATGGAGGGCAACGCAACGTTAGACATTGAGGCGTCGAGCACCGACAACATCAAACCAATACCCAGCGCAAAGGCAGCCTTGCGTCTACGCCCCGTGGGCAAACCTTCTATCGCGTCGGGTGCTCGCGCTGTTTGTGCTTCAGACATGTTTAAACTTTTTTAACTGGCCGTTTCCAGCCCTCAATCGTGAATTGTTTACCGCGCGACACGGTCAGTTTCTCAGCGGGTGCATCATGTGTCAGTGTCGTGCCCGCGCCAAGCGTGGCGCCACGCCCCACTCGCACCGGAGCAACGAGTTGCGTATCCGATCCAATAAAGGCGTCGTCTTCGATGACGGTACGGTGCTTATTGACACCGTCATAATTACAAGTGATCGTGCCGGCGCCGATGTTGACACGCTCGCCAATATCGGCGTCACCGATGTAGGCTAAATGATTGACTTTACTGTCAACACCCAAGCGGGCATTTTTAATTTCAACAAAGTTACCAACGTGTGTGCGATCAGCGAGGGCGGCGCCCGGACGCAATCTGGCATAGGGCCCGATCTTTGCGTCGACGCCCACAACCGCCTGATCAAGATGGCTGAACGGTTCAATGCGCGTACCCGCCCCAATGGTCACATCACGTAATACGCAGTGCGCACCCACGTATACGCCAGCACCCAAACTTACGTTGCCTTCAAACACACAACCAACGTCAATAAACACATCTTGGTCGCAGCTTAAGTTTCCGCGTATGTCGATACGCGCAGGGTCAGCCAAGGTAACGCCAGCTTCAAGCTGCCGCCGCGCAAGCTCAAGTTGCCAAAGGCGCTCAAGCTGCGCCTGCTGCGCACGGCTATTGACCCCTAAGGTTTCATAGGCCGCACCGGGTTGCGCCACATTCACGGCCAACCCCTCAGCCACCGCCATCCCAATGATATCGGTCAGATAGTACTCACCTTGCGCGTTGTTGTTCGTGAGCTGTGCCAACCACTTCTTGAGCTGCGCAGTGGGCGCGGCGAGGATCCCAGTATTGACTTCGCTGATCGTGCGTTGCTCGGCAGTAGCATCTTTATGTTCAACGATTGCCTGAACCTGACCTTGTGCGTCGCGCACAATGCGACCGTACCCTGTGGGGTCGGGCAAGAGCTCAGTCAAGACGGCCAAGCCCTGCCCACGCGCGTGCAGCAACGCTCTTAAACTTGCGGTCTGCACCAAAGGCACATCACCGTACAAAACAATCGTGACATCATCGCGACCATCTTCTTTAAGCTGTGCCGCCGCTTGCAACACCGCGTGCCCCGTACCGAGCTGCGGCTGCTGGATCGCAAAGCGCAAATTCTGTTGTGCAACGAACGCCTGTTGTACCTGCTCGGCGCCATGGCCAATCACCACCACAATGTTATCCGCCGCAAGCGCACGCGCACTTTCTAATACGTGCGCCAACATCGAACGCCCTGCGATCGTATGTAACACCTTCGGACGGCTAGACTGCATCCGCTTACCTTGGCCCGCGGCCAAAATGACAATATTCAACATAATTTGCGTAGTAGGTTTGTAGTTAAGCGCCGCTTTTTATTTTTGTTTAGACGGTTATTCAATGGTAGGTTTTGTGGTGGCTTTTCTTGGTGCTTTTGAGCTAGCTTTTGGCCTGGCTTTGCTGGTGGCTTTTGTGGCTGTTGTAGATGCTTTTGTTTTAGTTTGGATTGGAGCTTTCGTCGAAGCTTTTGTTGTTGTTTTTTTCGCGGCTGTAGCCGCCGCCTGACCCGCGGCTTGCTTAGGCTTATGCGCCATGCTGGCGGCCGTGGCAGCCGCGACCTGACCAAATTGCTGCTGCAACATGTCCCACCACGCCTGTGCGGCTGGGGCAACGGCTGCTGTCGCTGCATCGCCTTGGGTTGCCTGCGCTGCGCGATTCGCCCTGTTGTCGCGGTCGGCTGAATTGGGCGCTGCAGCGTCGGGTTGTGATTCGGGTTTACGTTGTGGTTGAGACTCAGGTTGGGTATGCATTGGGGGATTAGACTGAGGCTGCGCGGCGGCTGTCGGCCAGCCACTGAACCAGCTCGGTGGCGCCGCTTGTGCGCCAGAGACCTGAGAATTTACAGCGCCCGCTGAGCCAGCCGCCATAAACGACTTGAGCGTCGCGATGGTAGCGAGCTGTACCTCCATTCCTTGAATCGTACTGCTCAGCATCGACAGATTTAATTTAAGCCAGTTTTCAACCGACTTAAGCTCGGCGATTTTGCGCTCAAGCTCTTCTGGATTCATAGGAGGGCTTAAGCCAAGTCCGCCCGACATCCCTGCCGGCCCGCCTAGGCCAGCAAACGCCTGACGCATCATTTCAAGACTGGCAAACAAAGGGTTCGTGGCCGCATCGCCGCTTTGACCAAACCCAGGCAGCACAAAGGGATTAGAAGGGCTTGCACTCATCATGAGCCTTTTTGTAGGGAGTTGTACCTAGATATTACTCGCATCTGCTGTGGAGCTGGCAAGAGGCGCTGACATCCCGTTCTTATCATTGACGACTCGAAAACATGCCAAAAAAACAGCAGCAGTGCGTTTAGAGACCCCATATTCTGTGACAATAACGGTATGCCAACATCCTTATCCCTTACCGAACTCGAATCCGCCATCAATTTCTGGCGTCAACGCAGCCCCTCTATCGGCGAAGAACTGCGCCTCTGTGCAGAAGCCTCAAGCCTGGCCACGCCCTACGCACTTATGATTATCGAGCGCCGCAAACAACTTGACACTGGTGAGCTCTCTGAGCGCGCTCAAGCGGCTGTCGCCGCTTGGTATGACGCTCAGGCCAAAGTTGGCTAGTCGCTTGTACAGGCAGCATGATGCCGCCGACCTTGACCCCGCTTAACGCAACACCGGGCAACAAAACTAGCGCAACAAGCGTTGCACGTCGTGCGCGATCGCGGCCGCACCAAGGCTGTTATTTAACAGCACGCGAGACTCGCCCTGCGCATCCATTAAATAAAACGAGGCGCTATGATCGAGTGAATAATTACCTTGTACACCGGCATTTTTTGCAAAGTAAACCTTAAACGAGGCAGCCGCTTTTTTGACTTGCTCGAGCGTACCGGTTAAACCTAAAAACTGGGGATCAAACCCTGACACATAGGCGCGCAACACTTCGGGCGTATCCCGCTCTGGGTCAACGGTGATCAGTACCACTTGCACGCGTTTTGCGTCATTGCCCAACAACTTCATGACTTGTGTGAGTTCAGCGAGCGATGCGGGGCAAACATCTGGGCACTGAGTGAAGCCAAACAGGACGATTGTTACTTTACCCTTAAGAGCTTCAAGGTTGTAGGCCTTGCCATCGGTACCGGTTAAAGCAAGATCTTTACCGAGGTGCGTACCGGTGATGTCACTGCCTTTAAAAGCGGGTGCACCATCCTTGCAGCCCGCCACACAGAGCACGCACAGGACCAAGAGCACTGCGCTTAACAGACGCAGGGCTTTGTTTTGGTCGATTCGGCTGATAGGGCTTACATGGTTTATGGCGCTCATGCTCTCACCATAATGAGCCAGTGATCAGCAAGCAAC
>CANKOW010000139.1 GCA_947484295.1 Alcaligenaceae bacterium | reverse complement strand
GTTGCCTGGAGCCCGAATCTGACTGAAGAGCGTGCGGCCAAGGCTGGCGTCAAGCTTGTGTCTAAACAAGAGCTCTTTGCCACGTCAGATGCGATTAGTGTGCACATGGTGTTAAGTGATCGTTCGCGCGGTATTGTTGATGCAGCCAGTCTGCAAACCATGAAATCGACAGCCTATTTAATCAACACCTCACGTGCCGGCTTGATCGATCAGCCCGCATTACAAAAGTTGTTGACCGAGGGCAAGATTGCGGGCGCGGGGCTTGATGTCTATGACGCCGAGCCTTTGTCAGCCACTGACGCCTGGCGCACGACTCCTCGCACTTTACTCACGCCACACTTAGGCTATGTCACGCCCGAGAACTTTGCGGTGTTTTATAGCAACGTTGTGGCTGATATTCAGGCCTGGGCATCAGGCAGCCCAATTCGAGTGTTGAATTAATGCAGCCGGTCTTGCCCGTGCACGTGGTTGCACGCCTGCTATTGATTTTGCTTTTAGCTGCTGGGGTGTATTTCTTTAGCGGGTTTGTGGTGCCTGTGCTGGCGGCCCTGATCATTGGGTTTGCCAGTTGGCCACTGTATTCAAAATGGGTCAAGGTGTGTGGTGGTCGAACCACCTTGGCGGCAAGCGTAGCGTTGATTTTTATCTTGCTCGTGCTTGTCGCGCCGTTGTCTGTTGCCTTGTACTACTCGGTCAACGAGGCAAGCCACCTGTTAGCTTGGCTTTTGACTGCAAACCGCGAAGGCGTAGCGTCGCCTGAGTGGATTGTGGCGTTACCCTATGTGGGTGAACGGCTGGGTAGTTACTGGGTAGAGTTTTTAGGTCAACCGCATGCGCTTGGCAGTCTGGTCGAGGCGATCAGCGGTCAACATATCGGTAATATCTATCGCGTTGTCTTGTCGGCAACAGGCAATGCGTTTCACATCATGCTGACCTTGTTGTTCATGCTAATCACACTGTTGTTTGTGTACAAAGATGGCCACCGAATGGTGGGCCAACTTGATATCCTGGGCGAGCGAGTCCTGCCTTTGCGTTGGCAACGATTTTCGCGAGTGATTCCAGCCACAATTAGTTCTACCGTGACGGGCATGGGCCTGATCGCTATCGGTGAAGGGGTCGTGTTAGGGCTGGCCTACTGGGTGGCCGGCGTGCCTTCGCCGGTATTGCTCGGTGTGATCACGGCCTTCATGGCGATGATCCCCGGCGGTGCACCGCTGTGCTTTACGTTGGTGTCGTTGTATTTGGTAGGCTCGGGTGCTCCCATTGCGGGCGCGAGTCTGTTTGCCTGGGGTACGATCGAATTATTTATTGTCGATAAAACGCTGCGGCCTCGCTTGGTGGGCGGCCCAGTTAAGCTGCCGTTCTTGCCAACTTTTTTTGGTTTGGTCGGAGGCGTCAAAACGATGGGAATCGTCGGGCTGTTTATTGGCCCCGTATTGATGGCCTTGATGGTAGCGCTCTGGCGTGAGTGGGTGCTGGACGTCAAAGCTGCGCAGACAGACCGCGATTAAAACGCAGCAGGCTGGTTGACCTGCGTACTGAAAAACGGACCCTATTGCTTTACCCCGCGCCCGAGGCGCTACGGTTTGCTTTTGAGAGCCGAAATATCGACTTGACTCGTCAAGGCGATTAAGTCTGCAACCGAATTAACCTGCATTTTTGAAAGCACGCGCGCGCGATGCAGCTTGATGGTGGCCGCAGCAGAGCCATCTGCGTCGGCGACTTGTTTGTTGGTTTTGCCCGCGATGATCGCGTTAAACACTTCGCGCTCGCGACGGGTGAGCGTGATATAGAGTTTTTCGACCGCGCGCGCTTTAATTAAAACAGTGTGCGTCGCACGATCTTGTTCAAGCCCGCGATCAACGGCCGTTAATAAATCTTGCATTGAAAAGGGCTTCAGTAAAAAATCGCCTGCGCCTTGTTTCATCGCTTGCACGATTTGAGCCGGCAAACTTTCATCGCTGATAAAAATGACGGGTGTGGTCCAGCCATGGCGCGTTAATTCGGCTTGTAATTCAACGCCGCTTTGGCCGGGCATGCGCATATCTAGCACGATCACCGCTGGTGATACAGGCGTGGCATGTTTTAAAAACTCAGCGGCGCTTGGGTAGGGTGTTACCGAAAAGCCCTGGCGCTCGAGGGTGCCAACTAAGGCGCTTCTGATCGAGGCGTCATCGTCAACGAGGTAAATGTGACCTGTGGATAAGACTTGCATCATATTTTTTTATAAGATAAGGATTTTTTTAGCTTACAAAAAACTGGCTCCTTGTGGAATACGCCAAAAAGCCTATTACGCCAAGCTGACTGCCGCGCGCCCTGCCTCAACAGCAAATTTGGCCAAGACAAACGCGCCAGACTTGGGATCGCGTGCGTCGTTGACTGCAGTGAGTGTGGTGGTGAGTTGCGTTGGGGTGAGCTCGACCACGCCATAGCCACGCGAGGCCGCATTGGCAAAAATAAAGTGGGGATTGGTTTGAAGCTGCTTGGCAAGTTGGGCAGGTGTCGAACTCGAGTGTGAAGTTATGCTGGTCCCGCAAAACTCGACCCCGATCGCCTCGCAGTCCGGATTGTTGTAATCAGACAAAACGTGGCCTACCCAATTCTCGTGAATGTCACCACCTAAAAGCACAGGGTTACGCAAGCGGGTGTGCAGCATCGCGTCAGTGAGTCGACGGCGCGCAGCCGGATAACCATCCCAGCCATCATTTCTCAGTAATTGCCCACCTGTAGTGCTGTAGTTTCGGCGTCCAAACAAGGTTTGCTGGCCGAGCAGGTTCCAGTGGCTGCGTGCCGAAGAAAATTGCTGGGTCAGCCAGCGCTCTTGGTCGCCGCCGAGCAGCGTGCGTTGCGGATGGTTGAACTGTTCGCACTGATTGGGATCCACGCGCCCCGAGCCTGGTCGCTGATTAGGCGTGCAGGCCTGTCGATCGCGATATTGCCGATCATCGAGCGTGTAAAGCGTGGCCAAGCGCCCGAATGAAATGCTACCAAAGACCCGCGCCTCATCGCCTTGCCCAGCGAGCAGCTGAGCAAAGCTCGCGCGCGTGACCGGCATATTTTCATAAAAGGCCTGGTACGCAGCACGGCGCCGCGCCATAAAGTTTTCGACTGGCGTGCCAGATAACCCTTCGTGCGTGGCTGCGTAATCGTTTTGAACTTCGTGATCATCCCAGATCACGATCCACGGGTACGCTGCGTGAATGGCCTGCAAATCTGGATCTGACTTGTGTAGCGCATAGCGACTGCGATAGCCCTCCAGGGTCGTGATCCAGCCGCCCGTGGTCGGCCGCACCTCAACGGGGCGTGAGGCAGGATACTCGTAAATATAGTCGCCTAGAAACAGTACAAAATCGAGATTTTCGGCGAGCATGTGCCGATAAGCGCTGTAGTAGCCATTGCCCCATTGCTGGCAAGAGGCATAGGCCAGACGCAAGCGTTTCACGTCGGCCTGCGGCGCCGGAAAGGTGCGGGTGCGGCCTGTGGTGCTGGTGGCAGCACCTGCGATGAAACGATAGAAGTAGGCGCGGCCAGGTTCAAGCCCCGCGACCTCTGCATGTACCGAGTGTCCGAGTGCGGCTGTTGCTTGCACCACGCCCGTGGCCGCAACACGACTGAACTGCTCGTCGTGGGCAAGCTGCCAAGTGACTGCCACGGGTTTGGTTGTGAGCCCTGCCGCGTCAAGAGCGGACGTGCCTAGACGAGTCCAGAGCACTAAAGAGTTGCTAGTGGGCGAGCCGCTAGCAACGCCCAAACTAAAAGGGTCTATCGGCCAGGCTTGTTTAGCTAGGCCAACGCTGGGCAACCCTAAGAGGGCCGCCGAAGCGCCAGCAAATTTAAGAACGTCTCGACGCTGCATCGTTTGTGACCTTGAGCAAAGCAGCGCACGCACTTAACACAAGGTGCACTTGCCCAATTTGCTGGTGCACGCGTGAGGCGTCGGGCGACTGGTGTCGTGTGATCAAAAAAGTGACGCGGCTCCAAACATTGCAAAAATTCCAAAACCAACGGCCACAATCCCTAGGCCGCCCGCCAACCAAGCAAGCATCATGACGTTGGTGATGATGGCAGATGAGGCCAACACAATCGCAACCTGTAAGACGCCAGACGAAATCTCTAGGTTGTGATATTTGTGGTTGGCAAGCTCGCCTAGTGCTTGGGCTTTTTTTGCACGCTCGGCAAGTTCTTTACGACCTTCGCCGGTGTCTGGCTCAGAGTCGTAACGCTTAGAAGCCGCCGCCCATTTTTTTATCTGCTCGACAGTTTTTGGATCTTCGGCGTGTGGGCTAATTTGTGCCGATTGTAAGGCGACGTCAGTGGTGGTTTTACGAATCGATTTCGCTTGAAAAAATGCCCATAAGTTAGAAGCCTCAACCTGTTTGGTGATCACCTCGGTTTGATACGCCTTACTGAGTGTTTCGCTAATCGCTAAAAAAAGTGCAAGTATCGCAATCACGAGTGCAACTTTTTTATTGGATGGGTCAACGTGTCCGTGTCCTGACATGACTGTGTTCCTTAGTGGTTTTGTGGTTGGTGAGCTTGGCTCAACAATTTTTCGGTATAAGCAATTGCGATGGCGGATAAGACAAAGGCCAGATGAATGAGCGTTTGCCACATCAGCGTGGACTCTTCAATACTGGGGGCATTAATAAAAGTCTTGAGTAAGTGAATCGATGAAATCCCGATAATCGCCGTAGCCAGCTTGACCTTCAACACCCCCGCATTGACGTGTGACAGCCATTCGGGCTGATCAGGATGGTCTTTAAGCCCCATGCGCGAGACGAAGGTTTCCCAGCCCCCAACAATCACCATGACCAGCAAGTTTGAAATCATGACAACGTCAATCAAACCTAGCACGATCAGCATGAGCTCGGTTTCGGTAATCGTTTTATCAACGCTCATCGCGGTAATCAGGTGTACGAGCTCTTTCCAGAATTGCCAGACGTAGACGCCTTGCGCGACGATGAGGCCAATGTAGAGCGGCGCCTGAAGCCACCGGCTCATGAAGATCCAGCGCGGCAGCAATTTTAAAGTTGAATTGTTTGTGTTCATGTTGAGTGTTTCAAGTTTCGATTGGGTCAAGTTTCGATTGAGTCAAGTTTCGATTGAGTCAAGTTTCGATTGAGTCAAGTTTCGATTAGATCAAGCTTGGATTGGTTCTGGCTTCGATTGGTTCAAGTTTTAAGTGATTTAAGTTTTGAGTCGTTCAAACTTTAAATATGTTAAGTTTTGAGTGTTACAAATTAAGTCGGGTAGGTGCCGGGTAACAAAATACTTTTATCGACGGTTTCAATATCGGTGCGGCCACAAAAGGCCATTGTTAGATCGAGTTCTTTATGCAAAATTTCAAGTACTTTTTTGACGCCTGTCTCGCCCATGGCACCCAAGCCATACAAAAAAGCGCGACCGATATAACAACCCTGTGCGCCAAGCGCACGTGCCTTTAAAACATCTTGACCGCTGCGCACGCCGCCATCCATATGGATTTCGATTTGCTTACCAACGGCTTCAACGATTGCGGGTAAAGACTCAATGCTTGAGGCGGCGCCATCGAGCTGACGACCACCATGGTTGCTAACGATCAGGGCGTCGGCACCGCTATTAAGCGCCATCCGCGCATCGTCTACGTCTTGAATCCCTTTTAAAATCAGCTTGCCACCCCAAAGTTTTTTGATCCAGGCCACGTCATCCCAATTTAGGCGCGGGTCAAACTGCGAGGCAGTCCATTCGCTGAGTTTGCTCATGTCGCTGACGCCCTGCACATGGCCCACGATATTGCCGAACTGGCGGTTTTTGGTCGCAAGCATACCAAGCGCCCAGCGGGGCTTGGTCGCAATATCAATCATATTAGCCAGGGTCAGTTTGGGCGGGGCGCTTAAGCCATTTTTTAAGTCTTTGTGGCGCTGGCCCAAAATTTGCAAATCAAGGGTTAAAACCAGTGCCGAGCAGTTGGCAAGCTTCGCGCGTTCAACCAAGCGCTCGATAAAGTCACGATCCTTCATCACGTAAAGCTGAAACCAAAACGGATGATAGTTGGTACCCTCAGCAACGGCTTCAATTGAGCAAATGCTCATGGTCGATAACGTAAACGGGATGCCAAATTCTTTTGCCACTTTAGCAGCCAAAATTTCGCCATCGGCGTGCTGCATGCCGGTCAAGCCGGTTGGTGCGATCGCCACAGGCATCGCAACTTTTTGCCCGATCATTTTGCTGACGGTCGAGCGGTTTTCCATGTTGATCAAAATGCGCTGACGCAATTTGATTTTTTGAAAATCATTTTCGTTGGCGCGGTAGGTGCTCTCCGTCCATGAACCTGAATCCGCGTAGTCGTAAAACATGCGCGGCACGCGCTTTTTTGCCAAAACGCGCAAGTCTTCGATGTTAGTGATCACGCTCATGGTGTAGGTCTCCGCTGGCTTATGGCCATTGCTGAATTTGTGCTCTAGTTTAACGGAATGTACAAGAATCAGACCTCTTTAAATAATCCTTGCCGTATTGGGCGGGGTTCGGTCTGCCGTGGTACGCTGCGTTCACGTTTTTAGGCTTTCTTGCAATTTAAAAAGAGTCTCTCTATGACCGTACAAAATGCCCCAGAGCACCTGATTGATTCTCGCTATGCGTTTTGGCGACTCATCAAGTCGCTTGTCATCATGGTGATGGGCAGCAGCTGCATGTTTATTGTGTCGGTCGTGCTGCCCGAAGTGCAGGCAGAATTTGGCGTATCGCGCTCAGAGGCGTCGTTGCCCTCAACGCTTTTGTGGATCGGTTTTGGCGCGGGTGGCTTACTCATGGGCCGCGTGGCTGATCGGTGGGGTGTCTGGACATGTTTGTTGATTGGCGCGGCGGGCTTATCGATCGGCTTTATCTGGGCCGCGCACACTACGGATCTTCTTGTATTTGCGCTGGTGCACGGTATATTTTTAGGTTTCTTTGGCACCTCTGCGATGTTTGCTCCTTTGGTAGCAGATACTTCACTTTGGTGGAATAAGTGTCGCGGAATCGCGGTCGCGGTATGTGCGAGCGGCAACTATTTAGCGGGCGCGATTTGGCCACCTTTGACTCAGTTGGGGGTTTCGACCATTGGTTGGCGTGATACCTATATTTGGATGGGTCTGCTATCCGGAATCAGCGTGGCTTTGCTCGCTTTTTTGATGCGTCGCCGTCCTCCTTTGGTGCAGGTGTCGGTTTTGGCGAACAATCAAGTTGCCGGCGTTCCCAGACCGTTTGGCCTGAACATCAATCACGCACAGCTGTTGCTGTGCGTAGCTGGCCTCGCGTGTTGTGTTGCCATGTCAATGCCTCAGGTCCATATCGTGGCGTACTGCGCTGATCTGGGCTACGGCCCAGCCCGAGGCGCCGAGATGTTGGCATTGATGCTCGGTTGCGGCATCATCAGTCGGCTGATTTCGGGGGTGATTTGCGATCGTATCGGGGGTATCCGCACCCTGTTGTTGGGTTCGGCCTTGCAAGGCATTGCCTTGTTCATGTTCTTGCCCTTTGATGGGCTGGTATCACTCTACTTAATCTCGGCGTTATTCGGCTTGTTTCAGGGCGGTATCGTTCCCTCGTACGCAATTATCATTCGCGAATATTTTCCTGCGGCCGAGGCAGGGCGGCGGGTGGGTTCGGTGATTATGTGCACCATGTTTGGGATGGCGCTTGGTGGGTGGATGTCAGGTAAGATTTTTGATTTAACCGGCTCGTACCAAATGGCTATGGTAAACGGGATGGTCTGGAATCTGCTGAACCTTGCTATCGCGGGCTACTTGTTTTGGCGAGTACGCCAGGCGGCGCGCAATTAAATGAGGTCTAAGCGGCTTGTGCCAAAAGCTGCTTAGACCTTACCGCAACCGTTCAACAGGCACGTAGCGTTGCTTACGCCAACTCTGTATAGCGCTTAGCGAGCACCGCGCGATAGCGCTGCTCAAGTTCGTCGAGATTGGCGATGCTGATCCCCATGTCGCGTACGAGGCCATCTTTGAGGTCGTAGACCCATCCATGCACCGTGACAGTTTGGCCGCGCGACCAGGCGTCTTGCACGCTGGTGGTTTGGCAAACATTCACGACCTGCTCAATCACGTTTAGCTCGCATAGGTGATCAAGCCTTTGCTGAGTATTCATGACTCGCCCAAGATATGCGCCGTGCTTATCATGCACATCTTTAACGTGACGAATCCAATTGTCGGCCAGGCCCACGCGAATATTTTCAAGTGCAGCACGAACACCGCCGCAGCCATAGTGTCCGACCACAATGATGTGCTTGACCTTCAGCTGATCGATGGCAAACTGAATCACAGATAACGCGTTTAAATCAGTATGCACCACCACGTTGGCGATGTTGCGATGAACAAAGACCTCACCAGGCGCCAAACCCGTGATCTGATTGGCCGGTACGCGTGAATCAGAGCAGCCGATCCAAAGATATTCGGGTGATTGTTGGTTGGCCAGACGCTTAAAAAAGTCAGGGTCGTTGGTGCGAACCGAATCAACCCATTGTTGATTCTTTTCAAATAAAACGGTCAGGTGGTGAGGGTTATTAGGCGATGACATGGCGACCTACTCTGTAGCGCCAGCCGCTTTGAGCAACTGTTGCGCGTTGATAAACGAGGCGTCATCGAGCAGATTGCGCGTGGATTTAGCGGGCGCATCTGCCATCAAACCTTTTGGCATAATAAATTCAATATAAGAATTGGCGTTGACGCGTACGTCTGCCCCCTCGGTGCTTAACGTAAAACTGACGACGTCTTTGTATTGCAACGCCCACTCATTGTTGATCAGGGCAGTAATCATGGACTCGCGCTGCGAATCGATCTCTAGGCTCGTGCAAGTGATTTCATTTTTGTCAGTTTGAATGCGCAGCCGGCTTTTTGAGCAGGCACTCATGAGGTTATTTTTCACGGTGCTGGCATCAGCATTTTTAAATAGACCCGACGCCATC
>CANKOW010000138.1 GCA_947484295.1 Alcaligenaceae bacterium | reverse complement strand
TTCAATGTGACCCTCGAGTTCAAGGTTAAAGAGTTCAACTTGCAATTGCGCGGGCGCTAAACCGGTGCGACGTTGCAATTGATCCTCAGTGATAGGATCGTAGCCGATTGCGCGCCAAGTGGGTGAACTTGGCGTTTGCGCGCGAGGCGAGGGCGACGAGTGCGCCGCAAGTCGCCCAACGCCTGGGCGTAATTCGGCCAGAATATCGGCCCCAGACTCGACCAGTTTGGCACCTTGCTTGATCAGAGCATGTGGGCCACGCGCAAGCGGCGAATGAATCGAACCAGGGATAGCGAAGATCTCGCGCCCCATATCAACGGCGAGTCGGGCGGTAATCAGCGAGCCGCTTTTGAGCGCGGCCTCCACCACCACGACCCCAAGGCTTAGCCCTGCCACAATGCGGTTGCGCTTAGGGAAATGCGCAGCAAGTGCTGGGCGACCCAACTCAAGCTCAGACAAAATTAAACCGTCTGCCGACAAAATATCTTCAGCAAGCGAGCGGTGCGAAGCGGGGTAAATAATATCGGCGCCTGTGCCTAAGACGGCGATGGTGCCGCCATGCTCTGGCCCCGCCTCAAGCGCGCCGCGATGTGCCGCGGCGTCGATGCCGTGCGCCAGACCACTCACGATGGTGAACCCGTGTTGCGCCAAGTACAGGGCAAAGGCGTGTGCATGGTCTAGACCATCAGCGGTGGCGTTACGCGCGCCCACCAGCGCGAGTGCATCCTGTTCAAGCCGGCGCAGGGTACCGCGGGCGTAAAGCACCAGTGGTGCGTCAGGCATTTGCCGCAGGCGCTCTGGGTACAGTGGATGGGCGGGGGTGACAAGCGCATGACCCGGTTCGTGTGACCAACGCAACGCACGCTCAAGGTAGCGCGCATCGTCTGGGCTTAAGGGTTGAGCCAGCTGGGTGGCGAGCGGTGCAGAGAGTAGCGCGCGCAAGGTGGCGTACGAAGCTTGATACAGCGCGCGCGGGTCGTCAAACGCTTGTAATAGGCGATGGGCGTGTATCGCGCCAATGCCGGGTTGTAGGCTTAAACGCAGCCACGCGGCAAGCGCATCGTCGGATAGGGTATTTTGCATGGCGCCGAGTTTGACACGAACTGCGTCGCGCACCCAAGCAGCGGTAGGATCAAAATATCCCAAACGAGGCCAATGATGGCCTTTAACCGAACGTGGTCGCGGTATGGTCTTTACGCCCAAAGCTGCTGACATTCTTCCCTTCCAGAGGAAGAATGTCCTTACCTATGACGCGCAAGCCTCGTCGCGTCGTGCCGGGATGGTCATCAGAATTTAGTTTTCAACTTTGATGCCGGCATCGCGAATCGCCTTACCCCAAAACGCGTAGTCTTTGGCGATGTAGTCGGCAAACTCTTTCGTTGAGCCATATAAAGGCACTAAGCCTGCAGCGTTGAGCTTTTTGCCAACTTCTGGGTCAGCTGAAGTTTCAATAAAGGCTTTGGCAAGTGCGGCGATGATGTTGCCAGGTGTTTTTGGTGGAGCGACCACGCCCACCCATGACGGGGCAACCACGGCTGTGCCTTGCTCGGTCAGTGTTGGGATTTCGTTAATCAGTTCGACGCGCTTTGCAGAGGCCACTCCATACGGGATGAGTTTAGTTTTAAAGCCTGCCGCCAACGGAGCCGGCACAAGTGCTAAGTCAACCTGACCACCCATTGCAGCTTGCGCCGCTGGTGCAGCACCTTGATAGGGCACGTGCAGCATGTCGGTTTTCGTCACTTGATTGAATTGAGCCATGGCGATATGTCCGGCGCTACCATTGCCCCAGCTTGAATAACTCAGCTTGCCCTTTTTTGCCAGGGCAATTAGCTCAGGTACATTTTTAGCCTCAAGACCTGGGCGACCCATCAATACAAAGTTTACGACCGCTGCTGGTGCGATCGGTACAAACTCTGCCGAAATAAATTTTGGGTTGGGATAGAGCGCGGGGTACATCGAATAGGTGTCTGCGCTTGAGAGTAGCAGGGTATAGCCATCGGGAGCCGCGTTAAATACGACTTCGTGCGCGACCGCGCCGTTTGCACCAGCACGGTTTTCAACCACCACCGTTTGACCTAGTTTATTGCCTAAGCCGTTGACGATAATGCGCGCGATCGTATCCGAGCCACCACCGGGCGGGTAAGGCACGATCAGTTTGATGGGTTTGTTGGGCGCCCAGGCCGCAGGCGCTTGGGCGCTTGCGATAAACGGCGTGGCACCAAGTGTTGCTGCCAGTGCGAAGCCTTTTAGTAAACCACGCAAATTTTTGTTTACAAGCGCTACCTGAGTGTCTTTTGCACGTTGGGTGAGTTTCATGTTGTCTCCTTGCAGTTGTTTGAGCGAGTTGCTCGGGTCGGGGTGAATTTTATTTTTTGGTGATTATTTACCGGTAAATTTTGGCGGACGTTTTTCGTTAAAGGCACGGATCCCCTCCATGCGATCATCGGTTGCCACTAAGCGGCTATAGGCTTCTACTTCAAAGAACATACCGCTACGCATATCCATCTGCAGGCCAAAGGTAATGGATTTTTTTGCTTGTCGCACAGCAATAGGGGCGTTGGCAAGAATGCGTTGTACGAGCTTCATGGTCTCGTCATAAAGCGCCGCTTTAGGATACACATGATTGAGCAGGCCAAAATTTAAAGCCTCTTGCGCATCAAACGGGTCACCTGTGAAGATGACTTCCTTGGCACGACGCACGCCAATGGCGCGCGGCAATTGCTGTGTGCCACCGCCACCTGGCATGATGCCGCGTTTGACTTCAGCAAACCCAAAGCGTGCATTGTCTGAGGCCACAATAAAGTCACACGACAAGGCAAGTTCAAGGCCACCAGCGATGGCGGCACCGTTGACGCAGGCAATCGTGGGCACCGGGCAATCGTAAATTGCGCGCGCCATGCGTTCAAACAAGTAATGTTGGGTGTTGAACTGCGCATCGGTCATACCATCGCGCTCTTTAAGATCAGCACCACCACAAAAAACGGTTTCGCCAGCGCCGATTAATACGACGCAGCGAAACTGCTCGGGCGAAGCCTCAAGCGTGCCGAACACTTGTATTAATTCTTCGCCCATGGTGGTGTTCAAGGCGTTGGCGACTTTGGGGCGATTCAGTTGCACGACGAGCAACCCTTCAAAGGGCGAGGACAGTGCGAGCGTCTGATAAGGCGTGGCAAGATTAATCGTAGCAACAGACATCATGTCTCCGGGTTGGTCTGGTGGGTGACTGGGTGTATTAGATAATCGTGCTCACCCAGTGCAGGCGTATTACCCGCTAAGGGCGGACGTTGGCCGTTAAATGAAAGCGGCAAGGCAACCGTTGTAGCTTTGCCATCTGGGGTTGTGCGCAAAATATCAAGTGCTTGTGTTTGTTCGTTGGCGATGACGCGATCAACAGTTTGGATTGGGCCGCACGGAATCGACACCGCTTCAAGTTTGGCAAGCCATGACTGAGCAGGCAACTCTCTAAAGCGCGCTTGTAACAATTCGATCAACACAACACGATTTTCGACGCGACCACCGTTGGCGATAAAGCGAGGGTCTTGGGCCAGTGCGGGCAAGTCCATTGCGTGGCATAGCCGTGCGTAAAGGGTGTCGTTTCCTGCAGCCACCAAAATCGCACGATCTGCGCAGTCGAACACTTGATACGGCACAATGTTTGGGCTGCTTGACCCGTTACGCTTGGGTAAGGCCGCACCTGCAAGCACATCCGAGAGGGGCACCATCATCCAGGCTAAGGCGGTTTCGTAAAGCGAGACATCCACGGTTTGACCGCGTCGTTGCGGATCTGCATCGCGCGTGCGTAGCGCCGACAGCACCCCTATCACGGTCCACATCCCTGTACCCATATCGTTCAGCGATAAAGGCACTCGACTCATCGCGTCGCCTTCGTGTCCCAAAATACTCATCATCCCACTATAGGCTTGGGCTAAGGGGTCGTAGCCCGGCTTGTCGCGTAGCGGGCCGTTAGCGCCAAACGCGCCAAGGTTGCAATAAATCAGCGAGGGCCGTTCAGCGGTCAGCGCTTGAGCGCCGAGCCCATGGGCCTCGAGGTTGCCCGGCTTGAGATTTTGAATCACCACATCGGCGTGCTCAAGGATAAAGGCGCGTACCCTAGCGAGGCAGTCTTTATCACTAAAGTCTGCACGAATACTTTGCTTGCCGTTGTTCATTGCATGAAACAGCGCTGCAGCACCTTCGATAAAGGGTGGCCCCCAGCCGCGGGCGTAGTCGCCCGTGGTTGAGCTTTCGATCTTAATGACGCGCGCGCCTAACTGCGAAAAAATCTGACCGGCATAGGGTGCAGCAATACTATGTCCGATTTCAATGACGCAAATATTGGTCAAGGGTAGTGGTGGACTCATTCGATACTTCCTTGATAGCCGTACAGCGTACGCGCAGACTCAAGTGTGATGTAGCCGTCTAGCAGATCAGCCTCTATTGACTCAACAGCGCGCTCTTTCGGATCGCCGTAGCCGCCGCTGCCGGCGGGTTGCAAGAGCACTCGATCCCCTAGGTGCACGATCTCAGTGGCGCCTTTGCTTGGCATGGTGCGTTCAGTGCCATCGGGGCTCACAATGCGGCACTCAAACAGCCCGCCCGCCAGACCGCCAAAATAGCCTTCGGGGGCGGCTTGGCCGCGTTCGCCCGCCGCTGTCACGGTGGCTTCTTCGAAGCCGACGCGGTATGTGCGCCGTGAAGTTAACCCGCCGCGCCAGCGACCAGCGCCGCCGCTATCAGGCACAAGCGCCCATCCTTCGACGGTGATGGGCATGGTTTGCTCGATAAACTCAACCGGCAGGGCGCCGGCGTTACCCACATAGACGCGAATGCCATTGACGCCATCGCGCGTGGCGCGAGCTCCCATGCCACCGCCATGCGGTTCGACTAGGCTGATAAATTCTTTACCAGTGCGGCGCACGCGCGCCTCGTCGGGGTCGCGCCCGCCGAAGACGCCCGAACAGGCTGCGCAGTTGCTTTGACCAATTACACGTTCAGGTACAGCTTGCGATAAGGCTTTCAAGCAGAGGTCGATCACACGGGGCGAGGTTTCAGTGTTGCCGCTCACGACCGAGGCTGGGAACGTACAGTTCACAATGCTGCCCAACGGTGCTTCGATCGTGACGGGGCGGTAGCAGCCTTGGTTGATTGGTATGGCGACATCGGTGAGGGCCTTGACCGTAAACCAGGTGCTGTTGCAGGTGACCGCCAAGGGGCAATTGATCCCGCCGCGCGCTTGCTTGCCCGTGCCGGTGTAATCAAAGTGAATCTGATCGCCCGCGACAGTGACTTTGACTTTAATTAGGATGTTAGCGCCTGACCAGCCGGGCGACTGCACGCCCTCGACAAAATCTTCGGCCTCATACACGCCGTCAGGGATGCCGCGAATGGCTTCGCGCATCAAGGTTTCAGAATGGTCGAGCGAGCGTTTCATGGCATCGCGCAAGTCGTCTGCGCCATACTTCTTGACCAAGGACTGAATCCGCTGATCGCCAACAAAGGTGCCGGCATATTGCGCTTGAATATCGAGGAGCCGACCTTCCGGATCGCGCGTGTTGCTGACGATCATTTTTTGTACGTCGCGTACGATTTCGTCGTTACGAAACAGCAGTACAGGCGGGATACGGATGCCTTCGCCATAGATATCCCACGTGTTGAGCGCGTAGCTGCCAGGTGCTTGCCCGCCGATGTCGTTCCAGTGGCCGCGGGTCATCACAAAAGCGATAATCTCATTATCAACAAACACCGGGCGTGTGATTTGAATATCAGGTTGATGATTACCCCCGCCAAGGTAGGCATCGTTGCTGATGATGACGTCGCCCGGGCGCAGGTTGTCGCGACCAATCGCTTCAACCGAAACTTTGGTTGAGATCACTGCTGATCCCAACATGGTTGGGATGTCATTGCCTTGCGCGACCAGTTGCATCTGCGCGTCAAAGACCGCGGCAGAGGCATCAGCCCCCAAATGCATAATCGGGCTAGCAGCGGTGCGCATCATCGCGATCTTCATTTCACGCGCGATCGCATAAAGTGAATTGCGCAAAATTTCGTAAACAATCGTTTGCATGTTGACCCTAGAGTGAAATACGCAAATTGCCCACGGCATCGATCCGTGCGGTCTGGCCCGCTTTGAAAATCAAGCAGCTGCTTTGTTCTTCAATAATGGCGGGCCCGGTAAGCACGGCGAGCGGAGCAAGGTTTGAGCGTTGGTAGGTAGGCAGCGGTTGCATCCGGCCGTCAACATAGACTTCACGTGAGCGCTGCATCACGGGTGCGGCGCTGTTTGTTGTTGACTGCTGCACAACGCCGCGCCAACCTGTGCGCACGCTCGCTTGTACGCGCAAGTTCACCAACACGATCGGTTGATTCGGCTTAGTGAAGTTCCACATTCGCTTATGGTTCGTTTCAAAGCCGGCGCGAATGGTCGCAATCAGTGTGTGTTGCTCAGATTCGTCAAGCATGTTGGCAGGGATGTCGACCGAGATCGAGGCGGGCTGACCGGTGTAGCGGCAATCGGCTCGAAAGTGGGTTTGCACCGAATGGGACTTTTGTTGAGCTCCGAACGTGTCGAGTGCCTGCTGCCTAAGCTCGGCGCAAAGTGTCGCGATGTCCGGCGCAGCAATGGCCTCAAGCTCGGTTTCAACTGCAGTTTGTCCATCAAACTGGCGATCGGCCACAATCATGCCAAAGGCACTGAACAGACCGGGTAGCGGCGGCACGATCACCTCTTTGATCTCGAGTTCTTCGGCCAGATCGATTGCGTGTACCGGGCCTGCGCCGCCGTAGCACATATACGATAATTCTCGTGGGTCAAAGCCGCGCTCAACGGTCATCAGGCGCATCGCTTGCGCCATTAAGGCGTTGGCAACCACCCGCACTGTCCACGCAGCTTCAAGCGCCGATACCCCCAGCGGCTTGGCCAGATGCTCTTCTACCGCGTCTGCGGCTGCTTGCGCATCGAGTTTGAACTCGCCTCCTAAAAATGAATTCGGATCGACATAACCCAGCAAGACGTTGCAGTCCGTGACGGTTGGGCGTTTGCCGCCGCGACCATAACAGGCTGGGCCAGGGTCAGCCCCTGCGCTTTGGGGGCCAATATGCACCCCGCCGCCGCTATCAATCCAGGCGATTGAGCCGCCGCCTGCGCCAATTGAGTCGATGTCGATGGAGGGTGCACGCACGGCATGGGTGTGCAGCAGGCTGCTGTTACGAAGCTCTGGGCGTGACTCCCGAATTAACGAAACGTCAAAGGTGGTGCCGCCCATATCACCTAACAACACGCCAGGTAGTTGGGCTTGTTCGCTGGCGCGCACCGCTGCACTGACGCCGCCCGCGGGGCCCGACTCAAGCAGCACGATCGGCTTGGCAGCCACAACGGCGGTTGATGCCAAGCCGCCGTTTGATTGCATAAAGAGCAACTCGCCACGAAAGCCGGCGGCTTGAAGCTGACTGTCGAAATGATGGATATAGCGACCACAAACAGGGCCTAAGAGGGCGTTCATGACGGTCGAGCTCGTGCGCTCGTATTCTTGCATTTCGGGGTTGACCTGATGCGACGTGGTGATGAAGTGCTGCGGCAATAATTGCTTAAGCAGATCAAAGGCTTGCTTTTCATGTGCGGGATTGACATAGGCGTGTAAAAAGCAAATAGCTACCGCTTCGATATCTGAACCTTTAATTTTTTCAGCCAGACTTGCCAGCGCCCGGAGGTCAAGAGGTGTCTCGATCGAGCCGTCGGGGCGCAGGCGCTCGGGCACCTCGAGGCGCCAGCGTCGTTCTACGAGAGGCTTAGGATTTTCAAATTGCAAGTCATACAAATCAGCTCGGTCGTGGCGCGAGACCCTACGGAGCTCAAGAATATCGCGAAAACCGGCCGTGGTAATGAGCGCGGTCTTGGCACCCTTGCCCTCAACAATCATGTTGGTGGCCATGGTGGTACCGTGCCCGATAAAGCCAATTTCGGCACTGGTCTTGTCGCTCAGCTCCAAGATGCGATGAAAGCCGTGCATGGCACCGACCACCCGATCTGAGGGAGTGGTCGGCACCTTCGCGGACCAGATTTGTCCGGTGGCGTCGTCAACCAAGACAATGTCCGTGAACGTGCCGCCTACGTCAATACCAATGCGATTCATACGCTCTTAAACCTTCAAAAAAATACTAAGTTTGATCGTGGGTTCAGGCAGCCCCTTTGTCAAGGGCGAAACCCCTAGGTTTGCCCTAGTTCAAGCCTATTTAGATCGGCGCCGCCAACAGCCGGATGGCACGTCTAATTTGCGCGACTGCGGCGAGTGGGTAGGCCACCACCCCGAAAACAAAGTTTCATTGCAAGAGTGGGTAGGCGACCGCCCTGAAAACAAGGTTTCATTGCAATTGAGCGCCTGAATAATTTAAAATGTTAATAACGTTACAAATCCAATCATTTTGCGCGTATGGCCCTGCTCCCTATTCTGCACTTCCCTGATAAACGCCTGCACAAGGTCGCAAAGCCTGTTGCTGCGGTGACGGATCGCATCCGCAAACTGGCGGCTGACATGGCCGAAACCATGTACGACGCTCCCGGGGTGGGGCTGGCGGCTACGCAGATTGATGTGCACGAGCGCGTCGTGGTGATTGATGTCAGTGAAGATAAAGACGACTTAATGGTGTTGATCAACCCTGAGATCGTGTCGCGCAGTGACGAGCAAAAAATCCACGAGGAGGGCTGTTTGTCGGTGCCTGGTGTTTACGACGAGGTAGAGCGGCCTGCGACAGTTCGCATACGGGCGCTGAACCTCGAAGGCGAGGTGCACGAATTTGATGCCGAGGGCTTGCTCGCAGTGTGCGTGCAGCACGAGATTGATCACTTAAACGGCAAAGTGTTCGTACAGCACTTGTCTTATTTGAAACAAACACGGCTGAAAGCCCGTCTGCGTAAAGAACAACGTGAACTTGAGCGGGCGTAGCCCAGACACATGCATATCGAAATCCTAGGGTACACAGCGGCCTTTTTAACGACCGCGGCATTTTTT
>CANKOW010000137.1 GCA_947484295.1 Alcaligenaceae bacterium | reverse complement strand
GTCAACGGCCTTGCAATCAAGTTGGTCTGTATCAGCAGACCAGACTTGACTGCCATCTCGGGCAACAGCGCAATCCCTAAACCAGACTCAACCATCTGCACGAGCGTGAGCAGACTGGTGGCTTCAATGCCATCGGTACTGGCCAAGTCGCTTTTTGTGCAGACGGTTAACGTGTGCTCGCGCAGGCAATTACCCTCTTCTAGTAACAGCACACGATCTGCTAACTGATTGGTTAACTGGATTTCTTTATTTTTAAGTACCGGATCGTGCTGATTGCCAATCAACCACAACTCATCATCAAAAAGTTCTTTGATCAAAAAACCCTCTGCCTCGTAGGGCAAGGCGATTAAGGCAAAGTCTAATTGGTGTCGATTGAGCTTATCGATCAAATTGGCAGACAAATCCTCACGCAGAACAATTATTAGGTCAGGAAAATCGTCTCTCATCGTGGACAACAAGGCTGGCAATAAAAAAGGCGCGATTGTAGGAATCACGCCCAACTTAATCACGCCTATCATCGAACCCGCAGCCCCTTGAACAAAATCGACTAAATCGTCTGCCTGCGCGATTAAGCGCTGCGCACGCTCGACCACGCCGCGACCGGTAGGCGTGAGTGACACCGAGTGCTTATCACGCTCGACTAGCTGTGTGCCTAGAGTGTCTTCGAGCTCTTTGAGCCCAGCGCTTAGGGTCGACTGCCCAACGAAGCAGCGTTCGGCAGCCTTCGTAAAGCTTAAGGTTTCGCTAATCGCGATCAGATAGCGTAACTGTTTAAGGGTGGGGATTGCGGCCATATATAACTCTCTCGGTTGCTCTCTCAGCTGTTCTCAGCCGCTCTCTCTGTTATCGATTAAATCGATCTTAAACATTATTTTAATTCATTTGATTGATCACACCAATAGGCTCAAACTTCGTCTGTCGTTCAATTTTTCACCCAAAAGGCCTTATATGTCGATCATCAACACCGCAGTTCAGCCGTTCAAAACCCAAGCCGTTCATAACGGCAAATTCATCACTGTTTCGGACGAAAGCCTCAAAGGCAAGTGGTCAGTCATGATTTTTATGCCCGCAGCCTTTACCTTCAATTGCCCCACCGAAATTGAGGATGCTGCCGACAACTATGCCGAATTTCAAAAAATGGGCGCCGAGGTCTATATCGTGACAACCGATACACACTTCTCGCACAAGGTTTGGCATGAGACCTCACCAGCGGTTGGCAAGGCTAAGTTTCCTTTGGTTGGTGACCCAACCCACACCCTGACACGCGGTTTTGGCGTTCACATTGAAGAAGAAGGCCTAGCCCTGCGCGGCACGTTCATCATCAATCCTGAGGGCATGATCAAAACAGCCGAAGTGCACTCAAACGAAATCGCCCGCGATATTTCTGAAACCTTGCGCAAACTTCAGGCTGCTCAGTACACCGCCGCTCACCCAGGCGAAGTGTGCCCAGCAAAATGGAAAGAAGGCGCAGCAACTTTGACGCCATCTTTAGATCTGGTCGGCAAGATCTAAGTTAAGACGTTGCTCTTGGAGCTGATCGGCGAGACCTAACTTAAGACATTGCAGTAACCCAGCAGACTCTCTTCGGAGAGTCTATTGGAGAGGACAAGATCCTGCCCAATAGGCCCATCGAATACATACAAAGGAATACATCATGTTAGACAACAATTTGAAAGCCCAACTGAAAGTTTATTTCGAAAAGATTGTGAGCCCAATCGTTTTGACCGCCACGTTAGATAGCAACCCAGCCTCGAGTCAAATGCTCGAACTATTAAATGAGGTTGCCGAACAATCAGACAAGATAACTGCGGTCACCACCGGCAACGCCAAACACACCCCAAACTTCACAGTTGGCAAAGTCGGCGAAGAGGCTCGCATTCACTTTTCGGGTCTGCCAATGGGCCATGAGATGACGTCTTTTGTTTTAGCCATTTTGCAAGCCAGCGGCTATCCACCTAAAGTTGAGCAAGAGATGATTGAACGCATTCGCGCGCTCGATGGCAAGCTGCGCTTTCAGACCTTCATTTCATTGTCATGCCATAACTGCCCAGATGTTGTGCAAGCGTTAAACCTCATGGCAGCACTGAATCCAAACGTCGAGCACGAGATGATTGACGGCGCCCTCTTTCAGGGCTTGGTCGACCAACACCAAGTCATGGCCGTGCCGACGGTCCTCTTGAACAACAAAGCCTTTGGACAAGGGCGCATGAGTGTTGAAGAAATTATCACTAAGCTCGACACCAACAGCCCGCAAAAAGATACGGCAAAGCTCAACGCGAAAGATGCGTTTGATATGTTGGTGATTGGCGGCGGCCCTGCAGGTTCAGCTGCTGCGATTTATGCTGCGCGCAAAGGTATTCGCACCGGGGTATTAGCCGAGCGCTTTGGTGGACAAGTAATGGACACAATGGGCATTGAGAACTTTATTTCGGTCAAAGAAACCGAAGGGCCTAAATTAGTGCAAGCGCTAGAGCAGCATGTCAAAACCTACGAAGTCGACATCATGAATTTGCAACGTGCCACGGCCTTACGTCAGGGTGCAAATGGTCTTGAAGTTGAATTGGCAAACGGAGCTGTTCTAACCAGCAAGGCGGTAATTGTGAGCACCGGTGCGCGCTGGAGAGAAATGAACGTTCCCGGCGAACTAGAGTATCGCAACAAAGGGGTGGCCTACTGCCCTCATTGCGATGGCCCTTTGTTTAAAGGCAAACGTGTTGCCGTGATTGGTGGCGGTAACTCGGGCGTAGAGGCCGCGATTGATTTGGCGGGTATCGTTAGCCATGTCACGTTGCTTGAATTTGACAGCAAACTACGCGCTGATGCAGTGTTACAAAATAAACTCGCGAGCCTGCCAAATGTCACTGTGATCAAAAGCGCTTTAACCAAAGACGTCTTGGGCGATGGTGCAAAAGTCAACAGTCTGCGCTACCAAGACCGCGTAAGCAACGAACTGCATACGCTTGAGCTTGAAGGGATCTTTGTGCAAATCGGCTTACTGCCCAATACCGATTGGCTTAAAGGTACGCTCGAGCTTTCGAAGCATGGCGAAGTGATCGTTGACCACAAAGGCGAGACCTCAATGCCAGGGGTGTTTGCTGCAGGCGATTGCACCACCGTACCCTTCAAGCAAATCATCATCGCGATGGGCGAAGGTGCGAAGGCGTCACTCTCTGCGTTTGATTATCTGATCCGCTCACCCATTACAGAGCCGCTGACAGCGCTGGCCGCCTGATTGTCTGAACCATGCTAGAACCTTTGAAAGCGCTGCCCGCCTAATTGTCTGAACCACGCTAGAGCCTTTGAAGGCGCTGGCGGCGTGATTTTCTAACCCATCGCAGAACCTTTAAAGGCGCTGGTTGCCCGAATACATTCGTGAACATTACGATCATTCGAACCGAATACCAGCCTTTTTGATCAGCTTATCCATTCGCGCTGATTCTTCGTTAATGAAGGTACTGAAGGCCGCTGGGCCGGCACCATCTACTAAGAGCCCAAGCGCATCTAACTGCTTTCGGATGTCTGGGTCTTTCGTCAAAGCATCTAGCCTCAGGGCAAGCGCTTGAGTGATCTGACTTGGTAAGCCTGCAGGGGCCACTAGACCCAGCCACGTGGCCATGTCAAAACCCACGACGCCACTTTCGTTTAACGTTGGCGTATCAGACATCAGGGGCACCCTTTTTAAAGTGGTGACCCCAAAACTTTTGAGCTGCCCGGTTTTGGTAAACCGAGAGGCACTCAATACCGTATCGAACATCACTTGTACGCGCCCCGCAAGCAAATCTGTCACCGCAGGGCTACTGCCTTTATAGGCCACGTGAGAAATTTCGAGACCCGTCGCCAAGTTAAAGGCCTCGGCAGAGAGATGCGAGGTCGAGCCATTTCCAAACGACGCGTAATTCAGTTGTCGCGGCTTGGTTTTGGCGTAAGCGATAAATTCTTGCACGGTCGTTGCAGGCACGGAGGGGTGCGCGACCAACACCAACGGCACTTTGACCAGCAGCGTCAGATGAGTGAAATCGCGTTCAGGGCTATAGGGCAAGCGGTCACCGAAACTACTACGCGCTGTCGTGAAGTCACCTGCCGAGGCCAGATATAAGGCGTAGCCATCAGCCGGCATGCGCGCGACCTGCGCCGCTGCGATCGTTCCGGCAGCGCCGGGGCGGTTTTCAACGACAAACTGCTGGCCCATATTTTGCGAAAGATAGTTTGCCACCAGTCGACCAAAAATGTCACCCGCGCCACCTGGCGGATAACCTATGACCACGCGCACTGACTTGGTTGGATAGACTGTACCCGGGTCGGCCGCAAGGGCGAGAGGAGAACAGGCCGCAGCCAGTAATAGCGCCAGAGTTTGTCTTTTTTTCATTATGTTTTTTCACTCCCTTTTGGGCGATTGTACGAGCTTAGTTGCTCTATGCGTGAAACGCCTTGAGATTGCGCACGTGACTCACAACGCGAGCACGGTACTTTGAGATACAACGATTAGCAGGCGCGAAGCCGGTCGTTACGCCTGATAAACCGCCATCGTTGCACGAATAAAGTCATTCAAATTGAACTCACGCTCAGCTCGCGCACGCGCCTGCGCGCCCACCACACTCAGTCGAGCAGGGTTAGCCAAGATATTCAACAAAACAGCCTTGATCGACTCGGGACTGCGCACCGGAACAATCCAGCCCTCGCGATCGTGAAAAACATTTTCGGGTAAGCCGCCCGCCTGCGTGACCAGAACCGGCAACCCCAGTGCCATCTTCTCTCGACAGGCAAACGATAAAGCCTCGTGATACGACAACACAAAGCCCAAATCGCAGGCCGATAACACAGTACGAACGTCTTCAATCAAGCCCAAAAAACTCAAATGAGAACACACGCCATAAGCGGTTGCTCGAGCGCGCAGGAGTTCGTCAGGCTGATCGCCAATCACTGCAACGTGAAAATGTTTTCGCTGCTCAGGCTCAAGCAGTGACAACGCGTGCACTAAATCTAGCCAACCTTTCGCCTCATGTGTTCCGCTGGCGCTTCCTAAAATAATTTTATTCTGAACCTCTGATTGAAAAAACTGGGCGCGTAACCGCATCTTCTCGTCCTGACTGACTGGCGAGAAATATTGAGTATCAATGCCGTGTCTGATCACTGATATCGGTCGTTTCTGGTAGGGCGAGTTCAACAACATGCCTTTGACATATTCGCTCACAGCAATCACATGATCGGTCGAAAAACGCGCCCGCAAATGATGCCCAAAACTCGTGACCCCGCGATCATTATGTTTCGTAAAGATCACGCGCGGCGAACAACCCAAGCCGACCAGCGCGAGCATCACCTGCTTGTGATCAGACGAGCCGTTGACGTGTATCACGTCAAAATTTTCTTTCGCGATCAGTGCACATAACGCCGCACGCGCCGAAAACCATGAAGATGGACGAGTCGTAAAAGACATATCAACTGTCTGAACATCAGCAATTGCGGAGGCACGCTCGAAAAGGCGACTGGTCGCAGGGCAGGCCACAAAAAGATTATGTGTCGCTTTCAGGCCCAGCAATAAGCTCACAATATACGTAACATGCCCCCCGCCGATGCCTGGATGAAAGTTTGTAAACAATATTTTCATTGATTCAGTTCTGCGGGCTAGTTTTATTGATCAGCAATTATGTCTCAAGGTACAAAGTCGTCGGGTTATGCTGCGACGCACAAACCACTCGGACATACTGGCAAAAGCCATCGGATAAGTGACAGATAACTGATGATAATCTGACGAATTATACCTTTACTGTCACCCCTTAATTACCCTTAGGAAAAACGGCGCCTAGGAGTACAGGAATCAAGCCCCACAGCACAAATTACCACGTTGGCACAGACTCAAAACTATACGCAAGAACGTGTATGATCCAACGGTAAATTTTTACACTTAGGTACTCGTTTGGTCGCGCGCCCCCTTTGCAGTGCCCAACAACGCCTTGGCTCGTTTTTAGTCACTGTGTTGATTGCAGCCATGCCCATCACCCTGCTGACGGATTTTGCCCGCGCGAGCACGGTTTTTTATATTTTAGCCGCCATTAGCGCAATTATTTGTGTATCAAGGGCCGGCGGCTATCAGTCCGTATTGAGCGACTGGAAAGACTATCGTGGCTTAGCTGCAGCGCTGTTTGTATCGTTAGTCGTCATTACGATCGCTGCGACGCGAGGCACCATCAGAATCGACAACGAAATCGAGCGCGCGCTGCGCTTAAGTGTGGGCACTTTTCTGATCTTAGGCGCCTGCTTGTCTCTCATTCCGCAGTGGTTGCGCCAAGCAACCTGGGGCTTGGTCCTTACCACCTGGGCTGCCACGGGGTATGCCCTATGGTACGCGTTACCGACCTTTCGGCGGCCGCTTGAGGTGCCTCAACACAACGCAGTGTCTTACGGTAATTTGCTTCTGATGATGGCAGCGCTAGCCACGTTTTCGATTGGTTGGCGGTTAACGCGCTTTCGTAAAATGGAAATTGCCTTTAAGGTCTTGACCATGGCAGTTGGCCTACTCGGCTTTATCACTACTCAGACGCGAGGCGGCTGGCTGGTGGTTCCATTTTTTATCTTGATTGGCTGGGTACTGGCGACAGGCAAAACCAGCCTGCGTAAATTATTGATTCCTGCGTTGATCGCCGTACTCGTTTCTGGCGCGATTTCAGCCTCAAGCCCGATTCTTCGCCAGCGCATGTATCAAATGGTGACACAAACGGCCGAATGTTTAACAAATCCGTTGGCGATTTCATCAGAATGCGGTCGCCTACAACTTTGGCACGCCTCTTGGCTGATGTTCAAAGACAACCCACTGTTTGGTAATGGCACCATACAAGTCTTCGGCGCCAAGCTAGAGAGCTATTGGCGTCAAGGCATTGTGTCAGATTTTGTTTACAACCAAGGATTTGGTGAACCGCACAATGACATGCTCTTCAGCATGGCCAGCCATGGCCTGTTTGGGTTAACGGCTCTCTTACTTATGTACGCTGCACCAATCTGGATCTTTACTCGGCGCCTGGGGGCCGGGGTGTCTCAACCTGCAAGGGTCGCTGCAGCGATGGGCTTAGCGCTATGTCTGGGATTTTTTGTCTTTGGCTGGACAGAACTCATGATGCGAAGCATTCGCACCATCGGCTTTTATGCGATGACGATGGCTTGGTTGCTTGCCCTATCGGATGAGAAATTTTTAACCCGTCAAGAACACTAACTCCTAAAAAAACCCAGTCGCCTCGCTCAAGTAAAAAATCGCATGTAAAGTGACTTAAAACAATTTCTAGGAGCAAATCGCATGAAGCCCGTCATACTCATTACCGGTGGGAGCCGTGGTATTGGTGCTGCCACCGCCCTACTTGCCGCAACAAAAGGCTATGCCGTCGCCGTTAACTATGCAAGCAACGCGCAAGCCGCTGAAAGCGTTGTGGCTCAAATTCGTGCTCAGAGCGGAACCGCAATCGCCGTGCAGGCTGATGTCGCCGACGAAGCGCAGGTGCAGGCCATGTTTAAAAAGGTGGACGCCGAATTAGGTCCTCTGAGCGCCTTAGTCAATAATGCTGGGATCGTGGATGTCACAGCACGGGTCGACGAGATCAGTGTCGCACGCTGGCAACGCATGTTCAACATCACGGTCTTAGGTACCTTTCTTTGCAGCCGTGAGGCCATCAAGCGCATGAGCACACGCCACGGCGGAAAAGGCGGTGCCATCGTCAACGTATCCAGCGCTGCGGCGCGGATCGGCGCCCCAGGGCAATATGTGGATTACGCATCGGCTAAGGGCGCCGTCGACACGTTTACACTCGGCTTAGGAAAAGAAGTCGCAAACGAAGGGATTCGGGTGAACTCTGTGCGGCCAGGCCTCATTGACACAGAAATTCATGCCTCAGGCGGAATCCCGAACCGCGTGCGTGAGCTTGAGCACCTTGTGCCAATGAAACGAGGCGGCACAGCACTTGAAGTCGCGCAGGGCATTATCTGGCTTGTGTCAGACGAGGCGAGCTATGTCACCACAACCATACTAGACGTTGCTGGCGGGCGTTAGCGATCTCTCAGTTATTCTCTTCACTCACCCCTAACATATCGGAATCCTATGTCTGTTTCTATCTACACCGCAACCGTTCCTGTTTTAAAGCAGATGCTCTTGGCACTGAGCGACGTGCTCAAAAAAGGCGAGCAGTATGCCGAACAGCGAAAATTCGATTCGGCTACGTTGTTGCAGTCGCGTTTGTTTCCCGACATGCTTACGCTTGTTCGCCAAGTTCAAATTGCCTGTGATTTTGCAAAAAGCGTGCCTTCACGTATCGCGGGCGTTGAAGTCGCGGCCTACGAAGATACTGAACAGAGCTTTGCTGAACTACAGCAACGTATTTCAAAAACCCTTGGGCTGATCGACGGTTTCACCGCCGCTCAATTAGAGGGCAGCGCCGTCAAAGAGATTGTATTACGCCCGGGCACCCCGAAAGAGAAAAAACTATCAGTCGAAGATTATGCTCTGAAATACGGCATGCCGCAATTTTTCTTTCATGTCACAACTGCGTACAACTTACTGCGACACAATGGCGTCGAAATCGGCAAGAAAGATTTTATGGGTTCGTACTAATCAAGGAAGATTCACATGACAACCGCAACACCAGCAGTCAGGGGCCGTTATTTTGAAGACTTTGAACTGGGTGCAGAGTTCGTGACGCCCGCGCGCACGATTACCAGCACAGACATTGTTAATTTTGCTAGTTTGTCAGGCGATTTTAATGAGGTGCACACCAACTTTGAATACTGCAAAACGACACACTTTGGCGAACCTATTGCGCATGGCCCGTTGATTTATGGTGTTGCCGGTGGCTTGCAATATGCAAGCGGCATTAACGACGGCACGCTGCTCGCCTTAGTACAGATCGATAAATGGCGCCTGCTTGCGCCAGTTAAACACGGCGATACTATTCGGATGAAATCAACGGTCATTGAAAAAAAAGAATCAAGCAAACCTGACCGAGGGACCATTACCTTTAAGCGCAATATTGTGAATCAGCATGACACAACCGTACAAGAAATGAT
>CANKOW010000136.1 GCA_947484295.1 Alcaligenaceae bacterium | reverse complement strand
GTCAACGGCATGCTGACCGTTATGTGCGGCGGTGACGCAGCAGAGTTTGATGCTGTCAAAAACGTGATTGCCGTGATGGCACGTGCGGTCACGCTCGTTGGCCCTGCTGGTGCGGGTCAATTGGCCAAGATGGTGAACCAAATTTGTATCGCTGGCTTAGTACAAGGCCTGTCTGAAGGCATCGCCTTTGGGCAAGCCGCTGGCTTAGACATGAAGCAAGTCATCGAGGTCATCGGCAAAGGTGCGGCACAAAGCTGGCAAATGGATAACCGTGGCACCACCATGGTCGACGATAAGTTCGAATTTGGCTTTGCGGTCGATTGGATGCGTAAAGATTTGGGTTTGGTCATGGACGAATGCAACCGAAACGGCGCACGCGTGCCAAGCATTGCCTTAATTGATCAGTTTTATGCCGATGTCCAGAAAATGGGCGGCGGCCGTTGGGATACTTCTAGCTTGATTAAGCGCCTGCGTTAAAAAAGGCTGCAGTCATCAGCTAGGGTGAGCAGTGCAGAGATGCGCTGCTTTTTTTTGCCTAGCGCTCGGACTGAGAAGTTCGCTACGGCGTCTGCTGAGAGGTTCGCTACAGCGTTTACTGAGCGTTCGCTACAGCGTTAGATATGGAGCTGGTTTGGAGCTTGCTACGGGCTTTGCTCGGGCAACACTTGCGCCGCCGCTTGCTCAGTCAGGTCGTGCCCACGCTTGAAAATCAACGGCGATAGCTCGTTGAGTGCCTGTGTGTAGACGTCACGCTTGAACTCGATGACGTCATCCAGCGAGACCCAGTAGGGGCTCCAGCGCCAAGCATCAAATTCAGGGTGCGGCGTGGCACGCAAGCACACTTCTGTGTCGCGCCCAAGCATACGCAGCAGAAACCAAATCTGCTTTTGACCTTTGTAGTGCCCGCGTGATTCGCGCCGAATAAAGGTATCAGGCACGTCATAACGCAACCACTCGCGCGTACGTCCTAAGATGCGAACATGGTCAGGCAACAGCCCGACCTCTTCGTGAAGCTCGCGCAGCATCGCCTGTGAAGGGCTTTCGCCCTGGTTGATGCCGCCTTGCGGAAACTGCCAAGCGTGTTCCCGTATGCGCTTGCCCCAAAAGACCTCGTTTTTTTGATTAACGAGGATAATTCCTACATTTGGACGGTAGCCTTCGCGATCAAGCATGGCCACTCCCTGCGAATTTAATACAATATCTGTGATTATACGTACCTGTTGGGCAATATGCCCTAATAAAATTTAGCCCCTATCCCATGCGCGCATCAGCCTTTCATATCAGCACCCTAAAAGAAGCCCCCAACGACGCCGAAATCACTAGCCATCAATTAATGATGCGCGCGGGATTGATACGCAAACTAGCCGGTGGCATCTACAGCTACATGCCCTTAGGCTTGCGCGTCATACGAAAGATCGAAAACATTATTCGCGAAGAAATGAACGCTGCAGGTGCGCTTGAGCTCTTGATGCCAGTGGTGCAGCCCGCCGAACTGTGGGTCGAGTCAGGCCGCTGGGAACAATACGGCCCCGAGCTTTTGCGCATGAAAGACCGACACGGTCGTGATTTTGTGTTGCAGCCGACCTCTGAAGAGGTCATCACCGATATCGCCCGCAACGAAATTCAAAGCTGGCGACAATTGCCGGTCAATTTTTATCACATTCAAACGAAGTTTCGCGATGAGCGCCGTCCGCGCTTTGGCGTCATGCGCGGACGCGAGTTCACGATGAAAGACGCTTACTCGTTTGACCGCAACGTGGCCGGCGCGCAAAAAAGCTATCAAATCATGTTTGACGCTTACATGAAGATTTTTGAACGTATAGGTCTGACCTTCAGAGCCGTCTCGGCCGACACGGGCTCAATCGGCGGCTCACAAAGTCACGAATTTCAAGTCATTGCCGATATTGGCGAAGACTTGATCGTTTACGACCCTGCCTCAGACTACGCCGCAAATATTGAGCTTGCCGCTGCGCCCTGCCTGCTTGAGCAGCGCGCAGCTCCAACAGCAGCACTGAAGCTTGAGCCCACCCCGGGCGCTGCCAAATGCGAAGCCGTGGCTCAATTGCTGGGTGTACCACTCACTCAAACTATCAAATCGATTGTGCTCGCGACTGAGCACAAAGACCAACCTAGCCAAGTTTGGCTGCTGTTGTTGCGCGCCGATCATGAGCTCAATGAGGTTAAGGCGGGCAAGATCCCTGGTCTGAATCACGGTTTTAGATTCGCCACTGAAACCGAGATCGTTGAGCACTTTGGTTGCAAACCAGGGTACTTAGGGCCAGTGAAGACAAAACTGCCGGTCAAAGTGATTGCCGACCACACTGTGGCGAAGATGCATGACTTTATCTGCGGCGCCAACCAAGAAGACGCTCACCTAAGCGGGGTGAACTGGGTGCGCGACCTGCCCGAGCCTGACTTGGTGACAGACATGCGAAATGTCGTCGCAGGCGACCGTGCGCCCTTAGGCAAGGGCCAGCTGGCGATTCAACGGGGCATTGAAGTCGGCCACGTCTTTTACCTGGGTACAAAATACTCTGAGGCGATGAAGGCAACCTTTCTTGACGAAACTGGTAAGCCTGCGCTGATGGAGATGGGTTGCTACGGGATTGGCGTGACCCGCTTAGTGGGTGCAGCGATCGAACAAAATCACGATGCCAAAGGCATTGTCTGGCCACGCGCGCTGGCCCCCTTCGAAGTTGTGATTTGCGGAGTCGGTTGGGGCAAAAGCGAAGAAGTGCGCAGCGCCTGCGAGTCGATTTATGCCGCACTCAAAGCCCAAGGGGTTGACGTCATTCTGGATGATCGTGATTTGCGCCCAGGCATTATGTTTGCCGAATGGGAGCTCATTGGTCCGCCCATCAGAATCACAGTGGGCGATCGCGGCCTGAAGGACGGTGTCGTTGAACTGTTATGCCGCACCGAGAGCGAAGCCACACGTGTCGCGCTGGCAGACTGCGCCACACAAACGATCACACGACTGTCGCAGGTGTAAAGCTTGGGGACAAAGTCACAACCGCTCACCCGTCATCAACAAGAGGCTTAGCGATGCAACCGCAACCGCCGGCGTTTAAGCACAGCTTTGCCGTACGCGTTTACTATGAAGATACCGATATGGGTGGCGTTGTTTTTTACGCCAATTACCTAAAGTTCATGGAGCGCGGCCGCACTGAATGGCTGCGCGCAGTCAACGTTAACCAGTCAGATCTCGCCACGCAAGAACAACGCGGGTTTATGGTGACTGCGCTAGACATTCGCTACCTCAAGCCTGCACGCCTCGATGACTTGTTACAAATTGAAAGCGTCTGCACACGGATGGGCCGAGCTTCGTTACACTTCCATCAGACGATTTACCGAAATGGTGATCTTCTGACCGAAAGCAACATCCAAGTGTGTTGTGTAAAAACCGTTAACATGCGGGTCGCAGCAATCCCGCAATCGGTACGAACAAAATTTGCAGTAACTATTCAGGAATAAGTGATGCCAACCACCTCTGACATGTCAATGCTCACGCTGGTCTTAAACGCCAGTATCCCAGTGCAACTGATCATGCTGCTCTTAATTGTGGTCTCGGTTGTGTCTTGGACCTTCATTTTTTCGAAACGCGCCACAATTAAAAAGTCGTTGGCACAAACACGCCGGTTTGAAGATGACTTTTGGTCGGGCGGCGATCTGAACGGCCTCGATCAGTCGGTTGCTGGGCGTTTAAACGAGAGCGGCGCGTTGGCCCGTATTTTTCATGCGGGCATGGAAGAGTTTGCGAAGGCACGTCGCGCGGGTGCCACACCCGCCACGGCACCCACGCTGGATGGCGCACGTCGCGCGATGCGCGCCGCCTTTCAGCGCGAGATGGATGAACTTGAGTCGCACCTGAACTTCTTAGCCTCAACCGGCTCAGTCAGCCCATATGTAGGTCTGTTGGGCACCGTTTGGGGCATCATGCACGCGTTCGTTGGCTTGGCAAACGTTCAGCAGGCCACGCTTGCTTCAGTGGCGCCCGGCATTGCCGAAGCCCTGATTGCCACAGCCATTGGTCTGTTCGCTGCGATCCCAGCTGTGGTGGCTTACAACCGCTATACCCACGACATTGATCGCCTGTCGATTCGTTTTGAAACCTTTGTCGATGAGTTCTTGAACATTCTGCAGCGGCAGGTGCGCTAATGTCCTCAGTACGCTCTAGCTCTGGGCGGCCTGGCCGTCGCCTAAAAAACGAGATTAACGTCGTGCCGTATATCGACGTGATGCTTGTGTTGCTGGTGATCTTTATGGTCACAGCGCCATTAATCACGCCAGGCGTGATAGAGCTTCCCTCTGTCGGGCAAGCGGCCAACGTGCCGCTCACGCCGCTTGAAATCCAAATCAATGAGGGGGGCAAGATCGAATGGCGCAAACGCGAATCGGGCCAAACCTTCAAGCCGGTCGAACGTAACGCGTTAGCACAAACCATTTTGTCTGAACTCAAGCCTGACCAACCAGTCGTCATCGGCGCTGATGGCAAAGTCCCCTATGACGTGGTCATGAAGGTCATGGAGGATTTGCGCAAAAACGGGGTCACGAAACTTGGTTTATTGGTCGACCAAAAAGGCAATACAGCACCGGCTTCTAATGCCAAGCCTACAAAGCGTTAACTCTCGTCATGTTGAACTCGTTTAAGCGTCTCTCGTACTGATGCCGCCTCGCTACCCCAAAATGGTGCGCGGTCCGATTCTGCCCCCGAGGCAGGCGACGAACCTACGCGCGCTCGGTCTGGCGCTGCTCACCCATTTGATCCTAGTGCTGATGCTCGTGCTCGGGCTTGACTGGAAAGCCGAGGCCAACGGGCCACTCGAGATCATGCTTGTGGCCGACGGCAATAGCCCTGTGAACCCACCACCCCAGCCTAAGCCTCCTGAGCCCAAGCCCGAGCCTGCGCCACAACCAAAGCCTGAGCCCCCGCCCGAACCGTCTCCCCCGCCACCGCCTCCTCCGCCCCCACCGGTGGCGCCAGCGGCTGCGCCAACCCCGCAGGTTGACCCAGAGATCGCACTCGAGCAAGAGGCTAAACGCCGGCGCGAACAAGAACGGCTTGAGCGCGAAATGATCGCCAAAGAGGCCGCAGACAGGCGCGCGGCCGAAGATGCCATTAAAGAGAAAGAACGTATCAAAAAAGAACTTGAAATCGCAAAAATAAAAGAAACTGAACGGCTTGAGCAGCGCCGCCGCGATGCTGAGCGCGCCGAAGCTGACAAAAAGGCAAAAGAAGATGCTGCTAAAAAACTCGTTGCCGAAAGGCTAGCGACTGAAAAGAAAGAAAAAGAAGAAGCTGAAAAGAAGACCAAAGACGAGGCGGTTAAAAAAGCGAAAGAAGACGCTGCGAAAGTGGCTGCTGCTGAGAAAAAAGCCAAAGACGAGGCCGCTCAACGCGCCGCCAAAGAGCAGGCCTTGAAAGACATGATGCGCGGTGACGCCTTGAGCGCAGCTGGGCTGCCCGGCGGCACCGCTGACCGCAACCAGTCAGGTGGTGGTCGTGATGATGGCTACCCGGCCAAAGTGCGCGCTTGCGTGCTACCCGGCGTGTCGTTTCCACCTCCACCACGAGGCGCGGGAGGTAACCCCGCTGCACAATACCGGGTGAGCTTAAAACCCGACGGGCAAATCGCAGATGTACGCCTGACAAAAACGTCTGGGAACACCAACTTTGATCGTGCGGTCGAGACCGGGATAAGGCGCTGCACGCCCTTTCCACGGCCTTCTTCTGGTAGCTATCCAGGTTACATCGACGTCAATTACAATATGTATGATTAATAGGAGCTTGCAATATATGACGTTTGATCAACTTGACCCCACGCCAACTGCCCGCAAGACGTCAAATAACGTCATGTTTGGGTGGCTGTTTGCCTTCCTAATTGTTACGCTTACCCTTTTTGGCACAGACGCGGCTCGGGCGCAACTGCGCGTCGATATCTCAGGAACAGGCGCGCAACAATATCCCGTGGCCATAGCCGACTTCAGCGGCGACGCAGTCGGCAGCCAAATCGCAGAAATTATCCGCGCCGACCTAACCCGCTCAGGTCAGTTTCGACTGATTGCAACGACGGGAGCCGCACTGACGGCCGACTCAGCGATCGCGTACGACGAGTGGCGCACTCGGGGCGCTGACTTTATTGCACACGGTACGGTGACCCGCCTAGCAGACGGTCGCTTTGAAATTAAGTATCGCCTGGGCGACACCGTTAAACGTGGCCCACTCGATGGCTTCTCAGTTTCAGGTACCGAAAAAGAACTACGACGTAATTCTCATCAGATCGCCGATCGAATCTACGAAAAAATTACCGGGATCAGGGGCGTATTTGCGACCCGAATCGCTTACGTCTTAAAGCAGGGTAAGACTTACGAATTGCAAATTGCAGACGCCGATGGGCAAAACCCTCAGGTGGCCTTGCGCTCACGCGAACCGATTATTTCGCCGGCCTGGTCACCCGATGGCAGTCGACTGGCTTACGTAAGTTTTGAATCTGGCAAACCCGTGGTTTACGTACACCATCTCACGACCAGCAAACGTGCACCGGTCGCCAATTACAAAGGCAACAACTCGGCACCGGCCTGGTCTCCCGATGGCAATACGCTGGCAGTGGTACTCACCCGCGATGGTCTGTCGCAAATTTACACGCTAGGCGCCAATGACGGTTCAAACCTGCGTCGCGTGACCCGCTCGCCCTTGATTGATACCGAACCATTCTTTGCGCCCGATGGTCGGTCAATTTTCTTTACGAGCGATCGTAGTGGTAGCCCACAAATTTATCAAACGGGTCTTGAGGGCGGTGAGCCGCGTCGTATCTCGTTTAACGGCGGTTACAATATCTCACCTCGAATTTCTCCGGATGGCAAAACTTTGCTAACTGTTACACGTCGAGACGGCTCATTCCGTATCGCCTCGCTGAACTTAGCCTCTGGCGCAGAGTCCCTTCTAACCGACGGGCGCGATGATCAGTCTCCGAGCTTTGCTCCTAACGGAATGCAAGTCTTATATGCCGCAATTCAGGGTGGTCGAAGCGTGTTGGCCGGGGTATCTAGTGATGGTCGCGTTCGTCAAACGCTGTCTGTCCTGAACGGCGAAATACGCGAACCCACTTGGGGCCCTTTTTCTCAATAAACGTTTAATTTCCTCTTAAAGGATACATCATGTCGCGCATCGCAAAAGCTCTCACCATCGCCGCCTTAGCTGCCAGTTTGGCCGCTTGTAGCTCGGTTTCCCTTGACGATAAAGCTGGGGCTGGTGGTGCAGACGGCTCTGGCATTCTCGACCCGTTTAATCCACAAAGCATCTTGGCCAAACAGCGCTCGGTTTACTTTGACTTCAATAGCTACACAGTAAGCGATCAGTACCGCTCGCTAGTTGAAACGCACGGCAAATACCTGGTCAGTACGCCTGCGCAGCGCGTGGTAATTGAAGGCAATACCGATGCCCGTGGTGGCTCTGAATATAATTTGGCACTTGGTCAACGTCGCGCCGAGGCAGTGCGCCGCATGCTGACCTTGTTAGGCGTCTCTGACACCCAAGTTGAAACCATCAGCCTGGGCAAAGAAAAACCCAAAGCCTTGGGTAACACCGATGCCGATTATGCTGAAAATCGTCGTGCAGATTTCAACTATAAGCGTTAAGCTTAAACACTGTGATCTGAACTAAACAAGGCGGCTCACCAGCCGCCTTGTCGTTTTAAAGGGATATTTCATGTCTATGACCACCACCTCTAAGCGCGTGCTGAGCGCCGGCTTAATTTTGCTGAGCTGCCTTGCAATCAGTCAGCCTGCACAGGCCTTTGCCGACGATGATGCCCGCAAAGCGATTGTTGAATTGCGTCAACAAATTAGAACGCTCACTGAGGCCAACCAGCGCGCGCGCGTGCAGCTCGCCGATCAGATCGAAGCACTTGAACAAGAGGTCACGCGTTTACGCGGAGATATGGAACAGCTTGGACGGCCAAGCTCAGGGCTAGGTTCACCCGGCGGCACCTCTGGTGCGCGTGCGCCCGACGCCAGGTCTTCCGATCCGCGCGAACAATCGGCTTTTGATCAATCGATCGAAAGTTTTCGCAAAGGTCAGTACAAAGAGGCGACTGAAAATCTAACCGCGTTTTTGACCCTTTACCCTGACAGCAAACTCACGCCTACGGCACAGTTTTATTTGGGTAGCAGCCGCTATGCGTCAAAAGACTTTAAAGGCGCTATTGCCACGCTTGATGCAATGGTAAAAAGGTATCCCCGCGAAGCCCGAGCACCCGACGCTTTGCTAATGATTGCGGGATCCCAGTTTGAACTGAACAATCGCGCAGCCTCAAAAGCGACGTTGCAGCGTATCGTGCAAGAGTACAAGGGTACCCCTGCTGCTGAAACGGCGGCAAAGCGGATTCCTCTGCTTTAAGTCGATGTCCACAATAGGCAGGCGACGCCTGCCACAATCAGTATGGTCCCGATCGTTTCTTGCCGTGTGCTTTTACTTGCAAATACACGCCAAGAAAGCAGTTGCGCAAACAACACCTCGACTAAGCCCAGAGTTCGCACATTAGCAGCGGCCGTCAACGCAAAGCCCAGAAACCAACCTTCTGAGGCTGAGGCGCCCAGCAAACCGCCCCAGATTGAAATGCGCCAGGCCTGCAGGCAGCGCACCCAGGCCTCGTAATGAAAAATCATCATCCACGCAGCCAGTAGCAAGGTTTGTACGCCCAACCCGCAAGCGAGTGTGAGCGAAGCGCGCATCAGAAAATGACCATCGCCTAAGGCCAAAATGCCACCCCTAAACGTGACTGCGGCAATGGCAAAACAGGCGCCGGCCGCTAACCCCAACACCGCAGGCTGCCATCCAGAGCCCTCTTGAGGGCCGCTGACAGGCTTTCGCGCCATCACAGTGACACCAGTTGTGGCGACAATGATCGCAGCCATCGCGAGCCATGAAATGGTATCGCCCAGCACGACTAAGCCGAACACTGCCACCTGAACAGGCTCGGTTTTAGTCCAAGCGGTCACCACCACAAACGCCCGCTGGCGCATTGCCGCAAGCATCAAGGCGGTTGCCGCAATTTGAGAAATTGCTCCCGCCGCAACAAACAT
>CANKOW010000135.1 GCA_947484295.1 Alcaligenaceae bacterium | reverse complement strand
AAATCTTTGGTGACATCGTAAGGAAGTTTTGCGAAGACGGCTGGGTTAACGGCCAAGACCCCACTGGTGCCCATCGTCATCGTATAGCCATCAGGTGCGGCAGTGCTGCCCGCGACCATCCCTGGCACGCCGGTCTTGTTTTCAACAATGACTTGTTGGCCCCAAGCAATCGTGAGCTTCTCTGCGATCATTCTGGCAATCATGTCGGTGGCTTGCCCCGGTGGAAAAGGCACAATTAGTTTGACCGGCTTTTCAGGAAAGTTCGCTTGTGCCTGAGCAGGAACATTGAAAATCAGACAGGCGAAGATCGCGAGCAGTGATGCTAAAGATTTAAAGTGCATTGAAGCCTCCGGAAAAATCGGGGGTCGCCGTCGACGGGGTTGTCGATGTCTTTGTATCGGCGGTTTTTAATGGATTTTTCACTAAGTTAGGCTGCGTAATGGTATTTGTCAACTGAGGGCCAGATGCCCCCGCTGCGCGCTGGCGAGTCGCGTGCGTTTTCGAGAAATGGTCTGACGTTTCCGAGTCATGGTTTGACTGGTGCTGCGCATAGCGCAAGACGCGAAGACGCCATGTGACTCGAGTCAAGGGTTTACCTTAGGCGGCTCAATATCTTAAGCGGTCCAATATTTATTTTTACTCTCAGCGGCTCAAGATGTCTTTCAAGATATCCGGGTCGCACCGCACATCGACGCCAGCCTGCTCTTGTGCCAAAAGCATCGCAATGCGCGAGTCTTTATCGGCCCAGCCTCGGTCAAGTGCTTCTGTCATTTGGGCGAGTGTGAGTTTTGCAAATTGCATCTCTAGGTCAACTTCGCGGCCAAGTTCATTGGCCAACGTAACGTCTTTATGGGCTAGTTTTAACGAAAACTTAGCGGGCTCGTAAGCGCCACTTAAAAAGTGTGTGGGCAAGCCGTCAAAGGTTCGACGGCGCCCCATCGCACCGCTGCGCAACGCTTTGAAAAGAGTGGGTGCTTCGACACCGGCCTTCACGCCCATTGAAAAGACTTCTGCAATCGCAGAGTTAAACATGTAACCCATGCAGTTGTGAACCAGCTTGGCGACCGAAGCGGCACCAACGGCACCTAAAAATTGCACATCGTCAGACATGCACGACAGCACAGGCGCATATTTGTTGAAGGTGACCTCATCACCACTCGTCCAAATCACAAGTTTGCCCGAAGCGGCGCCTGTAGGGCCACCGCTGACCGGGGCATCTAAAAAAAAGAGCTCTTTTTTTAAAAACTCAGCTTGCAGTTCTCGAATCACGCGAGGGGCGTTGGTTGAAAAATCAAACACCGCGCTACCTGCGCGCAAGCTACCAGTTAACCCATGCAGACCAGTCAATACCTCTTGTACTTGGGCTGGGCCCGGCAGAGATAAGAAGACGAGATCAACTTGAGCGCCCAAGACGGCGGGCGTCTCAGCCCATTGCGCGCCTTGCGCGATGAGTGGCTGCGCATTCGTTTTACTCATGTCATGGACGATTAGGGTATGCCCGTGTTTGATGAGATTTGTAGCCATGCGTGACCCCATCGTGCCAAGTCCGATAAAACCGATTTTCATTTTTTGTTGTCCAGTTGTTAGATGAAGTCGATACAAAGCCGTGCCGCTTTAGTATTATTGCTCCGAATAAACATTATTCATCAAGAATATATATCAGGAGACTTCTATGGCCACAGCCCCCACTTCAGAACGTCGCGAACGCTTACGCAAGACGGTTCCCAAACTGGTCGAATGCGCAGAAAAAGTTTTATATGGCGATATCTGGGAGCGCAAAGAGCTGTCGAAGCGCGACCGCAGCATGATTACCATTGCCGCCTTGTTAACTTCGTTCAGGCCAGATCAATTGCGTGTTCATATTACGCGTGGTTTAGAAAATGGTTTGACGCAAGAAGAGATTGGCGAGCTGATCACTCACTTAGCGTTTTATTCGGGTTGGGCGTCATCAATGTCTGCTGCTCAAGTTGCGTATGAGGTTTTTGAAGAGATGGAAGAAAAATGAACTGTTCGATGAATGTGTACCCATTATTTACGCCTGCCCAAAAGCTGGTGCGCTTGACACGTACAGCTCTAATGACTGCGTTCTTGCTTGCAGCTGTTTCAGTGATCGCACCTGCCGGCGCACAGACCTTTCCAAACAAGCCGCTCAAGATCGTGGTCGGCTTTCCGCCAGGCGGCGGTTCAGATTTGATGGCACGCATTGTGGCCGAAAAAATGTCAGTGATTTTTAAGCAACCTGTGATCGTGGATAACAAACCGGGCGCGGGCTCAACCATTGCCGCAACGTTCGTCTCGCGTGCGGCACCAGACGGCTACACAATTCTCTTTGGCCAAGCTGCTAACGTAGGCGTTGCACCTGCGATCATGAGTACGCTGACGTACGATCCCCTCAAAGACTTTGCTCCTATTACGCGTTTGGTCTCTGCACCCTTGGTATTGGTGGGGCCTGCAGATCTTCCTGCAAAAAGCCTAAAAGAACTGATCGCGCTGACTGCCGCGAAACCTAATGCCTTAAGTTATGGTTCGCCGGGTTCAGGCACTGTGGGCCATCTTGCTGGCGCCATGTTCATGAACGAGGCCCAACTCAAGGCGGTGCATGTGCCTTATAAAGGTCAGTCGTTATTAATCACCGATATGCTGGGTGGTCGTATCGCCATGTACTTTAGTACGATTGCGGTGGTTAAACCCTACGTCGAAAGCGGCAAGATGCGTGCGTTTGGCGTAACCTCCGCAAAGCCCTCTGCAGCGTTTCCGGGTGTGCCGGCTATTGGCGAAGCTGGTTTGCCTGGTTATGCCGTTGAAAACTGGTACGGCTTGCTGGCACCCGCCGGTACGCCAGCGGCAGTAATTGACACGTTGCAACAAACCGTTAGGCAAATCTTGCTTTTACCTGAAGTGCAGTATGACCTCACTAAAGAGGGCGGCGAGATTGGTGGTGAGTCACCCGCCGAGTTCGCGAAATTCCTCAGCGTTGATATACCGAGGTGGAAAAAAATCGCGGTGGAGGCCGAATTAGCACCTTGACCTAAGGCTATTGCGCCACACTGATTAGCCATCTACCCAATTACGTTGGGCGCGAGCAGATGCCAAGATTAGCCGGTACTGTCCTATTATCTGGACAGAATCTCGCCTTAGTGCGCGTTAAAAGCGGTGACGTAAGCCAGTCACAACATAAAAACTAGTCGTTCCTGCAATGAAGCCAGGGTTTGTGGCATATGACGTGGCCACGTATATATCAGTGCGCGCCGTGAAGTCATACTGATAGCCTATGCCGTAGCCATCTTGCGCTCCGACATTGTTATGAGCTTTGGTTGTGCCGGTGTTTGCTGCACGTGTCCACGAACTGAAAATCTTTGACGCGCTATTGATCGGAAGCGTAAAACCCAGCATGTACGAATTGAAATTCATGTTCGGATCGAAGATGATGGCGCCTTGTCCGCCACCCCAAGAGTTGATGTCAACCGTTGGTTTGCCGATGGTGGTGAACGAAACGCCTTGCACGTTGATGGCACCCCCTTTGTTTTGACCAACTGCCACAGAAATTTGAATGGCACCAAAGTCGTATTTTCCACCGACGATCCACTCTCGGATGTTCGGGCTATTGGCGATATTTGAGGGTAGTCTTGGATCGGCACCGTTGGGCATGACTTGATCATAAGTCGCCGCTAGCATCAGGGGGCCTTTGTTATAACTCATCCCTAACGTAATGAGCCGTGTGTTAGCCATAGCTGAGTGGTTGTAATCGCTGCCTGCCGCGATCGATTTCGCGCCATCAAAATAATACGTGTTCATCTGTGGTGAAAAAGAATAGCCAGCGCCCACCCTCAACCCACTGGCGGGTTCAACCATCAATTTAATGAGATTGCTGTACTTCGTATTTGAGTTGGCCTAACCAAAGGCGAAGGCCATTCGGGCTTGACCAAGCCCACCCCTAAACGGGTCAATAGGCAAAAAGAATTCGGGCGCGTAACCGCTTTGACGACCGATTCTAAAATACCCCGCCGAGTCGTTTTTGCTCAGACCAACCCAAGACTGAGTTCCGTACATCCGTCCGTTGGCCAACGCAGCGCCGTTGGTGACGTCAAAGCTACCCTCGAGCTGAAAGTTTGCAGCGAAACCGTTACCTAAAGGCTCTTGGCCGCGCACTCCCCACCGTGAGGTTGTTTGCACGCCGCTGCCGAGCCCAAGCCTGGACTGACTATATTGATCAGGCCCAGTGAGCGTTTGAAAGGCAATGCCGCCATCAATCAAGCCGTAGAGCGTGACGCTAGCTTGCTGTGCCCAGGATTGGCTAGTGGCAACACAAAGCGCGACCAAACCAAGCTTTATTGTTTTAGTACGCGTCATAGCGTCTCAGCCGTCTGCGTTCGACGCTAGCTCTCAAACCCCAGCGCTTTAGTGCGGGAATCCTTAGGCAGTGTTTGAATGAATTTTTATCGGCGTTATGCAAGTAAGTGTTCAAGTAAGTGTTTAAGAGGCTATCAGAGATTAAATCCGGTGAGTGCTTTAATGGCCTTGATCGTGTTGAAATCTCAAGGTCGATACAATATAAAGGTCATGCACCTCAATTTAGAGCTGAACAACGGGGGCGCGCATGGCTTGTCCCTGTCCAACTGGCTAAACAAAGAGCGAGCCTAACCCATGAACCATCAGTCTAAAAACCCAAACATTGTCGTTCTAGGCGCCGGAGCCGTTGGCTGCTACTTTGGTGGAATGTTGGCACGCTCGGGGCACAACGTGACGTTGGTGGCTCGTGCCGAGCACGTGGCCGCGATTGCTCAGCATGGTCTGCACATGGATTGCCAAAGCTTTCAAGAGTACGTTGCCGTTTCAGCCAGCACAGACCTTGCGGTTGTTGCTCAGGCAGATTTAATTTTATTGTGTGTCAAATCGCCCGATACCACCAAGACGATCGAAGCGATTAAACCCTATTTACAAAAGCACACGGCAATTGTGAGCTTGCAAAACGGAGTCGATAACGGTGAGCGCATTTGCGCCGTTGTGAGCAACCCAGTGTTTCCGGCGGTTGTGTATGTCGCGACGATTATGGCGGGGCCTGGTCGCCTAAAACATCTAGGACGAGGCGAGTTAGCCATTGGGCAATCACCAGGTAATCAAAATGATGTTGGCGCAGCAGGTCAACAGACCGCGCTTGCCGAGCTGTTGACCGAGGGGGGTGTCCCTTGCGTGGTGTCGCCAGACATTCGAAAAGATCAATGGAGCAAGTTTTTAGTGAATTGCAGCTATAACGCCATCTCGGCGATTGGCCAACTGACATACGGCAAAATGGTGCAAACCGAGTCTGTACGCGCGTTGATTCATCAGCTGGGTAGCGAGGTCGTGAGCGTTGCGCAGCATCAAGGGATTGCGCTCACGCATCAAGAGGCCGAGCAGGCCAACAACATGATCCCTCAGACCATGCCCGGGCAATTGTCTTCAACAGCGCAAGACCTGGCCCGTAAGAAACCGAGCGAAATTGAATTTTTGAACGGTTTGGTTGTCCGTAAAGGTAAAGAGTACGGTATCGCGACCCCAGCCAACCAAAGCGTGTACGCCTTGGTCAAGATGCTAGAGGATGCTCAGGTGTAGCACCAATTCTAGGTATATAACGTTTAACCTAAGTGAATGAACCACATCCAAGCAGTACGTATAATCTTAGTGCCAACAGAACAAACAATTTACCGACGTGGTTGAGCCGCACGGTGCAACAGTGGAGTAACCCCTAGTGAGCCATGGTTCACCCAATATCCCTCAGGCCGTACCCCTTGGAAAAGATGTCTCTTATCCAAAGGGCTACGACGAGTCGTTACTTTTTCCGATGCCTCGGTTGGATGCACGACTTACCCTTGGACTGACAAGTTTGCCTGTCTCAAGCCCCACTTTGCCGGGCGCATTACCGTTTCAAGGCTTCGATCTCTGGAACGCCTACGAACTTTCATGGCTGAATGCAAAAGGGTTGCCTAAAGTCGCGCTGCTGCGCCTAAAAGTGCCGTGTATTAGCCCCAATATTGTCGAATCAAAATCTTTAAAACTCTATTTGAATAGTTTTAATCAAACACGCTTTGAAACCGTGCATCACGTGTTTGATCTTTTGCGAAAAGATCTTGCGCTAGCACTTGGTTGCGAGCTTGAGTTTGAGCTCGTTGGACCTGATCAATTTGCGAATGAAGCAATCGCCGAGTTTGTTGGCGTTGATCTAGATAAGTTAGATGTTGAGATTGATTGCTATCAGCCTGATTCCGCAATCTTAAAACTCAAGTACGACGCACTGGATCCCAAGCGCGGTAGTATCTCTGAAACCGTCTTTTCAAGATTGCTCAAGTCCAACTGCCCAGTCACCGATCAGCCCGACTGGGCCTGCATACAGATCCAATACACGGGCCCTGCAATCGATCATGCGAGCCTCTTGAAATATATTGTGTCATACAGAATGCATAATGGTTTTCATGAACATTGTGTTGAAAAGATATTTGTCGATATCCTCAAGCAGTGCGCGCCCACCTCGCTGTCTGTGTATGCGCGCTATACCCGTCGCGGTGGGCTAGACATTAATCCTTGGCGTGCGACTTTTGATGTCAAGCCGCCGACGATAGGGCGTAGTGCCCGGCAATAAGCTCTGTGATCGAGATCACTTGAGCTGTTTGTAGGCAATGCAGCCGACTTTAACTTTGCAATCGCCCACTTTGAACTAGGTGCGTATTTAAAAAAGTGTTTGAACCGCACCCGTCACTTGATACGCCTCGTCGACCAGCAAGACTTGCCGCCACTTATCAAAAGTGAGGCAGGGGTGCGAAATGTCAAACGCAAGCATATCGCCGACTTCGATGTCAGCACCGGTGGGGATACTCATAAAAGCATGCTGATCCATCATCGCGGTAATCTTCCAGTCGCTTGGCGCAGGTTGAGGCGCCCGACTGATGCCCGCCCGGTAGTGCAACGAAGTGATCGGCATCCCAGCGTCAAACGCTGCGTCGCGCTTACCTAGGGCGACAATCGCGCGGTTCGCCTCGGGCACCGCTTGCACATAGGCCCACAATTGAAGCGCAGGCAACAAGCTGCGACCCATTTCGCGTGCAACAGGGTTGCTAGCTTGAATGCGTTTTTCAGCGTTCAGATATACACCGACGTCGTGAGTGAGGTAGCAGCCTGGCCTTAAAATCACTTGCAAAGTTTGGTTGTTCGCGAGGCTTTTATTACCAAACTCTTCAGCCACAACGTCAAACCAGGCAGAGCCCGCGCCACTGAGGATCACCCGCGGCTCTTTAAATTTGTTTTGTAACGCTAGCGCCTGCGTGCGGGCCAGTACATGTTGCAAGAGGCTTCTAATCGCTGGCTCTTCACTTAAAACACCTTCATAGAGTTCAACGCCGACCAGGCTTAGCGCTTGTGGCCAGCGTGCGATGGCGTCGAGTACGCTCTGTTCTTGTGTGAGATCGCGTACCCCAGTGCGTCCGCCACCTACCCCATATTCGAGCAATATTCTTAATGTTTGTTGGTGCTCAGAAAAATACTTGCCAAGGGCGTCAGCGTTTGCCGCCGAGTCAACAATGCAACAAAAGTAGAAGTTTGGATCTGCCTGCTGCAAGCGGGCGATGATCGCCATATTGCCCTTGCCGACCAATTGGTTTGCCAAGATGATGCGCGGCGTGCCGTGCGCCGCTGCCGCTTGCACTTGCGACGCGGTTGCAAGGGTGATGCCCCAAGCACCGTGTTCAAGCTGCATTTGAAACAGCTCTGGGCTCATGGTTGTTTTGCCGTGCGGCGCAAGCTCGACACCGTAGCGTTCGATGAATTGTTTCATCCATAAAAGATTATGTTTGATACGACTTTGACTCAACACGGCAACCGGCAAACTCACGTCTTCGTTCAAAATGCTCCAGCCATGCGAGCCACACCCCGCGAAGGTGCAGCCAGGGGTGATATGCCCCAAACCTTTGCCGAGTGTATCCAGTTGTACTTTTTTAATCAGATTTGCATGCATGGCTCAGCGTTACCAGAAGTGTTAAGAGGGTAGTTCTAGCGGCTTATCGATTCGCTTGACACTATTCATCGGAGATTAACCTTTTGCCCAGGCTCACAGAGGCATCGATTTTGTAGCCGAGTGCTTCGTAAAAACCTAAGGCCTGTGCGTTTGTTTCACGAACCTGTAAGTTCAATTTTGGGCATCCGACTGCTAACAGAAGTTCTTCACCAAACTGCATAAGTTCTTTCGCGTACCCGTGCCGCTGATGCTGAGGCGACACCGCCAGGTAGTTGACCCAGCCTCTGTGTCCTTCATAGCCAAACATGGCGCTCGCAACAATTTCGTTATTGACTTCGCCCACGACAAACCACTCAGGGTTGACCGCGAGTTTGCGTTCAATGTCTAAGTGTGGATTATTCCATGACCGGATTAGCCCGCAGCACTGCCAAAGAGCGACGACTGATGCGGTGTCGCCTGAGGCGAAAGGTCTAATGTTCATGTGTTTGCTATCAATTTGGGGATTATATTTTGAGGATTGTTAGGGAGGGTTAACTGGCTTATCTGGTTTTTCGATTATTAACAAGAATATTATTCATTGGACTAATCACCCAGAAGCGCTCAGACTCATTCTAACGAACTAAAAAACTAAATGGGTTAACTCGACCAAGGAAGGATCATGCGCACAAAACCAACCAAAACCTTAATAGATATTGGTATTAGTGAAAAAGATCGCAAGGCCATTGCTCAAGGTTTGTCAGCGCTCTTGGCGGATAGCTATTCGTTATATTTAATGACGCATAACTTTCACTGGAATGTGAAAGGCCCAATGTTCAACACCCTTCACACCATGTTCATGGCGCAATATACCGAGCAGTGGACGGCGCTTGATTTGATTGCTGAGCGAATCCGAGCACTTGGCGAGCCAGCACCCGGTACTTACAAAGAGTTCGTAAAGCTGACCTCAATCAAAGAGGTCGAGGGCGTACCTATGGCGATGGACATGGTGAGGCTGCTCGTGAAAGCACAAGAGGCGACGGCTAAAACCGCCAGAAAGTTATTTCCGCTTGTAGAAAAAGCAAACGATCAACCTTCCGCAGATCTGCTCACGCAACGACAAGACATCCACGAGAAAACTGCGTGGATGCTCAGAAGTTT
>CANKOW010000134.1 GCA_947484295.1 Alcaligenaceae bacterium | reverse complement strand
GTTAGGTTTTCAACAAGTCAGTGAGCTGCTGTCGATTGAAGGCCTGGATTATTTAGGTGAGATACCGCTTGAGGTGCAGCAGACGATTCCGTTTTCGGCTGGGATCACCACGACAACGCAACAGATGAACGCGGCAAAAGAGTTGATTGAGTTTTTGGCCTCAGCGACGGCCGCACCTATCATTAAAAAGACTGGAATGAACCCAATCATTTCTAAAATGCCGTGGTGAAAAAACGACTCGATAGCTTTGAGGCACGAACGCGACTTAACTGTTTTGACCGAGTCGGACAGTTTGTTATTTTTTGCGGCCTGCAATAATCACGATTGCCGCAACAACATTGAGTACGGCAGCTAAGCCGAGCGGTAATTGATAGCTGCCGCTCAGGTCATGCAAGACGCCAAAAAATGCGGGCCCCATGGCTGACATGATTTGTATCAACATGGCGGCGATGCCAAAGACAGCACCAAACGACACAGCGCCAAACTCGCGGCGCACGATCACGGGCGGCAAGGTTGTGGTGTTGCCGGCCGTCATCCCGTATGACAACACGCCAACCACAAGTGCCCACGCTTGATCCGAAAAAATACTGGCGATGGCCAGCCCAATCGTGGCCTGCAGCAGCACGCCACAAGCGATTACCCTGACATCCAAGCGGTCAGAAAAGCGTGCAAGTAAAAGCCTGCCCCCAAACGAAAGGATGGCAGCTCCCATTACACACAGGGCCGTCGCGGCTTGCCCAATCGCGGGCAACAGCAGTGCCACCTGGTGGGTTAAAAAACCAATTTGTACGAGCAGCGCCAAGCCAAAGGCCAGCATGATGGTGCGTAAGGCGCGTGTTTGTAGGGCTTCGGTACGCGTCCAGATGCGCTCGGCTGGTTTGCTCTGTGCATGCTGCGCAAGAGCACCATCAGGTTGTAAACCCAAATCTTGCGGGCGATGACGCATCACAAAAAAACTCAGTGGCCAAACGGTCGTGAGCAGAATCAACGCAACGACGAGCATGGCCAAGGAAAAGCCGAGTGAGTCGATGAGCGTGAGTAATAGTGGCACGCCGACGATGCCACCGATACTGGCACCTAGCATCGCAGTCGATACGGCGCGCCCTTGGTGTTTATCAAACCATGGGGCCAGCGTGGCCGTGATTGACGTGGTTGAGAGGCATGACCAACCCAAGCCGATGCACGCAAAGGCGGCATAGACTTGCCAAAGTTTGGTGACTTGGCCCAGACAGCCTAGCCCGAGTGCCATGATTGCGGCACCCGTGGCCATCACTGGGCGCGGGCCGTATTTTGCAATCGTGCTGCCAACAACGCTGAGCACGCTGGCATTGACTAAAAAAGATAAGGTGAGCGCAGAAGAGATCACCCCAATCGACCACTGATGCTCGCGGCGAAGCATGCTGATATAAACGCTTGGCCCGTACAGCGCAAAGGACCAAGCTACTACGGCTACGATCATGCAGCCTGCCACCATCCACCAACCGTGAAATATTTTAGATTTCAAGGTCAGCGCTTTAGATGCGCAGTTTTGGCAAGTCAGTGGCGACTTGCCAGAACTGCACACGAACACGATTTGTGCAGTTAGCCTTCAAGCGGACAGGCTTTAAACGCTGGCAGCGTTTCGCAACGAGCAGAAAGCGCGACTAAGTTTGGAAACTGACTGACAACAGCAATGTGTGGCAAGCCTTTGTGCAAAAAGAACCAACCGACTGCCACGGTGATGTCGGCGAGATTGGCTTGCGTGCCGCCCTTGAAGGTGCCCTTGGCTGCATGAGCTTCAAGCATGGTCAGGCTTGCGGTGATTTGTTCGGCCAAACCGTCTAGCACTGGTTGATGCACTTTCTCGGCTGGGCGACGACGCGGTTCGTAGATATATTGAATAGCCTTATCGAGCCCGCTGCACATGATGGCGCAATGCTGCATGACCTGGCGACGTGCATCCCCCGTGGCGGGCAACAGCGTCTGACCTGGCGTCATATCCAGGATCGAATCGAGGATCGCGGCGCTTTCCATTAGGTTCTCGCCGTTATCGAGCATCAAGGCGGGCACACGAGCGATCGGGTTGTAACCTTTGATTGCAGCCAGATCAGTGGCCGTTGAGAGGCCTTTATGCTCAAACGGTGTGCCAAGCGTGTGCAGCACAACACCCACGCGACGAACAAAAGGTGATGCGTAACGGCCAACTAGTATCATTTCTTCTCCGGATATTCATGTGATGAAAGACCCCGAAATGGTGGGGTTTTGTGCAGCGCTGTCAGCGAATCGAGCTACCGTTTCGTTAAAATCCGGCTAAGCCCGATTTTCGCTTGTCAGAACTGCTCGAGTATCGCTCAAAATTTAGGGTAGACCAAGCGATTGCTGCGATTCGCTTGCCAACCCGTCAACGTTACAAGGCCTGTTGTATGCACTCTGCAATCTTCAAACTTATTGTGATGTCTCTAGCGTTTATGACGCAGGGGGTGACAAACGCTCAGGTTCAATCGCAGCCGCCCGGTGGCTTGCCTGAAGTCGCACTGTCACGCGTAGATTTGGGCGACTTTAAAATTGACGGCACCGAAGTCAGTGTTGGCCGGTTTGCCGAGTACGCTGGGCGCAAGGGTCTTGTCACGGCAGCCGAGCGCGAGGGCGGGGGCTTTGAATATGTGATGGGGTGGCAACGGCGCGCCGGCTGGACGTGGCGCACTCCTTTCGGTCAAGCGGCACAGCCGGGCGAACCAGCTGTGCATGTCAACTGGGCCGAAGCCCAAGGATTTTGCCAAGATGCGGGCGGGCGCTTACCGACCAAAGCACAGTGGCAACGCGCCGCGTATACCGAGCAACGGTCTAGCCCCCCAGCGCCGTTTGAAAAAGGCAAAACTTACCCCTACCCAACGGGCGATAAACCCGACGGTGCCAATGTTGAGGGTGCTGCAGATGGCTGGCCACGCCACGCGCCAGTCGGCCAAACCCGCCAGGGCGTCAATGGTTTGTATGACATGGGCGCCAACGTTTGGGAGTGGTTGGCCGATGCGCAAGACGGCGCTCGGCTGACGGCTGGCGGGTCTTGGTGGTATGGCTCGTCGCAGATGAAAGCCGAAGGAATGCAATACAAGCGCGCTGAGCTTTATGTGGTGTATGTGGGTTTTCGTTGCGTATACTAGCCTTTTAGGCGTTGCGAAGATCTGCTTTGTCAGAGCGAAGGTCAGAGTGGGGCGCGATCGTTATTTTTTCACTTTTTGCAGGAAATCACTGTGGCGACTCCCATTAATTCTTTGACGTCTGATTTTGCGGTAGCGCCGCAAATGACTCCCGATGATATGGCCGCAGTGGCCGCCGCTGGTTTTAAAAGTGTCATCATTAATCGGCCAGATTTTGAAGATGGCCCCAATCAGCCGACTGCGGCCGCCGTGTCTGAGGCCGCACGCGCCGCTGGGCTACGCGTGGCTTACCAGCCAGTCGTGAGTGGTCAGATGACCACCGACGATGTCACGCACTTTTCAGAACTGCTGCAAACCTTGCCTGCACCAGTGTTGGCCTACTGTCGCTCGGGCACACGCTGCACCGTGCTCTATCGGGCTGCCACGGGTAATTCTTGAGTACAAAAAACTTGATACAGATCAAAATTGTCTCAATTGTTTGCTAGAGTTGGGCGCCCTAACAGGCTGGGATAGGCGCTCGAACCTTTGTTACGGAGCGTGCATAATGTTTAAGAAAATTCTGATTCCTACCGATGGCTCGGCCTTATCCGCCCAGTCAGCGAACGCTGGGATTATGTTTGCGCGATCACTGAGTGCCGAAATCGTAGCGCTGCATGTCACCCAGCCCTTTGCAGCCACTTTGGGCTTTGATGGCATGTCGGCGGCCTACGCTTTTACCGATGAGGACTACGAAAAAGCCAATGCCGAGCAGGCACAAAAGCACCTCAAAGCCATTGCCGACCGTGCTGACACTGCGGGGGTGAAGTCAAGCGCGCATGCGGTCTCAAACTTTAATATCGCCGACGGCATTGTTCAGGCTGCGATTGATTACCACTGCGACATGATTTTTATGGGCAGCCACGGCCGTAGCGGGTTTTCGCGTTTGTTACTTGGCAGCGTGACCAATAAGGTACTTGCCCTAACGCATAACCCTGTATTGGTCTATCGCGTCAAAGACGAGCCTAAAAAATAGACTTTGCTTGAGGTAAGACTAAGACGAGCCCAAAAAATAGACTTTGCTTGAGCTAAGACCAAGAAGAGCCCAGGAGCTGGGTTTTTCTCAAGCTATTCCCCTAGTCTTGATAGGGTAAATAGACTGTTTCTGGCGAGTCGTTCACTTAGTAGCTTATGATAAGCAACACGCTGGGATCAGATGCGGTGGCCATCGCTGCCCGTGATGCCCAAGGAGAGCGCTCATGACGATCAACGTCGGCGATCGGGTACCCGATGCCACCCTCACAGAATTTATCGAAACCGAAACCGCTGGTTGCACTTTAGGCCCTAACGCCTTTCAAGTGGCAGACCTAGTCAAAGGCAAAAAGATTTTGATGTTTGCTTTGCCTGGCGCCTTCACGCCAACTTGCTCAGCTAAACACGTACCTGGTTACGTTGATCACATCGATGCGATTAAAGCCAAGGGCGTTGATGAAGTTTGGTGCGTGGCGGTTAACGACGCGTTCGTGATGGGCGCCTGGGGTCGTGAGCAGAAAGCTGCCGGTAAAGTTCGCATGTTGGCCGATGGCTCAGCAATCTGGACTAAAGCTTTAGGGCTTGAGTTAGATCTGACTGCACGCGGCATGGGCGTGCGCTCAAACCGTTACGCTGCTTACATTGTGGACGGCGTGGTCAAGGTTCTTCATAACGAAGGCCCAGGCAAGTTTGAAGTCAGTGATGCGGCTTCGATGTTGAAAGCGATCTAAAGCTTGAACGCTGCGCAACGCGCAGCGTAAGTGTTGGTTTGAAGGTTATCCCGTTACAGGGTTGCGCAAGCAACTTTGAACGGGATATTTTTTTGCAGCGCTATTTTTTTCTAGCGTTTGGTCTTGATTTTATTAGGAAGATGGCAAGTCGCTTGTCAGTGCGCGCGTCAATCTAACCGCATGACCCTGATCGCATTTTTATAAGCCACAAGTTCAATGCTGGCAGGTTGCAAACGTGCCAGCAGCCCTTTTCGAATCTCAGTGATGTTTTGCTCGAAATTGACATTAGAGTTATAGGTATCGGTGCCAACCATGAAACGAGTGGGAAAGCTATCGATGAGCTTAATCCATTCATCTTTTGCAAAATCTTCGCTGTAGATTACCCGTGTTCTGATTCTTTCATTATCAATATTGGGATGATGAGATTTTGAGCGCGCAGACATTTCGCAATATAAATTCGGGTGCTGGTTCAAAAGCGCTTTGACCAAATCAACATTACCCGTGAGTAAGCAGTGCGACAAAATGATTGAAACATCTGGGTATTTGTTAGCCAGAGTTTTAATTTGGTCGATTGAATCGGCGTCATCCTCTGAGTGGATTTGTACAAAACCTTTTTACTTTGCGGCGATCTTAAACATCGCCCCAATGGGTGCAGAATCGATATTGACCTTGCGCCGAAACGATACCAAAGGATTACTGGTTTGATTATTCAAGATCAGCTCACCAAAGCCCTTGATGCGCCCCGTTGCAAAAAGTTGGTCTGAGCGCTGCAGTAGGGTTTGGTAAGGAGCGAGGTTGATATCGGTAAGGCCGCTGGCGCCATGCTGCGCGTAAATACCGGACAGTTCAACTTGTCCAACCGTTGCAATGTACCTTTTCCCTAATAGCTGAAAATAGGGTTCTGTGTCCCATGGCCCAAAAGGTGCGCCCACAGCGCCCGATCAGCCAACGTTTTGTTCTTGCATTTGTTGTTTGAGCTGCTCAGGGCTGACCCAACGTTGTACGTGTCGATGGACATCTGCAATCGGTACTTTTGCTGCCAATGCTTGTGAGGCGCTTTGAGCGTGTGTCAAGGTCGCGAAGGCAAGACTCGTAGTAAGGCCAAAAAATATAATTTTTTTCAAAACCATTCGAAACATTTATTGTGCCCCACCTTAGGAAGGTAGTGTAACATTTTTGGTGTTAAGTCTTAGTGTGGCGACTGACTACGAAGTGCCGCGCTGGCACTGGGCACAAAGCGTACAAAGCACTGATGAAACTACCGGCTCGAAGGAGTCAACGTGCAACCAGACCGAGAGCAAATTTATAAATTAAACTTAGTTATGCCCATTTTACAAAGGTACCCTAATTGGTACAGATCGGACTTTAGCCTTGACCTAAGTCAAATGCAACTTATTTTTGAGTGTGTGCAGAAAAGGGTGTAACCGAAGTGAGGTGAAGCCTAAGATAATTTTAAAATAAACGCCGCCAACTCGGTTACCCAAGTTGATACCACCCGCCTTCCGGTGGCTTGTTACGGCCGCATCCGAGCTAAACAACTCGAACGGTGTGCAATAAAAATAAAAATAAAAACATGACCGGTACTTTAAAAAGTGACGGGGGGATGTTTTCAAAAATATGGTTGTCGTTCGTGCAGAACAAGGTGTAAGGGCAATGGGATGGAACCCAAATGGATTTTGGTGAGTGGGGGTATGGTGGGGAGTCGGTTGGCTAAAATCGACAAGGGGTGGTGACCTGCCCCGGACCACCATCTGAACCTGAAAAAGCCCCTGCCATCGCGCTGGGTTTTTTGCTTTTGTGGCAAGCACCACTTCTGTACAACTATTGCACGTACACTAAATAGGATGCGTATTAACCATATTTCGGGGGGGCTTTAATGAAATGGTTTCTGCTGATCGTATCGACAGCTTTAATGGTAGCGAACGCCCACAGCTTTGAAATACTGGCTCTTGGCACAAGCAACACCAATTGCCAAGCAGGTGGTCATGCCTACACAAATACCTTGAATGAGCAATTGTCTGCCCAAGGAATAAAGGCGAGCGTGATCAACGCGGGAGTGAATGGCGATAAGCCAACGTTTATGTTGAATCGTCTTGAGCAGGCCTTGAAAAGTTATCCAAACATTAAATTGGTTCTATTCGAGCCAGGGCCAAATGAACAAAGAAAACGCTTCAACGTTGAATATACGGAAAAAATATTATCCTACCTTCAAGACATAAAAATGCCAACTATCTGCTCTTCGACTGGAGCGGCCCAAACAAGAGAAGAGGCCGAAATAACCGCCCAAAAATACGGAGCCTACTATTACGGGCATTGGGGCAGAGACGTACCGAGGGATAAAGAGCATTACACCTTTGACGGGGTGAATAGCGCCTCTGGACATATGAACAAAACGGGTTGCACGCTGTGGGCCAAAAACACACATCTGTTAATTCTTCAGGTAATTAAAGATAAAAACATCAATTAAGATCTGGTCCGCTCAGGCCCCGGTCGATTCCGCCCCGGGCTTGGGTACTCAACCCTGGAGTCTGCTCTGAATATTGAACTTGATGAAGTCGTCGTACAGGATGTCTCTGATGATGCACTGGAGCTGGCTGCTCCTGGTGCGCAGTGGTGTGCATACACTGCATACAAAGATTGTGGACCGGTATGATCTGTACCCACTTGGGTACTAGCCACATTCGGGTGGCTCTTTAACGCCTGAGCAGCATCGTTTAAGCAAAATACAGTGCATAGGTCTGAACATTAAAGTCGTCGATTTACAGGGGTGGGGGTACGGTGGGGTGTCGGTTGGGTGAAATCGACAAGGGAGTGGGATGTCGCTGCCGGGACCAATCAACGGCGACTAAGCGCGACCGGTTCGTGTACTGCAAGCACTTAAGTGTCCCACTGCGCTGATGCCCGAGACCACTACAACCACCAACCCGCTGCCGAGTCAGCATCACTTGATCGCGGATGCCTAAGTGACGTATGTGGGGAAAACTGTGGGGAAAAAACAAAAAGCACCCGAAGGCGCTTGATCTACTTGACTTCATGGCGGAGCGGACGGGACTCGAACCCGCGACCCCCGGCGTGACAGGCCGGTATTCTAACCAACTGAACTACCGCTCCGCAGCGATAAACTACCAAAAAAACTGGCGTCCCCAAGGGGATTCGAACCCCTGTACTCACCGTGAAAGGGTGATGTCCTAGGCCTCTAGACGATGGGGACTAGATTTACTACGTTCTTCGCGTTGACTGGTGGAGGTAAGCGGGATCGAACCGCTGACCTCTTGCATGCCATGCAAGCGCTCTCCCAGCTGAGCTATACCCCCAAAAAACTAAAGCCAGAATGTTTAAAAACTCAAATAACTAGCTTTTTACTGATCTGACTTCGATCTTGGCACTGAGAAGAAAGCACACAGTGTGTCTACAGCGAAGAAGCGAGATTATGCCTAATTTTTGGCTCTTATGCAAGTCGGGTGAGGGGCCTAATCGCCGACTTCAGTGCGAAATGGCGAATGTAGGCCTTCCATGTAGCGTTCAATGCCCGTGCGCTCTTGTTCTAAGAAGCGTTCGACCGCGTCTGCAAAGGCTGGGTGCGCCAACCAGTGGGCCGATTGGGTCTGTACGGGTTCAAAGCCGCGGGCGAGTTTATGTTCGCCTTGGGCGCCACCCTCGATGACTGCGATATCGTTTTTGAGCGCCCATTCAAGCGGTGTGTAGTACGCCAACTCAAAGTGCAGGCAATCAACGTGCTGTAGGGCGCCCCAATAGCGCCCGTACAGCCTGCGTTGGCCGTTTGTGGTGTCCAGCCAGAGCAACGAGGCTGCGATGGCTTGCTCGTCTTGGTATGCCAGTGCAAGTACGCAGTGTTCAGAAAGCGTTTCTCCTACCGCTTCAAAGAAAGCGGGGGTCAGGTAGGGCGGGTTGCCGCGCTGATGGTAAGTGTTGGCGTAGCAGCGATAAAAAATGTCCCAGTGTTCAGGGGTCAGTTCAGCGCCGGTGAAAACCTGAGTAGTGACGCCCGCGTCTTTTACCTTGCGCCGCTCGGCGCGGATTTTTTTGCGTTTCGGCTGAGTGAGCGATGCGAGAAAGGTGTCAAAGTCTGACCATCCGCGGTTAAACCAGTGAAACTGCGTGTGCTTGCGTGGCATGCAGCCCGCGGCACAGAGCGCGGCCGTATCGGCTTCGTTGGTGTAAAGCACGTGCAGCGATGACAGCTTGCTTTCTTTAGCCCACTGCAGCAGCGCCTGAGCGGCAGCAGGGCGATGCGCATCGCTAGTGAGCAGGCGCGCGCCTGGCACGGGTGTAAAGGGCACGGCCGCCAGCCATTTTGGGTAGTACTGCAGGCCGTGGCGTTGGTACGCGTCTGCCCAGGCCCAGTCAAACACGAACTCACCG
>CANKOW010000133.1 GCA_947484295.1 Alcaligenaceae bacterium | reverse complement strand
GCCACTCACCAGTGCCAGCGCCCAGGCTGACGTGGCTGGGCTAAAGCCAATTTCTACAAGATATTTTGTTTGGTGCACTTGCACCGCGTACCACGCAAAGAGTGCGCAAAAATAACCAAAAATAATGCACCAAAACCGTGGCGTTCGCATCGCCTTTGCAATCGTCCATTCAACGTTTACCCAGGTATGGTCAACCACGTTTGATACCCTCGAACTCGCTTCGGCCGCCGTCTGACCGCGCTGTCCATCTGGCTCAAGCCCCACATCCTCAGGGCGGTGCCAGACAAAAAAACTCAGCGGTGCAAGCACCAAGAATACGACTGCCCCAAGCGCCAAACACGAGGCGCGCCAGCCAGCGCTTAGGATGATCTCTTGCAACCAAGGCAAGATCACCAACGCCCCTATGCCCGCACCAGAAAACGCAATACCCAGGGCCATGCCACGGCGACGTACAAACCAGTTGGGCAAAAAGGTCGAGTGAACGCTGAACCCCATCAGGTTTGTACCGCCTCCTACAAGAAACCCTAGCGTGGCATAAAGCTGCCAAGGTTCTTGCATCATGGTGGCCAGTAACAAGCCCAGCGCGGTGAGGCAAGCGCCGGCGAGAAGCAAGAACCGAGGCCCATAGCGGTCCATGACTTGTCCAACAAAGGGACTAATCAGCGCCGAAACTAAAAATCCAAACGCAAAAGACCCAGAGGCTAGGCCGCGCGACCAGTGAAATTCGTCGATAAGGGGTGGCAGCAATAGTGAAAACGACGTGCGAGCGCTAATCCCGATCGCGATCGTGATGAAGGCGATCCCAATCAGTACCCAACCGTAGTAAAAAGGAAGGCGCGACAGCTTCAAAGAGCGTTGTGGCTTCCGTCACACAAGACGCCATTCTTTGATTGCTTACAGCCACAGAAATAAACCTTTTTGGTTTCGGCAGCGTCATACTTGGTTGGCATAAAGCTGCTACCTTGATGGCTGCCGTCACAGAAGGGCTGTTTTTTGCTTTGGCCACACGCGCACCAGTAATAGCTTTGCCCAGCAACAACTTCAACAGGGTACGGTGCTTTTTGGGCGATTTTTGCTTGCATGATAAATTCCTCGTTCACGTTAAGCTTTGATACCTTTTTAGGCGCTCACTGACAATAACTCAAACGCCCACTGAAGGTACAGCAATTTAGGGCTGAGAATATACCCAATACAAAAAATGTGATCGTCTAAGTTAAGGATGAATTATGCGTTTCAATAGACATCACTTCAATCGAAGCTTGACTAAACCAATCAGGCACCTCTGGCCTTTGGCCTTGTTGTTGCTAACGAGCTGTGCAGCTATTCCACTCACAACCGCTGACATTGATTATTTTCAACCTCCCATCGTTGCGACCATGGCGCCTGAGCGTCCCATCACAAAGTACAGCCTTTACAACAACACAATTAAAGTGAACCTGGCGCCGATGCGCCCGATCATTCCAACTTATAACAACAAGGGAAATCTCTTGGCGAGTTGGACCCCACACCCGCAAGGGGTCGCAAACAGACCAACCGTTGTCATTGTTCATGGTGGCCACGGTCTCACACCAGGCGACTTTGCGACTGCCGTTTGGGCACGCGATCAACTGGGTGCCAACACACTTGTACTGGATAGCTACTGGAGCAGAGGTCAAGATGAAAACTGGGTCACTTACACTCGGCTCGGTGCCAATGCCAGAACCTTAGACGCTATAGCGGCAGGCAAATGGCTACTCACTCAGGGCATCGATCAGAAAAAATTATTCTTGATGGGTGGCAGTCAGGGCGGGTGGGCCGTGTTGCGCACCTTTACAGACGAACCCTTCATCCTTGAACAAGCGCGCGGTTTATATCGTGCGGGCTTTAGTTTGTATCCAGTCTGCAATAGCAAGGGATGGCGCGATGATCCAGCGCTTGGCCCCTATTGGGGGCCTGTACTAGTGTTTACTGCGGGTAAAGATACTGCAACCCCGCCCGAGCGCTGCCCGACGCGCGTTTTTAAAGATGCAACGGCCTGGACACACTACCCAACCGCTACACACGGCTGGGACACCTCAAACCGCGGCGCTCACACGCCCTCTGTGGATGGCGAGTGTGGCAAGGCGCTAAACGTTTTCAATCAATTCGCTGTCTGCCGCTCGGATGCAGCGACTAACGACATGCATACAAAAATCAAAACGTTCATTGATCGGCTAGAATAGCCCGCTCACTACTTTGATCTGATGTACAGCGCGCCGCTATCGCCATACCCATCGATGCCCGCGCACTTGTTGCCATACGCATCGCAGATCACCACTTTAGTGGGCCGATTTTGCGCGTGAGCATCGGTGATCGTTTTTTCGGCCGCAATGACGACTAAGGCCAAGGCGATCACGGTTAAAACTGCTTTTGTGTATAAATCTGATTTCATTTTTTCTCCCTTGATGCTGCCGCGTATCGCGCCCTTAAGCGCAAGCGTGTTTGACTATAACGTCACGCTTCGGCTATTGACTTGCCGCGCGCTGCTTATACACGCGGGCAGGATAGCCTCGCATCGTTAGTCAATTTTTGCGCCCGAAAACTCAACCACCTCGCCCCACTTTACGATTTCACTTTTCATGTAGTCGGTTAATTGCTGGGGTGTGCCACCCATGATGGTGTAGCCTAGGTTCGTCATTCTTTCGCGAAGTGCCGGCTTGGTCAGAACAGTATTCACTGTTTGATTCACTTTTTTCACAACCTCAGGCGAGGTGCCTTTGGGTGCTAAAAAGGCAAACCAAGTTGTGGATTCAAGCGCTGGAAATCCCAATTCTTTTGTACTGGGAACATCTGGCAAAACGCTAGTGCGCGAGTCAGCCATAATCGCTAAGGCGCGCAAACGACCATCTTTAACAAGACTAGCAATTGCCATGGTGCCCGGAAACACTGCCTGTAAATCGCCACCAATTAAATCTTTGTTCACAGCAGCAGGGCTGGTATACGGTACGTGCACCATCTGCACACCCGTTACCTTTTTATACAGCTCTGCTGCAAGATGCCATGAACTGCCACTGCCGGTCGAGCCAAAATTCAGCTTGCCTGGATTTTTCTTCGCATATTCGGTCAAGTCGTTCAATGTCTTAATTGGCAGTTTTGCATCGACAGCGATGACATTTGGAATCGACCCGATCAACACGATTGGTTCGAAATCATTGATCGGATGAAAAGGCTTTGCCTTGTACATGGTGACGGCAGAGATCAAGGTGCCAGGCCACGAAAACAAAAGGGTATAGCCATCGGGTTCAGCCTTGGCTGCGTGCGATGCGCCAACATTGCCGTTTGCGCCAGGGCGATTCTCAACAATAAAAGTCCCACCTAAGGCACCACCTAACTCTTCTGCCATCATGCGGGCCAAGGGATCAGAGCTACCGCCAGGCGCCGAAGGCACAATGACTTTCACCGGGCGCGCAGATGGCCAGGTTTGCGCGAGGATTGTTGAACTGGCGCTAGCCAACAGCGCCATCAATAAAACGGCCGCAGCAGTGTGCGAACGTGTGGACTTCGTTCCTTTAATACTCATGTTGTCCCCTTTTTGGATTTGTTTTAATCAAGCTGTTATTTTTTGAATGCATGTCGGATCGCGACTTCTAATTATTTGACAAATAAATAAGGTAAACCAGATTCTGCACTAAATATACAACGCGCGTTGTGTCCGCAGGCAGGGACCAGAACCGCTGGGTGCTTGGCCTGCAGCGTATCGGTTAAAAATTTTGCGTAGGCAAAGCCTCTGGCTAAGCGAGTCGGCCCTTGTGCCATCGCTGCACACGAACTGTCAAATCTGTAAGTTGGAAAGATATCGAGCTCGCCTAACAAAAAGGTGACAGGACGTTTTTTCAGTTGCTGCTTCAGTACGTCATCACTAACTTGAGACGCATAGCCAACTTTATGTTCTAGTCCGTAAGGCCAGCGATTAAAATTCGGACAGCCCCCGGCATCTGCAAAGGGTACAAAAGCGTGCTGATCTTTCGCATCCGAGACAGAAGGAACATACCCGGATGCAGCCGCAGCGATATTAGACGGGACAGCAGCCTGTGTAGGTCGCAAAACGTCTGGATAGGTATACGACGATGGATTTGCGACCACATAAGATATTTGTATGTTGCGCTCGTTTGTGACTTTTTCATGAGGCCGATTCGCCATTTGGTAGCGATTGACGAATTGCCCACCTGCTGAGTGTCCGGCAATGACGAGGGTACGCAAATTCGGAAAAGTCGCCTCGTTCGTCAGCTTGAGCACTAGGGCATCCATAAAATCAAACGACTGTAAATTTTTTGCGGATGGGGTTGTTTGCGCGCCTCCGTTTCGCCAGCTTTCAGGTCCCGAGCAAACCCAACCGACTTCGTTTGCGTCCAGTTTATCGCGGCAGCCTTTACCTTCATTTGAGGCAAAGCGTGGCGAAATCAGCAAAGTATTTTTCAAAGCGTCTGCCAAAAACGCACCCGCCAAGCCGTGACGAAAATAGCCGTCGGCGTTACGCCCCTGGCCATGAATCACGATCACCGCGTGCTCAAGCGCCTCATTTCGCTGCGTCAACGGATATGAGCGATAGATCAGCCCGCGTTGCCCCTGATCATCTAGCGTCACCCACTCAGTGCAGGCTGTATTGGCTTGCAAACAAGGCTCTTGTGCGTTCGCACTGGCTAGGCTCATCGTCACACATGCAAAAATACTAGCCCAAAGAAATCTTCGCATTACACACCTTAATCATCAAGCGTTTGTATTGTTACTGCGTTTTTTCTTGGCATTAGGTTCACGCGGGCGTTACGTTTGTATGGTGATTGCGTTTGCATTGTTATGGCACTTTCTTCAATAGATCGGCTTCAAAAAAACAAACGTGTGATCACCGAATTCATATTGGCAGCGATTAAGTGTTTGATGATTTGGTACAAATTCTTCAAACAGTTTGTAATTTTTTGAATCGCGAACTTTAAAGTTCACAAATTTAGCGCCATCGTTGTAGCCCAGCACCAGTAAGCCATTTTCTTTAAGTACCGCATGCGTACCCGCTAACAGCGCTTCGCAGTCTTCTAACTGATTCATTCCAAAGCCGATCAATCCGTTGGCAATGATCGCGTCAAAAAAGCGAGGCGCATAGTGTTGCAACAGCTCGCCTGCAGATCCGATCGTATGATGACCTCGGTTACCATAAATTGCTTTTTTAGGCTCGATATCCAAGGTCAGCAAATCAGCGTCTAGGCACTTCGGATAATGCCAGCTGCGTTTGTCGGTGCCTAAGAACAGGCACCGCGCGCGCGTTGCCTGTTGCTTGAACCGCGCATTCAACAAATCAAAAATCTGATTTTCAAGAAATAGTCGGTTTTCAGACTTTAACGGAAACTCAAGACCAAGAGTGACTGCCAAATGAGGCGATAGCTTAAATACCAACGACTTCAGTTTAGTGACGATTCGACTCATTGTGAATATTCCGGTGTGGCTTTAGTCTTGCAAGGTTATCCCACTGGCACGAATAAAACTTGTCCAACGGTCAAACTCTTTTTTGTTGAATGCGACAAACTCTTCGACCGAACCACCCATCATCTTTGCACCGGCACCTTGAAATTTTTCGCGAACGTCAGGCATCTTCAGGATGGCATTAAATTCGGCGTTCATCTTATTGATGATGGCAGCAGGAGTTTTCGCGGGCGCCCAGATCCCATACCAAGCTGCGACATCAAACCCGGGGTAGCCGCTTTCGGCAACCGTAGGAACATCGGGCAGGGTCGGGATGCGATACGAGCTGCTCACGGCCAAGGGGCGCAGTGTGCCAGCTTTGATGTGTGGTGTTGAGGTTGTGACGCCATCAAAGCCAAACGTGACTTCACCGGCAAAGATTGCAGTCATTGCAGGGGCTCCGCCTTTGTACATGACTTCAATCACATCAATCTTGCTCATCAGCTTTAAAACATTAAAACTTAAACTCGGCGACGCACCAATCCCTGTACTGGCGTGGCTCAGTTCACCTGGCTTCGCTTTTGCCGCTGCAATCAACTCTGCCATGGTCTTATATGGAGACTTTGAGGATACGACAAGCACGTTGGGTACTTCAGCGACGGTGGTAATCGCCGAAAAATCATTGAGCGGGTGGTAAGACGGATTCTTAGCCAACGCGTGATTCACAGCGTGCGTACCAAAGGTACCTAGGATAAAAGTGTAGCCATCCGGTGTGCTTCTTGCGACAGCTAACGCCGCGATCGTGCCACCCGCACCAGCTCTGTTCTCAACGACGACCGATTGACCCACGCGTTCAGATAATTTAACGGCCAAGGTACGCGCCAACACATCAGTCGTCCCCCCCGCCGGAAACGGCACCACGAGCTTGATCGGTTGATCGGGATAGGCGGCATGAGCCACCTCAAGCGAAGACAGCAGCATGAGGCTAGCGAGTATTTTTTTTGTCAGGTCTTTCATATTGTCTCTAAATATTGGAAGGTTTTTATTGGAACAACACACAGTCAACAGCTTTGTGGAGTCTGAACATAGTTTGCCCTCAACACCGTCAGTCTTTGTGAATCACATTGGGCGTATTGTTCTGATGATTGGTGCCCAAAACGTACTCTATTATTACAAACACTGTCACGAGAGCGAGTTCGATCATAACGTGTAGGGTACTCGCGACACCACTAGGGATAAACCTACTCCCACCGGCCTACCAAATTTAATCGTGGCATGCAAGATCAAAGGCTATTTGGCTCGGTTAGTGTGGAGAGATCTCTTGCGCCTGCACCGCGCTGCGGTATAAAAGGGTGTTGTAGGGCTGCGCTATGTCAAAATATTGCAAACACCTTACCTTGAAGAACAGGGCGTTGTTCGCCCACTATAACAACAAGTTAACCGAGAGACCTCATCATGCCGTTTTACGAAAAAGGTAGTACTAAAATCCATTACCGCGAAGTAGGCACAGGCTTTCCGATGCTGATTTTGCCCGGTGGTGGCCTCAATGCCACCACCGCTTTTTGTACAACGACTTCGCCGTTTGACCCGATGGAAGAGTTTCGTGACAGCTATCGCTGCATCATCGCTGACTCGCGCCACGCCAATCGAGGTTATTCGTCGGGTCCACTCGAAGTGGATCGCCCTTGGGACGCTTACACCGATGATCAACTGGGCTTGATGGATAATCTGGGTATCGATAAGTTTTTGGTGATGGGCTTTTGTATCGGCGGCCCGTACATCTGGAATCTGCTCAAGCGCGCACCCGGACGTATTGTGGCGGCCATTCATGCACAGCCTAGCGCCTATCGGCCAGAGATGCCCGAGCTGTTTCGTGGCGGCAACATGGAAGGCTGGGCGCCTACGCTTTGCTTGCAGCGCCCTGAGGTCACCCTAGAGATGGCGCATGCATTTTTGACCAACATGTACACCAATCGAAGCGACTTTGTGTTTACCGTTGATCGCGATTTTGTACGCCAGTGCAGCACGCCCACCTTGGTGTTACCGGATGACAGCGTGCACCATCCTTACGTGGTGGCTAAAGAGGTCGCTGACCTGTGCCCAGGCGCAGAAATCAGCATTTTCCCTTGGAAGCAACCCACTAGTTTGGTGCCGCAAGCGGTCGCCCATATCCGTGAGTTTCTGGCTAAGCACGCACCGAAGTAGGCGAAACACGGCAACCCAAGGCTGTCGGCATACCTGATGCGACGCCTTGAGTTAGCTTAAAACGAAAGCCTTTGTGGACTAAACCGCCAGCAAGTGGCAACTCACCATACGCCCTGAACCCAGCACAGTGTGTATTGGGGCATCAGTTTTGCAACGCTCGAGCGCGACTGGGCAGCGGGTGTGAAAATGGCACCCGCTTGGCCGCTTGATCGGGCTAGGCACATCGCCCTGCAACACCGTGCGTTGAGTTTTTTTCTGAGGATCCGGCACTGGCACGGCAGATAACAAAGCCTTGGTGTACGGGTGCATCGGGTCTGCAAATAGTTCGCGACGCTCGGCCAACTCGACTATCTTGCCAAGATACATCACCGCCACGCGGTGGGTCATGTGCTCGACAATGGCCAAGTCATGGCTAATAAACAGTAAGGCCAAACCCAATTCTTTCTGCAGATCTTGCAGCAAGTTCACGATCTGGGCTTTCACCGATACGTCGAGCGCCGACACGGCCTCATCGCAAATAATCAAGTCTGGATCAGCAGCCAAGGCGCGTGCGATACAAATACGTTGACGTTGCCCGCCAGAAAATTCGTGAGGCCAGCGGCCTCCGGCGTCTTTACCCAAGCGAACTTTTTCTAACAGCTGCGCCACCTTTGAATCAATCTCGGCATCAGACTGCGCCAGACCAAAATTACGGATGGGCTCAGCGATGATGTCTTTCACCCGCATTCTGGGGTTCAAGCTCGAAAAAGGATCTTGAAAAATAACCTGAACGCGTTTACGCAAAGGGCGTAACGTTGACGCGCTGAGTGAATCAATGCGCACACCATCTAACCAGACCTCGCCCGCGGTCAAATCAAACAGGCGCAAAATCGAACGACCCACCGTTGATTTTCCACAGCCCGACTCACCCACCAAGGCTAGCGTTTCACCCTTGCGAATTGAAAACGAAACATCGTCGACGGCGTGCACGTGCCCCGTCACCTTGCTAAACAATCCCGTCTTGATTGGGAAAAACTTTTTCAGGTGGCGAACCTCGAGCAGCACGGGGTTTTCATTGTTAGACATCGCGTCACGATCAGTTAGGTTATTCATTGGCAAAGGCCACCTGGCCGGCAAAGTGGCACGCGACCAAATGTCCGTGTCCTTTATCTTGCATGGCAGGTGCAATTTCGAGACAAGGCTCTTTTGCGAGTGGGCAGCGCGACGCAAACACACAGCCTTTAATCTTTTGCTTCAAGCTCGGCACCAGGCCCGGGATTTCTTTTAAGCGAGAGGTGTGACCCTCTAAAGACGCGCCCAGTTTAGGCACCGCACCGAGCAAGCCTTGTGTATACGGATGCAAGGGGTGCGCAAACAGCTCACCCACGGGTGCTTCTTCAACTTTACGCCCGGCGTACATCACCATGACGCGTTCGGCCACTTCAGCCACCACGCCCAGATCATGCGTAATCAACACAATTGCAGCGCCAATCTTATTTTTAAGATCTGCCATCAAATCCAAGATCTGCGCCTGAATCGTGACATCAAGTGCCGTCGTTGGCTCATCGGCAATCAACAAACGTGGGTTACAGGCCAAGGCCATCGCAATCATCACTCGCTGACGCATGCCACCCGATAACTGGTGTGGATACTCGTTCAAGCGGCGCGGG
>CANKOW010000132.1 GCA_947484295.1 Alcaligenaceae bacterium | reverse complement strand
GCCCAACAACCGATCTTGCGAGCAAGGCAGCACCAACACCTTAGCCGTTACGCGTTGCAACGCTTGTTTCAAATCCCCACCAAACGGCTTGGTCACATCATGCTGCGACGAGGCCTGATACCGGCGCACAATCCCCATGGCATCCCAGTGTGCAAACCAATCACCTGCAGCCTGCGCCTCTTGTTGCACCAGAGCGTAGTCGGTGGTTTCGAGGTAATCATCCGTCACAGTCCAAGCAAAATAATGTTTGCCTGCAGCAAGTTGCGCGGACTTGGGTTGAACGGTGTAGGCACCGCCTTGCCAGTTTGCATCAAGCTCGATGAAATCAAACATACGAGCTGTGGCGATTTTGAAGGTGTTGTTGGCTTGCCACCCTGGCACCAGCAACACGGCATTGCGCACTGAGTCGGGGTAATGGATCAACCACTCAAGCGTTTGAAAGGCGCCCATTGAGGCGCCGGCTAGCAAGGCGACTTGTGTTGAGGCGCCAAGCCCTAAGCCATCGCGTGCCAACAAGTACTGTGCATGCACCATGTCGCGAATCGAATACTTAGGAAACCGCTCGTGCAAGCCGTCGGCGGGTTGTGATGAGGTGCCTCCGCCAATGGCATCGGTGCACACCACGCAATAGAAATCAGTGTCGTAAGCGCGCCCGGGGCCGACGTGTTCAAGCGTGCTGTGGCGCAGGTTGCCTGTGCCGGGCATCACTAAACAGAGATTGTCGCGCTTGGCGTTGAGGGTGCCGTACATGACGTAGCCGACGCGCAGCTCGGGCAGTGTTTCACCAGACTCAAAGGTGAAGTTGTTGATGGTGAACGTGCCTTCGACTGCTGAGGGGCGAGTGCTTGTCATGGTAGTTAGCCTCTTTTTTTGATCAAGCTATTCTAAGGCTAAATATTAGGCTCGATCCAACCCATAGTTGGTTACGTAACAATAGGTTTATCAGGTGTTACGGTCCTTATCTCGCAAAGAGTTAACCCCAACATGAATCAGGTCTGTTAGGGGATTTTCGTGCTTACTGTCAATTGCCTCGATTACATGACCTAAAAGGTCGCAGGCTTGTTCAAGACTGCATTCAACGACAAGTTCGATCGCTAAGTCAATTTCCATTTCGAAGTCGTTGCAATGATAGCGAACGTATTTGACGTTAAAGCCTTGCTCAGTGAGTGCACCCAAGGCGGTCGACAACACGTCAGAGATTTGCTTGCCAGTTATGTTGAGCGCCTGAGCACGCAGCGCAAAGAGCGTGGCGAACTCTGGCTCGAACTCGTCAAGAATAGACCGCCCTGAAATCGCCTCAAGTTCTTTAGTCCAGGGGGCGCAGAAAATCGAGTAGTCAGCGATCCGAGTGCAAACAACAGCAGATCGATCAGAGGGTGGGATGTACAAGGGTGATGGATAGAATGAGGGTTGATCGATGCGATCAACTTCACAAGAGTTGAGGTCGATAGGGACTTGTTGGGAAGGGAGTTGGTGCATGGGTGTTGTTCCGGGGATAGATTGGTAGAAATGCCGTCGCGGTAGGCTCTTCGGGGCCTATTTTCGTAACGGCTTTCTGGTTTGAAATATGGAGCTACAGCGCATCTAGTGCTTTGAGCACACTTCGAGCTCGCTGAACGGCTATTTTTGCGTTGATCGCGCTTGAGGGTTTACCTAGATGATAATCAGAGGTTACACGGGCGTCTCGTAACCACTTGACTTCGACAGCGACTTGAAGCCAATCAGACGTTTTACCATTGACTAATCGTTCCCCTAACTGCTGATGACATCCCTTAGAATACTCTTCGAGGTTTACTGGTGGTAGTTTTGCTTTTACGGTACGAAGCCCGTGATGATAAACAGAGTAGTAGGCGCGACTGACGGCAGATCGATGAGCAGCTTCGGTGTTGTGTTCAGATAGTCGAGCCGCAATCGCTAATATGTCTGTTGGCTTAACGGGCATCGCAGTCCTCCTGTAAAGGGCTAGCCGCAAAAAGTACTAAGTCTGTTAAGGGATTTTCGTGTTTATTTCGAATGACTCTGCACATGTACCTCGAAACATCTACGAACTGATCAAAGGTGCAATCGACACCAAACTCGATTCCTAATGCTATGTCCATGTCGACGTCGTTGCATAAGTAGCAGACTTCTTTTGCACGAAAGCCTTGCTCAGCGAGCGCGCCTAATGCAGTGAACATTACGTCAGATATTTTTTGCCCAGTAAAATTGAGCGCTTGCGCACGCAGCGCAAAGAGCGTTGCGAATTCTGGTCCGATATCGTCCAGAAAAGGACGCCCTGAAATCGCCTCAAGTTGTTTGACCCAGGGATAATCAAAAATCGAATAGTCAACAATTCGAGAGCAAACAAAAACTGGTTTAGCGGAAGGTGAGATATAAAGCGGTGAAGGGTATGAAGAAGGCTGTTGAATACGAGCCAAGTCATAAGCGTCGAGGTCAACTGAGACTTGTCGGTGAGCTAGTGCATGCATAGGCGTTGTTCCGGATACAGATAGTGTTGATGTGAATAGTGTGCAAGCGATGGTGCTGAGCTGAAGGAAATGATCTTTTAGTCAACGCTGGCCAAACACACAAAATTTGCGCTCGGCATTGTCTCTTGATCTTGTCGACAAATCGACTACGCATGGATGTTTTGAGCATAGCAAAGGGTTTAAGAAACGTGTGTAACCAAGTGTTTCTGAATGTGTGCTTTGTTTCTTGTCGGCATCGCATCGGTACGATTGAAAGTGGTTTGACCTCGAAGAGTGATCACCGTAGACTCACTCACAATTCGAAGCATCTGTAACTGAGAGAAAATGACCGCAATCGTTTCATGGAGTGGTGGCAAGGACTCTTGCCTTGCGTTGTATCGAAGCCAACAGACGATGCGGGTAACAGGTCTATTAACGGCCTTAGACGAAACCGGTTTAAAGGCGCGCTCGCATGGCGTGAGCCGCGCGCTGCTTGTGGCGCAGGCAAAAGCCTTGGGGTTGAAAAACTATTTTTTGTCTGCGACCTGGGCTGAGTACGAGCGTTTGTTTATTGAACAGCTGAAGGCGGCCGCCGCTGACGGTGCGCGGCATGTGATCTTTGGTGACATTGATCTTGTGCCGCACAAAGAGTGGGAAGAAAAAGTATGCGCCAAGGCGGGCCTGCAAGCTCACTTGCCATTATGGAACGAAAACCGATTGGTTTTAGTGCAAGAGTTTTTGACGCTTGGCTTTAAAGCGCGGGTGGTGTGTGTAGATGGGCGCTTTTTAGATGCTTCGTTTGTGGGTTGCGAGTTTGATCAGGCTTTTATTGATCGGCTGCCTGCTGGGGTTGATGCCTGTGGTGAAAACGGCGAGTTTCATACCTTTGTTTATGACGGGCCAAATTTTGCAGCGCCTGTGCCGTGGAAGAGTTTAGGAAAAGAAACGTACGTGTCACCGCCGGAGTATGGGAGCCAGACGTATTATTTTGATTTGCTTGGGGTTTGAGGTGATTGTTGTTGTCAGTTCGCCGCTTAGATACTCGTAAACAGCTCGCCGATCTAGGTGCGCATAAATAGCGTGGCAATACAGGCACGTCTAAATAGTGCGGCAATCTAGGTGCGTGTAAACAGCCCTGCAATCAGTGCAGCGGCTTCATCGTTGCCGGTTGGCGCAACTAAATCATAGGGCCCTTGAGTCAGTAGCCTAGAAAGTTCTTTTTCGAAAGTACCCGCTCTGAGCGCCTCAGTTGTGATCTGGGCGCAGTGTGCGTTCTCTTGTAACCAGGTAACAAGCGCTTCAGTTTCTGGCCATTCGCTTCGCTCGGTAAACAATACCGGAACGCCCGCCGCTGCGGCTTCGGCAAACATGCCATAGCCTGGCTTGGTAATGATCACATCCACCGAAGCCACTAAGTCAGAGTACGACAGGCCCGTGGCTCCGACGGATAGCGCGTTGGGGTGGGTGTTGGCACTAGAAGGTGACACGAGGTAGCAGAGCAGCCGGCCTTGATGTTGGGTTGGCCAGTGTTCGAGAGACAATTCAAACGGGATGCCGCCCATGCCTACTAGTACTAGCCACGGGTTATTTAGGGTTTTGTGTAGGTGGGCCGAGCTCAGTAGAGTTTGCCTTTGCGAGACGCCTGGCGCGCAGCAGGAGCCGATGGCGCGTTGATTATTCAGCTTAGGCATCGCCATACTTGGCGTCGGTTGCAAAAAATAGCGCGCGGATTGGTATGCCGCATACATGGTGTTGATGATGGCTTGCGGTTTATCCAACCCAACATAGTGCGACAAAATATCAGCCCAGTTCAATGAGCAAAGCGCGACTGATGGGATGCCTGCAACCTGTGCCGCGGCCAGTGGCAGATAAGGTACATCGGCCAATACAACGTCGACTTCAGCGTCAATCAGTTGCTGCGCAAGCGCCTTAACCTTGTGGTCCCAGTCTTGATGAAGGTTCTCATAGCGCGCCAAGCTTGCCTGCGTATCGACGCTAAACGCATGATTCATCACCATCCCAAAATCATCAGTTGCGTGTTGCAGGGTGTCTAAATGATGAAGACGACTGCGGAGCTGCGCTTCAGGTAGGGCCGCGCGGACGGTTATTTTTAATTGCGGGATGAGTTCATGCAGCCGGTTCACCACTGGGGCAACTTGCGACAAGTGCCCAAAGCCGTGGGATGAAATAGCGACTAAAAGGTGGGGTGGGTGGGGCATGTTTTGTTCGCGGCAGATCAAAACAGTAGTTTAGAGTTTGAATGCAATGCCCGCTTGTTTTAGGATTGCGTTCCCAGTGTGTTTCGATTTGCAGTTGTATGGAACCGTCACAGTCACTCAGCCCTTACTCCAAAGCTCGTGGGACCCTTTGCCATCGCGCAAAAAATAAAACCCAGCATTTTTTAGGTGCTGGGTGATTTGTTTGTAATACCCAATCACGCAGTCGCTAAGCCCAGGTCGCGATAGATTGGAATAGCCCGAGTTTTTGGCTTTTTTAACTGTAACTGCAGTAATTCATCGATCGAAGATTGAACCTCGGCTCGCAACGTATCAAGGTCAGGTGCCTCAGCGATTAAGCCGCGCAAATCAGGGCTATCAGCCACAAACACCATCGCCTCGGGATCCCATACAAAATTCACGCGCACACTGACTGTGCTGCCTAAGTTGGCGAATAAGCGCCAAAGGGGCAAGCCAACGCGATAAACCATGAGGTGCTCCGGCGATTGCGTTTTAGGATAGAACTGTTGGTACATATTACACCTCTGCGAATCGCCGATTACGAGCTTGTCTTTCGGCTGAGGCGCAATTTTAGAGTTTCGAGCGCCCTTCAGGTGTAACGGGTGTTTCTGGATGATGGTCAATTTGTAACTGGATGTTGCGGATAGAATCTTCTCGATTTTGATCAAACCATCACCCGTATTGCTTCCCAAGCCACTTACGATACTCGCCACTCTTCACGCCTTGCACCCACTCAGCATTATCCAAATACCACTGCACGGTCTTTTCAATGCCTGATTCAAAAGTCTCCTGCGGCGTCCAGTTGAGTTCGCGTGCGATTTTTGTGGCGTCGATGGCGTAGCGGCGGTCATGGCCGGGGCGGTCTTTGACGTAGGTGATTTGCTCGGCATAGCCTTTGCCATCTGCGCGTGGGCGTAGCGTATCTAAGCGGGCGCAAATGGTTTTGACAACATCGATGTTGGCTTTTTCGTTTGCGCCGCCGATGTTGTAGGTTTCGCCAGGTCGGCCTGCTTCAAGCACGCGTGCGATGGCGCGGCAGTGGTCTTGCACGTATAGCCAATCACGTACTTGTTGGCCATCGCCATAGATCGGCAAGGGTTTGCCATCAAGCGCATTCAAGATCACGAGCGGGATCAATTTTTCAGGAAAATGAAACGGCCCGTAATTATTGCTGCAATTGGTGGTGAGTACCGGCAAGCCATAAGTGTGGTGCCAGGCGCGAACCAAGTGGTCAGACGACGCTTTGCTGGCCGCGTAGGGGCTGTTAGGTTCAAACGGATTGGTTTCAGAAAACGGAGGATCTTGCGGCTCGAGTGTGCCATAGACTTCATCTGTCGACACATGCAAAAACCTGAAGTTTTTCTTTTTGACTTCGTCTAAGTCAGACCAATACGCACGAACGGCTTCAAGCAGGTTGAAGGTGCCAACGACGTTGGTTTGGATAAATTCGCCTGGCCCGAGGATCGAACGATCTACATGGGATTCGGCTGCAAAATTTAAGACGGCACGCGGTTGATGTTCGGCCAGCAGTTTGCCAACAAGTTCTTTATCGCCAATATCGCCTTGAACGAAGATATGTCGCTTGTCTTGCGCGAGCGCCGAAAGATTCGCAAGGTTGCCCGCGTAGGTAAGCTTATCCAGATTCAAGATAGGCTCGTCGAGGCTAACAAGCCAGTTGTGAACAAAATTACTTCCGATAAAGCCGGCGCAACCAGTGACGAGGATCATAAGAAATATTAGTAAACAAAGGCGTGAGGGGATGCCTGAAATTCTACCCCGTTCAGCTTGAGGAAAAACCTTTCGGCCAAAAGAATATGGATTTGTTAACCTCACACCCATGGATACACTTGAACAACTTCGTCGTGGTGCTTTGGCCGGTGCCACGCGTTTGGCTTTATCGGAAGGCTTGACTGAGTTTCCGCGCGAAATCCTTGCCCTGGCCGATACGCTTGAGTATTTAGATTTATCTGGCAATGCTTTAACAAGCTTGCCTGAGGATTTTGCCCAGTTGCATCGCTTGCAAGTGCTGTTTTGTGCGGGCAATCGTTTTATTGAATTGCCCGTGATGTTGGGGCAGTGCCAAAGCTTGAGCATGATCGGCTTTCGGTCTAATCAGATCTCAACGATTCGGGCTGCGGCTTTGCCCCCCAAGTTGCGTTGGCTAATTTTGATGGGTAATCAGCTTTCTGCGCTGCCACCCGAAATTGGTACCTGCCGCGAACTGCAGAAGGTGACGTTGGCTGGCAATTTGTTGACGACGTTGCCGGCCGAGATGGCGAAGTGCACCAAGCTTGAGTTATTGCGGATTGGTGCAAATCGTTTTGAGGCGCTGCCTGAGTGGTTATTGAGTATGCCAAGGCTGTCGTGGCTGGGGTATTCGGGTAATCCGGTCTGTGCAGAGGCTGAAGCGCGGGCGTTGACGCAGGCGCAGTCGCGAGAAGCTCCCTTGAGCGCCGTTACTAAAGCGGTCGCCAACACGAAAATCGGTACTGAGAAAAATCAAGCTGGCGGACTTGGTCGCGTCGAACTAGCTCAAATCCCGTGGGTCAGCCTTCAACTAAAACAAAAGCTTGGTGAAGGCGCCTCGGGCGTTATTTATCAGGCTGCGCTAGCGGATGCCTCGCAAGAGGTTGCAGTCAAGGTCTTTAAGGGGGCCTTGACGAGTGATGGCTTGCCACACAGCGAGATTGCCGCTTATGTCAGCGCAGGATCGCATCCCTATCTCATTAACCTGCTTGGTAAGGTGACCGACCATCCAGAAGGGACTCAAGCCCTGATCATGCAACTGGTCGATCCCAGCTATCGAAACTTAGCAGCCCCACCAAGCTTGCAATCGTGTACCCGTGATGTATACGCGGCTGATCTGCGTTTCAATTTGCCAGACGCGTTGCGCGTGGCGCATGGGGTGGCGAGCTTGGCGCGTCAGTTGCATAGTCGTGGGCTGACGCATGGTGATCTGTATGCACACAACACTTTAATTGGTGCTGAGGGCCACGCGGTGTTGGGAGATTTTGGTGCGGCGGCTTTTTACGACCAAAGCGACCTAGTCGTTGCCCAGGCGCTTGAGCAGATAGAAGTGCGAGCGTTCGGGTGTTTGTTTGAAGAGTTGCTTGAGCGGGTGGATCGCGACTCAGGCCTTACCGACCAACAACGTGACGTCTTGCAGGCGGCGCAAGAATTGTGCGCTCAATGCTTCGCACCGCTCGTGAAGCAGAGGCCTCTTTTTAAGACGATTGAAGAGCGCCTCGCTTCGTTAACTAAGCAAATGTAGTTTCGCTGAAGGTCTGATCAATACCCAAACAACCTTGCCGGATTGTCAGCAAGAATCAATTTGCGCACGCTCTCATCACTCGTCCAGCGCGCCAACAGATTAAACAACTCAATCGAGCTGTTTTCGCCGAACGACAAGTGCGGATAATCGCTGCCCCAGATGAGGCGATCAGGGGCGGCTTTGATCAGGGCTTGGGCCATCGCATCTGAATCGGTAAAGTTAGGGACTTTAGACATGCGATAGATGCCAGTGTACTTGACGTACGCTTTGCGATCTCCGTGGTTCATGAGTTCGAGTAGCGCTTTAAATCCGGGCGCGTCGGGGCCGTCTTTGGCAAGGTTCATACCCATGTGTGCCATTGAAAACGGCACGGGCAGTGTCTTCATCAACGGGATCATTTCTGTCGTGAGCCAACCGGGCAGCAAGAAATCAAGATGCCAGCCAAGCTCTTTGCAGCGTGCGGCGATGCGCTCGATGCGTGGCTGCATTTTTTTGGATAAGCCGGGCTCGTAGGGATGAATTGGGCTGTAGTTGATACGTACGCCGCGTACGCCTAGCTTGTCCATTTCGGCCAGTAATGAATCTGGCGCATCTTCATCAATATCAACAATGCCGCGCGATTGAGTAATGCCAACTTCGCGCATCGCGTCGAGCATGCAACTGTTGTCGCGGCCATAGGCGCTTGGTTGTACGAACACATAACGTGTGAGGCCAAGGTGTTTGGCTAACTGTAGATATTCAGACAGAGGTGCGAGTGGTGGCGCGTAGCGCAGTTGATCAGAGCCGTACGGGTATTTATCTGCCGGGCCGAATACATGAAAGTGTGCGTCGCAGGCGTTAGCAGGGGCAGTAAAGGCAACTTTTTCAATTAAATCAAAGGACACGAGAGGGACTCCGGCGGGTCGCAAAAGGTAAAGGTGTAAAAGGTAAAGGCTCAGCTAGAGCCTAATACCTAAAATCGTTGATAGATGTAGGTAGATTTTTATTTGTGCTGGTAGATATAAGTGTAAAGGATCAGGCAGATCCTACTTCTTCATTGCACCGCTCAGCGCTCGTAGGCTCGCCGTTGCCTCGGGCGCGACCTCGCCTTATTCAGGCTTGATCTTCGCGCGCGTAATCACTTCAGACCACAGGGTCGTCTCGCTTTGTACCATCTTGGTAAACGTTGCAGGCGAGGTTGAGATGGCCCTTACACCAGTCGCAGAAAACACCTCAACAACTTTTGGGGTGGCGACGGCTTTGACGATCTCTTTTTGCATGCGGTCAATGATTGCTGGTGGGGTGCCGGCTGGTGCCATCATGCCAAACCAATACATCATCTTGTAACTTGAAAAACCCGCCTCAGTAAAGGTCGGCACATTGGGAATGTTTGGATGACGCTTTTCGCTGCTCACGGCTAAGCCGAGCAGGCGATTGTCTTT
>CANKOW010000131.1 GCA_947484295.1 Alcaligenaceae bacterium | reverse complement strand
CCGAGTTATTCGCTAACCCACAAGATAAGCCAGGAATGTTGGCGGGCTTACGCGTCATTGAGGTTGCAGATGAGCTTGGCGAGTACTGTGGATTGTTGTTGGCTGGCTTAGGCGCTGAGGTCATTAAGATTGAGCCGGTTGGCGGAAGCCCTACTCGAAGTATTGGTCCGTACCTGAGAGAACAGGCTGATCCGGAGAGGTCGATTTTCTTTTGCGCTTACAACCGCGGTAAAAAATCGATACAACTTGATCTTGGTACTGCGGAAGGTCAGGCGGCCTGTTTACAGTTGCTAGGCACTGCGGATATTTTTTTAGATAGTACCTGCGGGCAGTTTTTGTTAGAGCTGAAGCCCTCACAGTCGTTGAACGCATTATTCCCTACGCTGATCACTGCGCGTATCACACCCTTTGGTGATACTGGCCCCTGGAAAGATTTCAAGGGCTCAGATCTGATCCATTTAGCCTTGGGTGGCGTGATGATGTGCTGCGGCTATGACCGTAACGCCGAGGGTCATTATGAGCACCCGCCTGTCGCGCCGCAAGTGTGGCACGCGTACCATGTCGCCGCCGAACAAATGACAGCCGCGGTGGTGGCTGCGTTGATTACGCGTCAATCAACGGGTGCGGGGCAAGATCTATCGTGCGCGGTGCACGAAGCCGTCGCAAAAAATACTGAGCTTGATGTGATGTCTTGGGTGATGCGGCGAGCGCCACTCTATCGCCAGACGGCTCGTCATGCGGTTGAAAAACCAACCCCGATCCCGAACGTCAGTGCGACCAAAGACAAGCGCTGGAATATGACCTGGGGCGTGTCGGCGCGCGATAAGGCCAAACTGGTGCCTTTCTTAGATCGTTATGGCAAGGCGGCTGACTTACAAGCGCCGTCTGCGACTGCTGATCTCAAGGCGCGCAGTACGCCCGGCTCTGCGGGGATGGATGCTGAAACTGTGCGTATGCTTGAAGTGATCCGTGATTTTGTGGGCTCGTACGACTATAAAGATTTGCCTTGGCGCGAAGCGCAAGACGCGGGGTTATTGTGGGCACCGGTGCGCAAGCCGCATGAAAACGCATTGGATGAGCATTGGTTGATGCGTCATTCGTTTACTGATATCGAGCACCCCGAGTTGGGTCGTGCCTTGCGTTACCCGACTAGTAAATGGTTGAGTACCGCGACCGCCTGGCAGGCCGGCAAGCGTGCCCCGTTGTTGGGGCAACATAACGCCGAGTTAAGTGCGTTGCTGAGTGCGCCTAAAAATACCGATGCTTTGAAGGCCGGTGCGCAGGCTCCGTCGCCAACTGGGTCTCAGACGCCGGGATCAACTGGGTCGCAGGTACATGGCCGTGCTCAACTATTTAAGTACACCCCAACAGTCAAAAATATTTCTGCGCGTGGTGCACCCTTCGCTTTACAGGGCATCAAGATCCTTGATTTCTCTTGGTTTCTGGCTTCGGCCGGTGGTACACGCATTCTTGCTGCGTTGGGCGCCGAAAGTATCAAGGTCGAATGGAAAGAAAATCCAGATACTAGGCTGGCTGCGATGTCGCCAGTGGGTGGTCGCGCCGCGCGTGAGGTGGCGACCGCGCCTTTGCTTGGTGTCACTGACTCAGACATGGGCGGACAGTTCAATAATAAAAATGCCGGCAAGCGTGGCATGTCGTTGAATATCCGTCACCCTAAGGGTCTGGCGATTGCTAAAGATCTAGCGCGTCAGTCAGATGTTGTTGCTGAAGGCTTTTCTCCTGGGGTACTTGAGCGTTTGGGTTTAGGTTACGAGGTGCTTAAGTCGATCAAGTCTGACATTATTTACGTACAGCAATCGGGCATGGGCGGTATTGGTAAGTATGGTCGCTTTCGCACCGTTGGCCCCGTAGCAGCTTCGTTTGCGGGCACTACAGAAATGTCTGGCCGCCCTGATCCGGCAATGCCCGCTGGTTGGGGGTATTCGTATTTGGATTGGATTGGCGCCTATGGCTTTGCATTGGCGACGCTTGGTGCGCTTTATCACCGTAATCGAACCGGAGAGGGTCAGTGGATTGATGCTTCGCAGTGCGAAGCTGGTATTTATCAAACGGCGACCGCGGTGCTCGATTGGTCTGCGAACGGTAACGAATGGACGCGTTACGGTAACCGCTCACCCTATAAGCCAGCAGCACCTCATGGGGCTTATCGTTGCGCTGGCGACGACCGTTGGTTAGCAATCGCGTGTTTTGATGACGTCGAATGGAACGCGCTGGTGAGCCAGACTGGCCTGACCGAGTTGCAATGGGATTTACGCTTTAGCACCTTGGCCTTACGTCTAAAAAATCAAGATGCGCTAGATGAAAAAATCAGTGCTTGGGCGTTGTCTCAAGATGCGAGCGAATGCATGGCGCACCTGCAGGGCGCTGGGGTGCCAGCTGGCGTGTGCCAGACGGCAGCAGATCGTTACGACACCGATCCTCAGTTAAAAGAACTTGAATGGCTCACTGAAGTGACTGGCACGAAAATTGGTCGCTGGCCGGTCAACGAGTTTCCGGTCAAAATGAGCGCAACACCCGCGTATGCTGGCGGTGTCATTGATCGTGGTGCCCCCGGCTATGGCGAAGATAACGTGCATGTCTTAAAGCAGATGCTAGGCTATTCGGATTCAGAGATACAAGACTTGATCGAACAAGGGGTGTTGTAAAAAGGGGTGTTGTAAAAAGCTCAGGGGTACTGTAAAAAGAGCTAGGTGTGCTGTAAAAAAAATAATAACTTTCGGAGACTTTTACCATGAGCATAAAAACATTGCGGCGTACTTGCTTGGCCTTAGCGATCGTGATCGCGAGCGTGGGCAGCCTAGCGCCTCAGCGCACCGCGTTGGCACAAGCGCAAGCGCAAACGGTTGTGCGCGCTGTGATGCACTCTGATCTGAAAATTGTCGACCCAGTTTGGACCACCGCGTATATCACGCGTAATCATGGTTATATGATTTACGACACCCTGTTTTCGACCGACGCCCAGGGTGTCGTGCAGCCGCAAATGATTGATACGTACCAGGTTAGCGAAGATAAAACGGTTTACACCATGACCCTTCGTGATGGGCTGTTATGGCATGATGGACAGCCAGTCACTTCAGAGGATTGCATCGCCTCGATCAAACGCTGGGCCGCACGCGATGTGGTGGGGCAAGCGATGATGGCTCGCGTCAAAGACTTTGTGGCGGTTGATCAAAAGACTTTTAAAATTAATTTAAAAGAACCTACGGCCGCAGTCATGCTTGGCCTAAGTCGTGCGTCTGGTACGGCTTTCATGATGCCTAAGCGGGTGGCAGATACGAGTCCGCAAGAGCAAATTTCTGAATATATTGGTTCGGGTCCGTTTGTGTTTAAAACCAACGAATGGAAGCCAGGCAGCAAAGTGGTTTACGAAAAATTTGCGCAATACAAGCCACGTACCGAACCGTCGTCTGCCATGGCGGGCGGCAAAGACGTGAAGGTTGATCGTGTTGAGTGGCTTGCGATCGCAGATCAGCAAACTGCTGTGAGCGCGCTCTTGGCCGGCGAAATTGACATCATCGAACAGCCCTCGCACGACTTGCTGCCGTTGCTAAAAAAGAACGCTAATATCCAGTTCAGTGATTGGAGTTCTTTGGGCAATCAGTATGTATTTAGGTTTAATTCTCTGAACAAACCTTTTGATAACGCCAAGGCGCGCCAAGCAATTTGGTATGCCTTTAATCAAGAAGACTTCTTGAAGGCTGTCATTGGTGATGCTGATTACTACAAAGTGTGTAAATCAATGTTCTTTTGCGGTACTCCCTTCGGTACGACCAAGGGCATGGAAAACTTGCTTGAATCGAACTTCAAAAAAGCACGTGAATTGGTAAAAGAATCTGGCTATGACGGCACACCCATTGTGCTATTACATTCAACCGATCGCCACGTTTACGCTAATTTGGCGCCGGTTGCAAAGTCTTTGCTTGAAAAGGCAGGCTTTAAAGTGGATATGCAGTCGATGGACTGGCAGTCAGTCGTTGTTCGTCGCTCCAAAAAAGATCCGGTGGCAAAAGGCGGGTGGAACCTCTCCATTACTTCAACCAACAATGTGCTCAATCCGCTTGAGTCTAGTTACCTGAATGCTGCATGTGAAAAGACGACGTTTGGCTGGCCGTGTGATGCCCAGATTGAAAAGTTGCGCAATGATTTCTCGCGCGAAACGGATCTCACCAAACAACTCGCGCTTGTTGAAGCAGTACAACTACGAGCGATCGAGTATCCGGTCTATATTCCCTTGGGGCAGTGGTACCAACCTATGGTGGCGCGCAAAAGCTTAAGTGGCCTGACCAAAGCCCCTGCGCCAGTGTTCTGGAGCATCACGAAAACCGGCAAGTGACGGACTGCTGAGCCGTGTTTCGTTATATTTCAAAACGTGTCTTTGCGACCTTGCCAGTCATGGCGATCGTGGTTGTGCTGGTGTTTTTGATGTTGCGTTTAAGTGCTGCTGATCCAGCCGCGATCATTGCGGGTGAAAACGCCACCACTGAAGAAATTCAAGACATACGCGTCAAGCTTGGTTTGGATCAGCCCGTGCTCGTGCAATTTGGCGTTTGGCTGACAAAAGTGTCGACAGGCAACTTGGGCGAATCGTTTTTCTTTAAAAAGCAAGTCTCCGAACTTATTCTCGACCGACTTGAGCCCACGCTGTCGCTTGCGCTATGCACCATCATTTTGTCTGTAATGATTGCGGTGCCGCTTGGCGTGTTGGCGGCCTATTACACCGGAACCTGGATCGATCGGCTCGTGATGGGCTTGGCTGTGCTGGGGTTCTCGATACCCGTTTTTGTGGTCGGTTATCTCTTGATGTATGTGTTTTCGATCGAGCTCAGTTGGTTGCCTGTGCAAGGGTATCAGCGCTTGTCTGAGGGCTTTTGGGGTTGGTTGCAAAAGTTATTATTACCTTGCTTTGCGTTGTCGGCCGTGTATTGTGCGCTGATCGCGCGCATCACCCGCACAAGCGTGCAAGAGGTGTTGGGCGAAGATTACATTCGTACTGCACATGCAAAAGGATTGACGAACAAGATCGTGCTGATGCGCCATGCTTTGCGTAACGCTGCAGTCCCCATTGTGACGGTGATCGGGATCGGCATCGCTTTGTTGATTGGTGGTGTAGTGGTCACCGAAAGTGTGTTTAGTATTCCAGGCTTGGGTCGCCTCACGGTTGACGCAGTGCTGGCGCGTGACTTTCCGACGGTCCAAGCCCTCGTCCTGTTGTTTTCATTAACGTCAGTGATGGTTAACTTACTGATTGACCTGTCTTACACCTTGTTTGATCCGAGGATACGGTATTGAGCGCCGTCAATGCGTCGTCGGGTCGCGTGTCGGTCTGGCGCGCGCTCGTGCGAAGTCCAAGCGTGATGGTTGGTGCTGCGATTTTGTTGTGCGTGTTATTCATTGGGTTAGCGGCGCCGTTTCTGCACACCATGAGCCCAGATGAGATTAACCCCAGCGTGCGTAACAAATTACCGGGCTATGAGTCGACCCTGCGCAATGACGACGGTAATAAAATTAAATTTGTTCATTTGATGGGCACAGATTCGCTGGGTCGCGATATCTATAGCCGCGTGGTGTATGGCGCGCGCGTCTCGTTACTGATTGGTGCGACGGTGGCTGTGATGAGTGCGTTCATTGGCCTGATATTAGGTCTGTTGGCGGGTTATTTTCGCTGGGTCGACGCCATCGTGATGCGGGTGATGGATGGCTTAATGGCGATCCCCGCGATATTACTGGCGCTATCAATGGTGGCATTGCTCAAAGCTGGCTTGTCAACAGTCATTGTGGCGATTGTGATTACTGAAATCCCCCGGGTGGTTAGGCTGGTGCGTTCAGTGGTGTTGTCGGTGCGCGAAGAGCCGTACGTTGAAGCCGCGATTTCGGTCGGGACGCCCACACCCGTATTGCTGGTTCGGCATATCCTGCCTAATACGATCGCACCATTAATCGTTCAAACCACTTATATCGCTGCGCATGCCATTTTGGTTGAGGCGGTGCTGAGCTTTCTGGGGGTCGGCATTTCTCCTGAAACGCCGACGTGGGGCAACATCATGGCAGAAGGCCGGGCCATGTTTGTCCTGTTGCCACACAATATTTTCTTTCCAGGTGTGTTCTTAGCCGTGACGGTGCTAGCGGTCAACCTGTTTGGCGATGGCTTGCGTGACTTGCTTGATCCACGCATGAGAAAACGGTTATGACGCAGCCCGTGCTTGAAATACAAGCGTTAGACATTTCATTGCCGCGCGGTGCAGACCGTGCCCATGCGGTTGCACAGGTCAGCTTGACGGTCAACCCGGGTGAAATCGTTTGCTTGGTCGGCGAGTCTGGTTCAGGAAAATCTGCCATCGCTCACACGGTGATGGGCTTACAGGCTAAGGCCTTGGTGCCAACCGCAGGCAAGATTTTGTTGCAGGGTGAAGACGTCTTAACGATGGCACCAGCGCGGCTGCGGCAATTGCGCTGCACCACCATGTCGATGATCTTTCAAGAGCCCATGACGGCGTTGAACCCGGTTTTTTCGTGTGGTGAGCAAATCGATGAAGTCTTGCGTACACACACAGCGCTGACGGCCTCAGAGCGCCAGGCGCGTGTGCTCGATATGATTCAACAGGTCGGGCTTCCTGACCCGCTCAGAATGCTGCGTTCGTATCCGCATCAATTGTCGGGCGGCCAGCGTCAGCGCATCATGATCGCGATGGCTCTGGTCTTAAAGCCGCTGTTATTGATTGCTGATGAGCCTACCACGGCACTTGATGTCACCACCCAGGCTCAGATTCTGGCATTGATTCGTACCTTGCAGCGCGAAAACGGCACCGGCGTATTGTTCATCACGCACGACTTTGGTGTGGTGGCCGAGGTTGCTGACCGAGTGGCGGTACTGCGCCAAGGCGAACTCGTTGAATTTGGCCAGAAACAGCAAGTGCTAGAGCATCCCGAGCATCCATACACTCAAATGTTGATTGCTGCCGTGCCCAGTATGACGCCACGCGTGCGCGAGGCATCGGTGCGGGGCGAGGTGATCTTGCGCACTGAGCGATTGGTCAAAACCTATCCTAACAGTCGGACGCCGGCGGTCAGCCAAGTCGTGCTTGAACTGCGCCGCGGCGAGACACTCGGCATTGTGGGTGAATCAGGCTCAGGAAAATCTACCGTCGCGCGTTGCGTGGCAAAATTGATTACGACCACAAGTGGCTCGATTTTTCAGCATGGGCAAGACATTGCGCCGTTGTCGAATCGGCAAATGCGACCTTTACGAAAGTGTGTGCAGATCGTCTTTCAGGATCCTTATCGCTCACTCAACCCTCGTCGCACCGTTGGCGACTCGATTATTGAGGGGCCAATGAATTATGGCGCAACACGCCAAGAGGCTTGGAAACACGCCAGCGAGTTAATGGAGCTCGTGCGACTTGAGCCAACAATGCTGCAACGGTTTCCGCATGAGTTTTCGGGGGGTCAGCGCCAACGGATTTGTATTGCGCGATCTCTGGCGATGAAGCCCGAGATTTTGATCGCCGATGAAGCGGTGTCTGCTCTCGATGTTTCAGTGCAAGCACAAGTGCTTGGTTTGTTAGACGAGGTGCGTGAGCAGTTGAATTTGGCCATGCTATTTATTACCCACGACTTGCGCGTGGCGGCGCAGGTTTGCGACCGGATCGCGGTCATGTCACAAGGTGAAATCGTTGAAACCGGTCCAACGGCTGATATTTTTTTAGCGCCAGCGCACGCCTACACACAAACCTTGTTCGCGGCAGCACCGGGACGCGATTGGCTATTTGAAGCCGGCCGCGCCAGCCTAAAGAAATGACGCATCACAAAGACAACCATGAATGATTTGAAAAATAAAGTGGTGCTGATTACAGGTGCGAGTTCGGGCATTGGGGCGGCTGCAGCCTTAGCGTTCGGTCGCTATGGTGCTCGGGTGGCGGTCCATTATCGTTCGCAGCGCGATGCGGCCTTGTCGGTCGTGGCGCAGATTCAAGCGGCGGGTTCAAGCGCTGAGGCGTTTGGCTGCGACGTGATGGATTCGGCGCAGCTGGTTCAATTAGTGCAGGACGTGCACGCGCGCTTCGGTCGTATCGATGTGCTGATTAATAACGTGGGTGGCATGATGCGCCGCATCGCTTTGTCTGAGGCCAGTGATGCAGCGATTGATGAGGTGTTTCATTTCAATGCGCGTTCGATGATGGTGTTGTGCCGTGAAGTGATCCCGCACATGCGGGCGCAAGGCGGTGGCAGCATCATCAACATTACGTCTCAGGCCGCGAATACGGGTGGTACCCGGGGCGCAGGTCTATATGCTGCTTCAAAGTCGTACATCACCACCTACTCAAAGGGTTTGGCGCGTGAGGTGGTGCGCGAAGGGATACGTGTGAATGCGATGGCGCCAGGTGTGATTGACACGCCTATCCACGCGGCGCATGCAAGTAACTCGGTGACTGGCAAAGATGACTTGCAGGCAAAATTAAAAAAATCGATACCGATGGGGCGCTTGGGAAGGCCTGAGGAATGCGCAGGTGTATTGCTGTTTTTGGCCAGTGACGAGCTCTCGAGCTATGTCACGGGTCAAACCATTGGCGTCAATGGTGGCAGCACGATGGCGTAGCGTTGCGCATAGGCCAGTAAGTTTTCGTCTGTATGCTAGGGAAAATGATGCGCGCCTTTATGCGTAGTGCCTCAAAATTTTGTGTTGCGCTGAACCGACCAACGCGCAGACAGCGCGCCCAGCACTGCGACAGAAACCACCGCTGTGGCAAGCATCCAGAATGAAGGCAGCGACAGGGCAAACTCAGCGTCGTAACTACGTGCCAAACTAGCCAGCGCATCATTTAGTGGGATTAGTGCTGCGCGTGCGATGCCAATCCCAATAAGTGCTGCAAGGCTGCAGGTGACCGAGCCCAAATATAAAAATGGTCGACGAACAAAAGACTCTGTGGCACCGACCAAGCGGGCGACGCCGATTTCTTCGCGCTGCGATAAGGCCTGCATGCGCACAGTATTGAATACTGTTGCCAGCACGACGAGCGCGACGCTTAAGGCGAGCAGCAGCAAACCAATACGTCCAAATCTGAGAAGCGCCTCAAGGCGTTGTACCCACGCGGTATCAAGTTGCACGAGGTCAACCCCCGGCCACTTACGCCAGACTTGTGCAAGTTTGTCGGCCCGCTCTGCCAGCTGTTCGCCCGGCGTGAGGCTGACGACGATGGCATCAGGCAGTGGATTGCTGGGTAATACTTTGAGCGCTTGCTCCCAGGCTGGGTTGCTGCGCAGTTCAGTGAGTGCACGGTCTTTGGTGACAATGCGCACACCTGCGACTTGTTCGACGTGCTCTTTGCGAATACGCGTCGCGACTTGCTCGGCGGCGGTCTTTGGCGCATCAATCTTTAAAAATACGGTGAGTTCTGGGGTCACAGAGACCTG
>CANKOW010000130.1 GCA_947484295.1 Alcaligenaceae bacterium | reverse complement strand
CTGCGCCCAAAAATCCATCGTGACGACCACAATGATGAGCAGCGAGGTTCCGCCAAAGTAAAACGGAACGTTGTACTTAAGCACCAAAAACTCAGGAAGAAGACAAACGCTCGTGATGTAGATGGCTCCAGCAAGCGTTAGCCTGGAGAGAATACGATCAATGTGCCGCGACGTCTGGTCTCCGGGCCTTATGCCAGGAATGAATGCCCCACTTTTTTTCAAATTATCTGCAGTCTCTCGGCTGTTGAATACTAGCGCTGTGTAGAAGAAGCAGAAAAACACAATAGCTGCGGCATACAAGAGAACATATATCGGCTGGCCTGGAGCAAGCAAATCAGCCAAGTCCTTTAACCACCTCAAGCCATCACCTGTGGCAAACCAACTAACCACCGTTGCAGGCAAAAGAATTATTGACGAAGCAAAAATCGGAGGAATCACGCCCGACATATTTAACTTTAAGGGGAGGTGCGAAGATTGACCACCGTACACCTTGTTCCCCACTTGCCGTTTCGCATAATTCACCAAGATCTTCCGTTGACCTCGTTCAACGAAGACAACGAAAAATGTCACCAAAATCACAACAAAAATGATAAAGAGGCAAGCAACATAACTCATCGCGCCAGTACGAACAAGCTCCAGTAACCCACCTATGGCTCCAGGTAAACCCGCGGCGATACCCGAAAATATCAGGATGGAAATTCCATTACCCAAACCACGCTCAGTGATTTGCTCTCCCAACCACATCAAAAACATGGTTCCCGCAACGAGGCTCACCACTGCGGTAATCCGAAACTCGAGACCAGGTGAAATGACGAGGCCTTGGGATCCTTCTAGAGCCACAGCAATTCCCACGGACTGAAACAAAGCGAGGCCTAGCGTGCCATATCTAGTAAACTGTGTGATCTTCCTACGACCAGACTCGCCTTCCTTCTTGAGCGCCTCAAGCGAGGGAACCACATACGTCATCAACTGCATGATGATCGATGCGGAAATATATGGCATGATCCCGAGCGCGAATACTGAAAATCGCGACAGGGCTCCACCGGAAAACATATTAAAGAGACTTAATATACTTCCCTGTTGACCCTTAAACAGTTCAGCCAATTGATCTGGATTTATCCCCGGCACAGGGATATGTGACCCAATCCTATAAACGATCAAAGCCAACAAAAGAAAAACGAGTCTACGCCGAAGATCCCCGAACTTCGATCCTTTTGCTGCCTGAGCAGAACTCGTAGCCACGTTGATGGTCAACCGATGGAGATTATCAAATCAAGATCAAGCTACCGAACCACCAACGGACTCGATAGACTGCCGAGCACCCGCGGTTGCCGAGATCCCCTTAAGGCAGACAGCGCGAGTCAACGTCCCAGTCTTGATAACTTTCACAAACTTCGACATTTCTCCAACAAGCCCGACTTGCTTCAATGTCAACAGATCGACTTCCGAAGCTTCCATCCGCTCCAAATCCGTCAAGGTAATCTCGGCGTTGTACTTCGATGTAGTCGACTTGAAACCGCGCTTGGGCAGGCGACGCTGCAGCGGCATTTGCCCGCCTTCAAAGCCAACCTTGTGATACCCACCAGCACGAGACTTTTGTCCCTTGTGTCCACGACCTGCGGTTTTTCCCAGGCCTGATCCTATTCCTCGCCCAACTCGCCTACGGTTACGTTTGGCCCCAAAGGCAGGCTTAATTGAATTGAGTTCCATGGCTAACTTTCAAATGGCAATCAAAGTACCTTGAGCAGGTAAGAAATCTTGTTGATCATTCCACGAACCGAGGGAGTATCTTCGAGGGTCGACTCGCTGTTCAACTTGTGCAAACCAAGACCACGCACGGTGGCACGATGGGACTCTCTGGTACCTGCAATGCTGCGAACCAGCTTGATTTTTACTGTGGGCTTTTCACTCATGATCGATTTTCCAAAAAGAGATCAGTTGAAAATTTCTTCAACTGTCAAACCACGTTTCGCCGCCACCTCTGCAGGCGTACTTGTATGCTTGAGAGCATCAAGTGTTGCTCGTACCAAATTGTAGGGATTTGAGGATCCTAGACTCTTGCAGACGATGTCGGTAACACCCATGACTTCAAAGACTGCTCGCATAGGGCCGCCCGCGATGATTCCAGTTCCCGACGGTGCCGGCGCCATCAAAACGTGTGAAGCCCCATGTTCACCCACTACCTTGTGGTGAATGGAACCATTTCTCAATGAAATCTTGACCATATTTCGCCGGGCGGACTCCATGGCCTTTTGAACTGCCACAGGTACCTCTTTTGCTTTACCCTTGCCCATACCAATTCGACCGTCTCCGTCGCCAACTACAGTCAGTGCAGCAAAACTAAGAGTTCTACCACCCTTCACAACTTTAGTGACGCGGTTCACCGCAATCATTTTTTCCTTGAGACCGTCGTCATTACCTTCGGTTTGAGCCCGAGCCTGAAATTTTGCCATTTTTGAAATCCCCGCTTAGAACTGTAGGCCGGCTTCACGCGCAGCATCGGCGAGAGCCTTAACGCGCCCGTGATACGCAAAACCGGCGCGGTCAAAGGCGACTTTCTCTATCCCGGCCGCCTTGGCTTTTTCGGCAATTCGCTTTCCAACGATCGACGCTGCACCCACATTCCCACCATTCGCTGCATCACCGAGTTCTTTTCGGATACCAGCCTCCAGTGTGGACGCACTGGCCAGTACACGCGAACCGTCACCAGAAATGACGCTCGCGTAAATGTGTGAGTTGGTTCTGAAGACAGAAAGCCGAGCCACCCCCTGCCGAGCAATTCGAGCCCGCGTCTGCCCAGAGCGGCGAACACGCTGATCTTTTTTATTCAACATGAAATTAGCCTCTTACTTCTTCTTGGTTTCTTTGATCGTGATCTTCTCATTCGCATAACGAATTCCCTTACCTTTATAGGGCTCGGGAGGACGAATTGCTCTCACTTCGGCTGCGATTTGACCTACCACCTGTCGATCAGAGCCCTTGATCACGATTTCTGTCTGTGTCGGGCAATCCACCTTCACGCCAATCGGCATCTCCTTCGAGACTGGATGAGAAAAACCGATCTGTAGGTTTAACTTGCTTCCAGCCGCTTGGGCTTTGAAGCCAACGCCCACCAGGTTCAATTTCTTTTCGAACCCTTTACTGACGCCATTAACCATATTGGACACTAGCGCACGCATCGTTCCAGACATCGCATCTGCAGCCGTACTGCCGTCAGCAGGCGTAAACTCAAGCCTGTCTGCAGAACCATGAATCTTTACCAAATGATTAGCAGGACGCACCAAAGCACCAAGCACGCCCGTGACTTGAATTTCCTCTTGCGAGATATTAACCTTTACCCCAGCAGGCAGGGTCAGCGGCATTTTTCCGACTCTTGACATCCTGATCTCCCCTTAGGCCACGTAGCAAAGAACTTCACCACCGATACCAACTTGGCGAGCCTTACGATCGGTCATCACGCCCTTAGGCGTCGTCACTATAGCCACGCCGAGCCCATTTTTAACATTTGGGATATCGTGCCGACCTTTGTAGACACGAAGTCCTGGGCGACTAACACGTTCGATATGCTCAATCACTGGCTTGCCCGCATAGTACTTCAGTGAAATCTGCAACTGGGGCTTTCCGTCAGTGGTTGAAACCACAAACCCGTCGACATAGCCCTCGTCTTTCAACACTTGGGCGATAGCAATTTTCAACTTCGAGCATGGCATCGACACCGTGGGCTTCTCAACCATTTGAGCATTACGGATTCGAGTCAACATGTCGGCGATTGGATCGCTCATACTCATACGATATTCTCCTGATCTGCTCGCAGATTACCAGCTTGCCTTGATAACGCCAGGGATATCACCCTTAAACGCCAATTCTCGAATCTTATTTCGGCCCAAGCCGAATTTCCGGAACGTGCCGCGAGGCCGCCCGGTCAAGGCGCAACGATTTCGCTGGCGAGTGGGATAAGAATTTCGCGGCAATTTTTGCAACTCAAGCCGTGCAGCATATCTTTCTTCATCCGTCTTTTTGGCATCATTCGCAATTCCCTTGAACTCCGAATATCTTTTCGCGTATTTATCGGCAAGTTGCTTGCGCTTGAGTTCACGCTGAATGAGTGATAGTTTTGCCACAGCCGGCCTCAGTTCTTAAATGGAAATTTAAATGCGGCGAGTAGCGCCTTGCATTCGTCATCGCTTTTAGCGGTAGTCGTGATGCTGATATTCAGCCCTCGGAGCGTGTCCACCTTGTCGTAATCGACCTCAGGAAAAATGATCTGCTCTTTAACGCCGATATTGTAGTTTCCGCGGCCGTCAAACGAGCGGCCAGAGATACCGCGAAAATCCCGAACGCGTGGCAGCGCTATCGTTACAAAGCGGTCTAAAAACTCATACATATGAACGCCACGCAAAGTGACCATACAACCAATAGGTACACCATCGCGGATTTTGAATCCTGCAATTGCTTTCTTTGACTTGGTCACCACTGGCTTTTGCCCAGCGATTTTTGTCATGTCACTAACTGCGTGCTCCATCACCTTTTTATCCGATACAGCCTCGCTGACACCCATGTTTAGAGTGATCTTGGTGATGCGTGGCACCTCCATTGGAGACTGATAACCAAACTTGGCCATCAACCCAGGAGCGACGATATCTCGGTAGATAACCTGAAGACGAGCCAATTGTTGTTGCGCCATATCAGACCTTTAAGCCTTAATTTCTTCACCAGTGGACCTGAAGATTCGCACCTTCTTGCCGTCTGCCAAAAGTTTGATTCCCACGCGATCCCCACGGCCAGCAGCGGAATTAAAGATCGCAACATTTGACTGATGGATTGGCATCGTTTTTTCCACGATCCCACCCGTTACACCCTTCATCGGATTGGGCTTGACGTGCTTTTTCACAAGGTTCACACCCACAACCTCGATTCGATCGCCGTCAATCCTTGATGCAACCACCCCTCGCTTGCCCTTATCGCGACCAGTCAAAACAACGACCTCGTCACCCTTGCGAATTTTGTTCATCACCTTACCCCCACCACTTTTTAAAGTACTTCTGGAGCGAGCGAGACAATCTTCATGAAGCGCTCAGTGCGCAACTCACGAGTGACCGGCCCGAAAATTCGCGTGCCAATTGGCTCCAACTTGGCGTTCAAGAGCACAGCAGCGTTGCCATCAAACTTCACCAAGGAGCCGTCTTGCCGACGAACACCCTTTGCGGTGCGAACGACCACGGCACTGTAGACCTCACCCTTTTTGACCCGCCCCCGAGGGGCAGCTTCTTTGATGCTGACCTTGATCACGTCACCGATTCCGGCATAACGCCTTCGGGATCCGCCAAGAACTTTGATACACATCACCGACTTGGCGCCAGTGTTGTCAGCGACATCGAGCCGCGATTGCATTTGGATCATTTTTTGTCCCAACTTGTGCAGATCAGGCGCTTACGTCAGCAAGCACCACTCAGCTAGTCTTGGTTCCGTTACTTCAGGCGTGACACCCGAAGTGGATTAGATTAAATGCACCGTTTGGCAGACCAAAGCAGCGCAGGAAAGCTCACTAGTGTACCGCTCTTTATGCTTGAGGCCTAAACTTTTTTCTCTCCTGCCGCCGAATTCACAACTCATCAATTTCAATTGAAGGGTTGCATCCCTAGGCTGTCAGACCTCTCTGGCTTTTTGAACGAGCTTCGTCACCACCCAAGCCTTTGTCTTTGAAATGGGGCGGCTTTCAGATATCTCCACCACATCACCGTTTTTGTACTCATTGGACTCGTCGTGCGCGTGGTATTTACTTGTCTTCGCAACGATCTTTCCATAAAGCTCGTGCTTGGTACGCCGCTCAATCAGAACGGTGATGGTCTTGCTGCGCTTGTCGCTGACCACCTTACCAACCAACGTCCGGACCGTCTTTTCTTTGATGACAGTTTGAGCTTGGTTCATTTCATCGCTTCTTTCACTTCACGTTTCTTTTGCACCAAGATGGTCTTGGCACGAGCTATATCTCGCCGCGTGTTACCCAACTGTGTGTGATTGGACAGTTGCTGCGTCGCCTTTTGCATACGCAAACCAAAGTGCAACTTAAGCAGTTCGCTGACCTCTTTCTTGAGGCCAACCACGTCTTTTGAGCGGAGTTCTGATGCTTTCACTTTAAGTTCTCCAGTAGACATCAAGCGCCGACTTGTCGCGCGACGAATGTGGTGCTGAGCGGAAGCTTTGCCGAAGCCAGCCTGAAAGCCTCACGAGCAAGCTCCTCTGGCACACCGTTGATCTCGTACAGGACCTTACCGGGCTGAATCTCAGCCACGTAGTACTCAGGGTTGCCTTTACCGTTGCCCATGCGAACCTCGGCCGGCTTTTGAGAAATGGGCTTATCCGGAAAGATTCGAATCCAGATTCTGCCGCCACGCTTCACGTGGCGAGAGATCGCACGACGCGCTGCCTCGATCTGGCGAGCAGTCAATCGGCCGCGCTCGGTCGCCTTCAAACCGAAATCACCAAAGGATACCTTGGCACCCCGAGTCGCCACACCAGTGTTACGGCCCTTTTGCTCCTTACGGAACTTTCTGCGAGCTGGTTGCAGCATCGTTATTCTCCTTTGACTTCACCGGGCGTTGGTGGAACCGCCTTGCGAACACGCTTCACGCCAGAAGGTTTTCCCTCGCCGCCATCAACTGCGGTCGGGGTTGCTTCGTGCGGTTTTAATGCTGCACGTGGTCCGCGCTCAGCGCCGGGATTCTCGCCAGGGCGACCCTTACCCGTCGGAGCACCAGGACGAGCGTTGCGACGCGGACGTCGATCATCGTCACCCTCTGGCTTTGCTACAACACCTGGGGTCTCGCCTTGCCCCAAACGATCACCACGATATACCCAGCACTTGACGCCGATAATCCCGTATGTGGTCTTGGCTTCAGAGAAGCCATAATCAATATCAGCCTTCAAGGTGTGGAGAGGCACACGCCCCTCCCGATACCATTCGCAACGAGCAATCTCAATTCCGTTCAATCGGCCGGACGACATCAGCTTGATACCTTGCGCACCGAGACGCATGGCATTTTGCATGGCGCGCTTCATGGCTCGGCGAAACATGATCCGCTTTTCAAGCTGCTGCGTGATGCTGTCAGCAATCAACTGTGCGTCAATCTCGGGCTTACGAACCTCTTCAATGTTGACGGCAACCGGAACTCCAAGTCGACGGGTCAACTCAGCCTTCAAACTCTCGATGTCCTCGCCTTTTTTTCCAATAACGACACCGGGCCGAGCGGAGAAAATCGTGATGCGCGCGTTCTTTGCCGGACGCTCAATAAGCACGCGAGAGACTGCTGCACTTTTTAACCGCACCTTGAGGTACTCGCGAACTTTCAAATCTTCCGCAAGCATCGTCGCGAAGTTTTGATTATTCGCATACCAACGCGAAGCCCAATTTCTTGTGACCGGCAGCCTGAAGCCGACCGGATGAATCTTTTGTCCCATGATCTTCCTTGAGCCTCAGTTGCCGACGGTGATGTAGATGTGCGCGGTCGGCTTGCTGATGCGATTTCCCCGCCCCTTGGCGCGGGCAGAAAAACGCTTCAACGTGGCACCTTGCTCAACAAAGATCGTCTTGATCTTCAACTCATCGATGTCAGCGCCATCGTTGTGTTCGGCATTTGCGATAGCAGATTCCAGCGCCTTCTTGATGATGCCGGCGGCTTTCTTGGGCGTGAACGCCAGAATGTTGAGGGCCTGACCAACGGGGCGGCCACGTACCAAATCGGCAACCAACCGACCCTTGTCTGCAGAAAGCCTGACGCCGCGAACGATTGAACGGGTTTCCATCTCGGTTCCTTATTTCCTCGCGGCCTTTTTGTCGGCCGGATGCCCCTTGAAGGTGCGGGTCAGTGCGAACTCACCCAACTTATGCCCCACCATCTGGTCGGTAACGTAGACGGGTATGTGCTGCTTGCCGTTGTGGACTGCAATGGTCAACCCAATGAAATCCGGCAATATCGTTGAACGACGCGACCAAGTCTTGATGGGCTTCTTGTCCTTGATGGCCACCGCTTTGTCAACTTTCGACATCAGGTGATGGTCGACGAAGGGACCTTTTTTCAGCGAACGGGTCATCTTGCGGCCCCTTTACTTCTTGCGACGCGAAACGATGAACGTTTGCGTGCGCTTGTTGTTGCGAGTGCGGTAACCCTTGGTCATCGTGTTCCAAGGGGAAACTGGTACTTGCCCCTCTCCAGTACGACCCTCGCCACCACCGTGAGGGTGATCAACTGGGTTCATCGCCACCCCGCGAACGGTTGGACGAATGCCCTTCCATCGAATCGCCCCTGCCTTGCCGTACTGACGCAGGCTGTGCTCTTCGTTGGAAACCTCGCCAATCGTCGCGCGACAGTCAATGTGGATACGCCGCACCTCACCGGAACGCAGACGAACCTGAGCGTACGTACCCTCCCGGGCGAGCAAGGTACATGCAGTTCCGGCTGAACGGGCAATCTGAGCACCCTTGCCTGGAAGAAGTTCGATGCAATGAATGACTGAGCCGACGGGAATATTTCGAATGGGCAACGTGTTTCCTGCCTTGATGGGTGCCTCAGCACCGCTCAGCAAGGTTTGTCCGATTTCTAGGCCACGCGGCGCGATCACATAGCGACGCTCACCGTCTGCATAGCAAACCAGCGCAATGTGCGCCGTACGATTTGGGTCGTACTCAATTCGCTCTACCTTGGCCGGAATCCCGTCTTTGTTGCGCACGAAATCAACCACCCGGTAGTGGTGCTTATGCCCGCCGCCTTTGTGACGGATCGTGATGTGCCCATTGTTGTTCCTGCCTGCATGCTGGAACTGAGCCTCAAGCAGGGATGCCTCCGGCTTGCCTTTGTGCAAGTGAGAGTGCACCACCTTCACGACAGCGCGGCGCCCGGGCGATGTCGGCTTAACTTTGACGACGGCCATTACGCGCCCCCCCCAGAAATATTGAGTTCCTGTCCGGCCCGCAAGCAAACATAGGCCTTCTTGACATGATCACGGCGACCGACTGAACGACCGAAGCGTTTGACCTTGCCTTTTTGAAGCACGGTCTGAACCGACTCCACTTCAACCTTGAACATCAATTCGACGGCAGCCTTTATCTCCGGCTTGGTCGCGTCCCGTAGCACCTGAAACAGCACTTGGTTGTGCTTGTCCGAAATCATGGTGGATTTTTCGCTAACGATTGGGGCCACCAAAATCTGCGCCAGTCGATCCTCTGCAAACTTGGCTGCGGTCATGCCAGCATCTCCTTGAGTTGCTCAATCGCGGCCTTGGTAACCAAGACCCTTTTGAAATGAATCAAAGACAGAGGGTCGGCATGACGCGGCTCAACCACCAAAACGTTGGTCAGATTCCTGGATGCGAGCAACAGGTTTTCGTCAACCTGCTCAGAAATCACCAGAACCGAGTCCAATCCCATGGCCTTGAGCTTGGCGGCAAACAGCTTTGTTTTTGGCGAGTCGGCCCCGATAGAGTCAACGACTGAAATTCGCCCCTCCCGAGCCAACTGGGAAAAAATAGACGCCATACCAGCCCGGTACATCTTCTTGTTCACCTTTTGGGTGAAGTTTTCATCCGGCCTGTTCGGGAAAATTCGGCCGCCGCCTCGCCATATGGGCGAAGAAGACATACCGGCGCGTGCCCGACCGGTGCCCTTTTGATTCCAAGGCTTCTTGGTCGAGTGGCTGACCTCAGCACGGTCCATTTGAGCGCGCGTCCCCTGACGGGCGTTCGCCTGAAACGCAACCACAATTTGGTGCACCAATGCTTGGTTGTAATCACGCCCGAACAAAGTGTCCGG
>CANKOW010000129.1 GCA_947484295.1 Alcaligenaceae bacterium | reverse complement strand
CGCAGGCTGCGTTTCCAGACAAGCCTGTCACGATCGTTGTGCCCTTCGGCGTGGGGGGCAGTTCTGATGCTCAAGCACGTGTCGTCGCCCAAGCACTTAGTAAAAAATGGAATCAACCAGTAGTCGTTGATAATCGCCCAGGTGGCCAAACTGTGATCGGCACCAGCCTAGTTGCCAAGGCAAAACCAGACGGTTACACCATCTTGTACGTCGCGTTTGCATGGATTAGTAATCAATTTTTAATCAAAGAATTGCCCTATAAAGCCTCTGACTTATCCCCGATCACTTCGCTTGGCACTTACCCCTTGGCACTGTTGGTTCGCAGTGATGTGCCGGCAAATACGGTTGCCGAATACATCGCCTATGCCAAAGCACAAAATCGCCCGATGAATTTTGGTATTTCTACGATCGGTGCAAGCATGCATTTCGCCGCACTCGAATTCTCAAATCAAACCGGTGTACCGATGGTGTTCCCACCCTATAAGTCTGGCAGCATCGGTGCCTTAAATGACTTAATCGGTAAACAAATCGATGGCATTTTTGAGGGCGCGGTGTTTAAACCCCACGCTGACGGCGGGCGAGTCAAGGCTTTATTTATGGGTCTAAAAGACAGAATGCCCGGGTGGGATCTACCGAGCGCCACGGAGGTGGGCTTGCCAAACTTTGACATGACGGCTTGGTACGGGCTAATGGTCCCTAGTGCCACGCCCAATGCCATTCAAGAACAGCTGTCAGCGGATGTCCGGGCGGTACTGGCACAAGCCGACGTGCGTGAGCGTTTCGCAGGGCTTGGAATTATTCCAGGCGGCTCGAATCCAAAACAGTTTGAAGCCTTTTTAGCGAAAGAGTATTCGAAATTAGGCAGCTTCATTGAACGCAACCGTGCCCAGTTAAGTCAATAACGACCGCCTGTCACTCGCATGGATTGCTGCAGAAATAACCGCCTTCCAAGAGTGACACGGCTTATTGCGATAATCACCGTCAAGGATGGCTAATTCAGTGAGCACGTTACACAGACTTTTATCGATTGGTGATTTCGAGCGTCAAGCGAAACGCCAACTGCCAAAAGCAGTCTTCGAATACGTGCGCGGTGGTACCGAAGATGAGGTTGCGCTCATCGGCAATCGCGCCGTCTTTGATCAGCTTGTGTTTCGGGCTCGCGGGCTGCGCAATGTCTCCGCACGCAGTCAGACAGTTACGGTATTGGGGCAAACCTATGCGAGCCCTTTCGGCTTCGCGCCCACGGGCCTCAACGCCATTGTTTGCCACGATTGCGACACGAAACTTGCGACCGAAGCCATGCGATCGCAACTACCCTACATCATCAGCGGCGCCTCGAATGTTGCGATCGAAACCTTGGCAAAGATCGCTCCGCATTGTTGGTACCAAGGTTATTTTCCGGGCGACCGCGCGCGAATCGGCAACATCGCAGACCGCCTTGACGCAGCGGGTGTAAAAACTATCGTCGTCACGATTGACACCTGTGTAGGCGCCAATCGTGAAAACAATCAGCGCAACGACTTTACGATTCCGTTTCGACTCACTCCTAAGCTGATCGGCAGTGGCTTGATGCATCCGCGTTGGTTGCTTGAGGTATTTGCCAAAACGGTGTTGACGACGGGCGTGCCGCGGTTTGTCAACATGTACGAAACCATGGGGCCCTCTATTACAGAAAACACAGCCAAAGGCTTTCGTGCAGGACGCGATCGGTTGAGTTGGGAAGACCTGAAATGGCTTCGAGATCGCTGGCCCGGTCATCTCATGGTGAAAGGCGTGATGCATCCTCAAGACGCTGAACTCGCTGCTGCCACAGGCATGGATGCGCTGATTGTCTCTAATCATGGCGGTCGGCAACTCGACGGCGCGATTGCGCCTCTGCAAGCTCTACCCGAGGTGGTGCGCAGCGTGCCCAAGAGCTTACCGGTGTTGATTGACGGTGGCTTTAGGCGCGGAACCGACGTGCTTAAAGCCATCGCCCTTGGTGCCAAACTTGTTTTTATGGGCCGCCCTCAACTTTACGGCGCGGCGCTCGCAGGTAGCGAGGGCATCGCGAAAGTCGTCGATGTTTTGCGTACCGAAATTGATCGCGATCTGGCCCTACTGGGGTGTAAAGATCTCACTGAAGTCACCCCAGACCTGCTCAGTGTTCGCGGTGCCCCGCGCCTCGAACAGGTCTAGTAAGTGTTTTTCAAACTCAAGACAAGACGGCTTGAACAGCTTTCACAAAGCGCTCGCAGATCCGTTCAATATCAGCTTCGGTGCAAATAAAGGGTGGTGCCAACAATACGTGATCGCCTCGCACGCCATCGACCGTACCCCCTGAGGGGTACGTTAGTAGCCCCTGCTGCATGCCACTGACCTTAAGTTGAGCATGGACTTTTAAGCGAGGATCGAAGGCCGCTTTGCTCAAACGGTCTTGTACAAACTCTATGCCAACAAACAACCCTCTGCCACGCACATCGCCCACGTGAGGATGAGCAGAGAATTTATCTCGCAGTAATTGGCGCAGCTGTTCACCACGCTCTTTTACGTTATCTAGCAAATGCTCTTCTTGAATCACACGCTGCACAGCGAGCGCACCGGCACACGCAGCCACATGCGCCACATAGGTGTGCCCATGTTGAAAAAAACCACTGCCACCCACAATCGTGTCGTAGATACGTGTCGAGGCAATCATTGCACCGATAGGCTGATACCCCGCACCAAGACCTTTTGCAATCGCAATAATATCGGGCGCTACCCCATCTTCGTCGCAGGCAAACAGATGGCCTGTTCTGCCCATGCCAGACATCACTTCATCCAAAATCAGCAGCACATCATAACGATCACAGACCGCACGAATCCGTTTTAAATAATCGCCTACAGGTGCTAGCGCACCCGCTGTGGCCCCGACAACAGTCTCAGCGACGAAGGCCGCGACCGTATCAGGCCCAACTTCGATAATCTTGGCTTCGAGTTCAGTTGCTAAGCGTTGCGCATATTGCGCATCATTTTCTTGCGTGCCCTGCTCGCGATAAGCGTAACAGGGCGACACATGATGGGCTGCAACAAGCAACGGTAGAAACGGCTCTCGGCGGCCTGCGTTGCCACCAATGGCCAAGGCGCCAAGCGTATTGCCGTGATAGCTTTGACGTCGAGCAATAAAATATCTGCGCTGAGTTTCACCTCGTTCAACAAAAAATTGCCGGGCTAACTTTAACGAGGCTTCGATTGCCTCAGAGCCGCTTGAAACAAAGAACACATGATTTAAATCGCCGGGCGCGGCCTGCGCAAGTGTCGTGGCCAACTGCTCAGCAGGCTCATTGGTAAAAAATGACGTGTGCGCATAGGCGATATGGTCGAGTTGTTGCTGAATCGCACGTACAACTTGGGGATGACTATGCCCTAAGCACGACACGGCAGCACCGCCCGAAGCATCCAGATAGCGCTTACCGGTGCTGTCAATCAATTCAATCCCATGCCCATCGACAACAGTGGGTAATTTTTGTCGGGGCGCACGATGAAAAATATTTGACATGGCACTCAGTCAGCTTTGATGTTGAGTGTTTGAACCAGCTGTTTGTATTTAACTAATTCGTCTTGCAAAAAAGCAGAGAAAGCTGCAGGAGTGGCTGCACCCTCAGTTTGTAAGCCTTGTTCTTCGAGTGTTTTTTTAGTTTTTGGATCTGCCATTGCAGCTTTGACTGCCTTGTCGATTTGCGCAACCAGTGCCGGCGGCATCCCCTTTGGCCCCATGATCGAGTACCAATTTGTAACCTCAAAACCCTTGATACCAACTTCGGTAAACGTCGGAACATTAGGCAATTGAGACAACCGCTTTGGAGTTGAAATTGCAAGCGCTTTAAGTTTGCCAGAACGAATTTGCTCAAGCACCGGTGGCAACGTATCAAAGTTCATCGTAATTTGGCCCGCCAGCAAATCAATGATGGACTGCCCACTACCTTTGTAAGGAATATGGTTCAGCGAAATGCCTGCGATTTGTGAAAACAACGCACCGGCTAAATGCTGAGTGCTACCGATGCCCGACGAGCCATAGGTCAAGATACCGGGCTTGGTCTTGGCCAACGCAATCAGTTCAGCCACATCTTTGACTGGCACTGCAACATTGACCACCAAGACATTGGGCACATAGCCTAAATACGTAATAGGCGTAAAGTCGGTTGCAGGGTTGTAAGGAATATTTTTTAAGACAAAGGGTGAAATCGCATTCGAGTTTGAATGCCCCATCAATAAGGTGTAGCCATCAGGCGTTGCCTTTGCAACGTAATCTGCGCCGATGGTGCCCGCTGCACCCGCTTTGTTTTCGACAACGATTGACTGCCCTAAAGCCGCCGTCATGGGTACGCTGAGCGCTCGAGCAACGATGTCGGTGCCGCCGCCTGGTGCGAAGCCAACAATCAAATGCACCGGTTTGGCGGGCCAAATTTGTGCACAGACTGGCAACGCTGCACTCGCCAATCCCCAACCTAAAATCGATAGACCTAGGTATCGCGCTGTTTGTGTTGCGAACTTCGACATATTTGTGTTCATTTGTCCCTACCCCGTTTTATATTTTTTACGTCCCCAGCGACAAAGCATACCGTTGATCCGTACGTTCAGGAACCCTTTACTGGCAGCGGAGGGGGTTTTGCAAACCAGAACAAGGCGGAACCCGCACCTGAGATCAAGGCCAATACGGTAAAACCAAGCAAATAGTTGCCAGTCGCATCACCCATAATACCCGCCAGTAAGGGCCCAGACACTTGCCCCACCGCAGTCAGTAACGCGGATAAGCCAAGAATCATTCCGATAGACTTACGCCCAAAATAATCTGCGCGAATCGCCTGCATGAAAGGGCCACGAACCCCCCAGGCTAAGCCATGCAACACTGCAAACCCAATGAGCATCGCCGGGCCACCTGCATAGGTCAGCATCAACAGACCGGCCATATGCATCAACATACAGACTGCTGACATTCGATTTTTGCGTAGCTTATCGCCCAGCCAACCACCGATTAGCACGCCCACCACCTGAAAAGCAGTCATGAGTGTGATGTAAACAGCAGCCTGTGAAATGGTGTATCCCAGCGAAATGCGCATGTGGTTAATCGCATGCGTATTCACGGCTGTCACCACGATCAGGGCCACGCCGTGCCCGGCTGACAGTAACCAAAATGATTGAGTGCGCAAGGCTTGACGCGCAGTAAATTCTGGCTCGTTATTTTCTTCGGGCTTCGCGGTCAAATCAACTGCGCCTCGAGCTGCACCCAAGCCATCGACAGTCAGTCCAAAATCTTCGGGACGCCGACGAAATATACAAGCCAGAGGGTATCCCAACACGATCACCGCCACGCCACAAACAAAGGAGGTCAAGCGCCAACCATTGCTCTGTATGCTATAGGCAACCACCGGTACGAACATGCCACCTAACGCAAGACCCAGACCGACGCTTGACAGTGCACGGGCACGCTTTTTTTCGAACCACTGAATAATGCCAACATTCAGCGGGAAATAGCCCGCCATTGAAGAGCCAATCGCAATCACAATCACCGCGCCATAAAATTGGGGCAGGGTTTCGACTTGACTCATCAACATAAAGCCGATGCCAAACACAATGACCCCAATTCTAATCACGCCACGCGAACCAAAGCGATCCAAAAACCACCCAAGCAAAGGGCCAATAACCGCCGCTTCCATGGACATCATCGCTGAGGCAGCGGATACCGAGGTTTTGCTCCAGCCTTTTTCTTCAATCAATACGGTCAGGTAAGCCCCAAAAGCTTGATGCAGCATCATTGACTGCAAAAATTGCAGCGAGGCCGCTGCAAAAACCATCTTCCAACCGTAAAAAATCTTCATGGGGCTCTTTGGGCGCATCTTTTTTGTCTCAGGGAGAACCCTAACACAAAGCATTATTTTTTGCAGAAGCGCCTTGCATGCGCTGACCCTACTTTTACCGGATCGCGCCGAAAGCCTCGGCCTTTAGGGCGGGGCGGAAGTCAACTCGCCCGATTTAGCTGTGTTGATTAGCTGGCGCGGCTTTATCCCACAGAGCATGACGCCAGCAGTAGCCGATACCAAACGTCAGAGCGACACCCGCAAGGGTGTAAAGCAACGCGACCCCTTGATAACCAAGCCATGCGATCAAGGGCCCAGCGGCCAACAGGCCCGCAGGTAGCCCCCAAATTGCCAGCATACGCATGCCCATGACTCGCCCCCTAAATGCGGGCTCTGTCGCGCGCAACATCACTGCCGCCAAGGGTGTCATGCTTAAACTTTGTACAAACCCCGTGCAGACAAGCACAAACATTCCCGCATAGAGTTCAGTTAGAAAACTAAAAAACAATAAGCAACCGAACCAAAAACCAGCGGTCACCAACATCGCACGGCCAGTGCCCAATGAAAATCTATTCAATCCAAGCACCAACGACCCCAACAGTGCACCAAAAGCGAAGCTCGCACTCAAAGCACCCAAGCCCGCTTGCCCGACTTCAAATATATTTTTAGCGATGTAGGGCAGCAATCCTAAGGTAAAGGGAAACGCAAAAAAATTGACCAAAAAGGCCAAACTCAATGCTCCGAATAACGCTGGCCGAACCCAAACATACTGAAAGGCAGCAACCAACTCGCTAAAAGCAGAGCGCGCAGCCTGTGGCGCCGCGTCGCTCTCTTTGCCTGCAACACCCGTTGAGAATATAAAACTACACGCGTACAGAACTGCAATGACCACATAGGCAGCAGCCATACCGAACTGCGCGACAGTACCCACTCCTAATAAAGCACCCACAACACGTGCCGAATCGGCGGTCATCCGAGAAATTCCCAAGGCGCCAGTTAACTGCTCGACTGGCACCGTTTGGCCAACAAGCGCATAACGCATCATGTTGTCGGAGGGGCGAATCATGCCAACGATTGCCGCCACGGCGATGACCAGGTATGGCGTGAGTAAGGACATAAAAGCCAGCACCATCACCAGGGCTGCCAGTACGACGTATACCCCCCGCGTCAGCAAAAATAAAGTTCGGTAGCCCAAGCGATCACCCGCGACACCAAACAGGGGAGAAAACACAGAGCCGAAGAATTGTAAGGCCCCATAGAGCACCAACATCATGACCGAACCCGACTCGACCAACACATACCAGCCGAGAACCAGGACCTCCATCTCAAAGGCTAAAGATGCCGCTAAATCAGCGGGGAATTGAAAACGAAAACTGCGCACTTTGAACGGTGCGCGTAACGAGTTTTGTACATCAGTGAAAGTGGCTGTCATTAAAAAATAATACATGTATTCAATGATCCACGTATATGCGGCGGCGCACCATCGAATCAAGACGAGAAAGTAAGCTGGGTCACTTGCAGGGCAGTACCCTTGGTAATATGGCGACACTCAAACAAACTCGGAGATTTCGTCATGCCCAAAGCCTATTGGATCAGTGCTTACCGTTCAATTTCAAATCCAGACGCCCTCGCCGCCTATGCAAAATTAGCCGGTCCCTCGCTGATCGCTGCCGGCGGAAAATTTCTGGCCCGTGGCGAGGCCGCCGTGACAAAAGAGCAAGGAGTCAAACAACGCACGGTACTCATTGAGTTTGAAAGCGTTGAGGCCGCACAAGCTGCCTACAACAGCCCCGGCTATCAAGAGGCCATCAAAGCCTTAGGCCCAAATGCTGCTGAGCGCGACATTCGAATCGTTGAGGGTATCTAACCTACTCGATCGTGTCTTGACCCTGTCAGCCCTGATAAAAATTCTCGATGATTTTTTAGAAAAATCTCGAGAATTTTTTCTTTTTGCGCGGCTTGGGTCTATGGTACATTTAGGTTACATGACGCTCACCCTAAGTTGCACGAGCGTTTAAAAAAATTAACCGGAGACAAAAATGAAAAATCTTAAACAGGTTTATGCAATCCTTGCGCTTGCGGCTCTCGCCACTTCGACAAACGTTCAAGCTCAAGAAATCATCAAACTCGGTATTTCAGCACCCATGTCGGGCGCTGCAGCCGTGTGGGGCTTGGGGATGGAGTGGACTGCTAAGCAAGCTGCAGAGAAAATTAATCTTGAAGGTGGCGTGACGGTTGGCGGCAAAAAATATAATTTTGCTGTCGTGGCTTACGACAACAAATACACTGCAGCTGAAGGCACCAAAGTCGCACAAAACCTGATTAACCGCGACAAAGTTAAATTTATTGTTGGCGGTATCGGCACTGCCCCGATTTCAGCGCTGCAGTCGCTCTCTGAGCGAAGCGGTGTGATGATTTTTATTTCGGCCTGGGGTAAAAGTGTCAAAGGTCCACAGTTTCCCTTGACGTTTACTCAATCCAATACACCGTTTGAGATTCTTGATCCACTTTACAAGTATGTTTTGGCGCAAAATCCCAAGGCAAAAACAGTCGCGATCTTGAACGCAAACGATGCGTCAGGCAAAGAAGTTGAACTGGTCGCACAAAAAGCTTGGGCAGCACTGGGCGTGAAGGTTTTGTCTTCTAATTGGTACGAGCGTGGCACCACACAGTTTCAACCGGTGGCGGCCAAACTCACTGAGCAAAAGCCTGACATCATTGACTTGGGCGTAGCGCCACCTGCTGATGCAGGGATCGTACTTAAAGAGCTTGGCGTGCTGGGCTGGAAAGGTGTCAAAGTGCTGCCGGTTGGCACAAGTGCCACTCAACTTGCTCAAATTGGCGGTGCGGCAGCCAACGGCACCTACATGGGATATGCCGGCGACTACTCAAGCTCGCTCGCAACGCCCGTGCAACAGATTTTGAACCAAGGAATGTTGGCGCAATTTAAAGAACCACTGAACCCACTGCAGGTCTCAAGCTACGACTCAGTCTATGCGCTTAAGGCTGCGATGGAGGCTTCAAACAGCATAGATCCTAAAAAAATCGCCGCTGTATTGCCCACCTTGGTCTTTGAAACCTCGTACGGCAAAACAGTCTTTGGTAGCAAAGCAATCTATGACAGCCCTCAACAAATGCAAGTGCCGGTCATGATTACGCAAGTTCAAGATGGCAAGATGGTTGAACTGACCCGTATTATTCCCGAAGAGCTCAAGGCCCGTTTAGCCGCCGCAAAATAAGCCGTTTGGCCATCAGAGACCAACCATGGGTTCGGTCTCTGATTTTTGCTGACTACTAACCGCTTGAGGGTGCAAGACATTGGAGATTTTTGGGCAGCTCTTTTTAAATAGCCTGCAGATTAGTGCGGCCTATATCCTGTTTTCACTTGGCCTGACATTGATTTTTGGCGTCATGAAGGTCGTGAACTTTGCACACGGCGAATTTTTTGGTTTAGTACTTTTATTAATCGCCATCCTCGTCCCCTGGTTAAACAGCCCCTCTGTACCGCTCGTGGTGGCTTACGGCGCCTCTGGCGCTGTTTCTATTTTAGCGACGATGGCTTGCGGCTGGTTTCTTTATCATTTTGCTTTCAAAAAATTTCAACGAGACATGGTGGGTTCGTTCGTCTTGTCAGTCGGGCTTTCTCTCTTGATACAAGGTTTGTTTTTAGAGTTCTTTGGTGGCGTGCCCATCAAACTACCAGATCTGATCGAGGGTAATCTGCGCATTCTTGGAGGCGCCATCACGACCCAAAGACTGGTCCTCACCCTGATCGCTTTGCTGGTCGCGGTCACCATGTGTTGGCTCATTGCAGCAACAAAACTTGGCAAATCCTTGCGCGCGGTCTCAGAAGACCATGAGGCTGCGATGCTCCAAGGTATCCCTTACCGAAAAACTGCTTTGTATGGATTTTTGATCGCAACCTTTTTAGCCGCCATTGCAGGTGCACTTCTGGCGCCCGTCACGGTCATTAGCGCGAATGTTGGAAGCGACTTTCTCATCAAAGGCTTTATCGCCATTGTGAT
>CANKOW010000128.1 GCA_947484295.1 Alcaligenaceae bacterium | reverse complement strand
CTGCAAGCAGCAATGGAAGGCTTCAAAGTGGTCACAATGGAAGAGGCTGCCGATAAGGCTGACATCTTCGTGACTGCAACAGGTAACTACAACGTCATCACGCGCGCCCACATGGACCGCATGAAAGACCAGGCAATCGTTTGCAACATTGGTCACTTCGATAACGAAATCGATGTTGTTGGTATCGAAAATCTGGTGTGGGAAGAAATCAAGCCACAGGTTGACCACGTGATTTTCCCTGACGGCAAGCGCATTATCTTGTTGGCTAAGGGCCGTCTGGTGAATTTGGGTTGTGGTACAGGTCATCCGTCTTTCGTGATGTCGGCATCGTTTACCAATCAAACGATGGCACAGATCGAACTGTTTAGCCGTAACGAACAGTACACGTCTGGTCAGGTCTATGTGTTGCCTAAGCACCTTGATGAAAAAGTGGCTCGCTTGCATCTTGAGAAAATCGGCGCACACTTGACAACACTGACACCGCAGCAAGCTGCGTACATCAGCGTCAAGCAAGAAGGCCCCTTCAAGGGCGAACAGTACCGTTATTAAGCTAAGCATCGTGCGGTCTTGTCCGTAGTCCTAGGCAGGCCCGTGCGGTCTTGGTCCGATCTATCTCACTGATCCGAAGCTCATCATGACTTTGCTACTTGTCTGGATACTCAATGCAGTTGCCTTATTGGTGGTTGCATATATCTTGCCCGGCATCGTGGTGGCGAGCTTTTGGTCTGCGATGTGGGCAGCACTGGTGTTGGGTTTGATCAACATGTTGGTTAAACCCCTGTTTGTTCTGCTGACCTTGCCGATCACGATCGTGACCGTTGGTTTGTTTTTGTTTGTAATCAACGCGCTGATGTTTTGGCTGGCGGGCTCAATCCTTAAAGGCTTTCAAGTGAATGGCTTTTGGTGGGCCGTTGGAGGCGCATTGTTGTACAGCTTGATCTCTGGCTTCTTGACGAACTTAATCAACAAATAATCAATGACGATGCAATCAAGCAGTGCTTTCAGCTTAGAGTTTTTTCCGCCACGCGATGATGCTGCCAAGCAGCGCCTGGTTGAGGGCGCGAAGCAGATGTTGGTCATTAATCCGCATTACTGCAGTGTGACCTTTGGCGCGGGTGGCTCGACGCGCGATGGAACATTGGATACAGTGCGAGTCTTACGGGACATGGGGCGCGATGCAGCGCCTCACTTGTCGTGTATTGGGTCAAGCCGCGACGAGCTCAAGGCCTTGTTGCAGTTGTATCGCCAAGAAGGTGTGCGTCGCATTGTGGCGTTGCGCGGTGATATGCCGTCGGGCATGGGTGCCGATGCGGCGGGTGCGTTGCGGCATGCCAGTGATTTGGTTGAATTGATTCGCCAAGAAACTGGTGACTGGTTTCATATCGAAGTGGCTGCCTACCCCGAGATGCATCCGCAGGCCGCAGGCCCTGCTCAGGATTTGGCACACTTTGTAAATAAAGTGAACGCCGGTGCTGATAGCGCGATTACCCAGTATTTTTTTAACGCCGATTCGTATTTTGATTTTGTCGATCGTGCGCAGGCCAAGGGTGTGAAGATACCCATTGTGCCGGGCATCATGCCGATTACTAATTACACGCAATTGATGCGATTTTCAGAAATGTGTGGCGCCGAAGTGCCGCGTTGGATTCGCTTGCGTCTGGCTGAAATGGGTGACGATAAAGAATCGATTCGCGCGTTCGGTACTGAAGTGGTGACAGACTTGTGCGAAACTTTGTTGGATAACGATGTGCCGGGCTTGCACTTTTATACCTTGAACAACGCCGAGGCTACGCTCGCAATTTGGCTAGGGTTGACTGATTAGTGTCAGAGACCTCGCGCTGCGAAAACTGTCCAACTTAGGCTCGTTAGCTCGGTCTTCGAGACCAGCTCCAGTGGTTTCAAATTACAAAAAAGGCCTTCTTTTCAGAAGGCCTTTTTACCATTGCACCGAAACAATAATATTAATCGGCGTATTGATTCGCAGCCTTAAGCAAAGGCGCCCACTTAGCGATTTCTGATTTCAGCCATGCTTGTAGCGCCGCTGGGGTTTGCTTGTCTGCAGAAACAATCACTGCACCTAGGTCGCCTGCTTTTTTGATTACATCGGGGTCTTTGAGCGCGTCTTGCACCGCTTTGTTGACCTTGGTCACGACATCAGGTGCCATGCCCTTAGGGCCATACACACCATGCCATACTACGATCTCAAAATCTGTTAAGCCGCTTTCGCGTAAAGTTGGTGCGTCAGGCAGATACGACAAGCGTTCTGCTGAAGTTACTCCATAAAGTTTGACTGTATTGCCTTTGATCTGCGGTAAGGTCTGGGTGGTTTGGTCGCACAAAACATCCAGCTGGCCGCCCAGCAACGCGACCATAGCCGGCGCCGTGCCCGAGTAAGGGATCGCGGTAAAGGCGACGCCTAGCGCTTGTTGCAGCAAGGTGCCGCAGAGTTGCGAGACTGCACCTAACCCAGCGTTAGCCAGATTGATTTTGTCGCCCTGTTCTTTTGCATACTTGATGAATTCAGGCATGGTATTTGGCGGAAACTTTTTGCTGCCCAATAACGTCATCGGTACATCGGCAACTAAGCTGATGTAAGTAAAGTCGGTGAGTGCGTTGAACGGCAGCTTGCGATAAAGCGTTGGCGCAGTTGCCATGCCATTGTGATGAATGAACAGCGTGTAGCCATCAGGTGCGGCCTTGGCCACGACGTTTGAAGCGACCGTGCCGCCTGCGCCCAGACGATTTTCTACGACCACCGTCTGGCCAAGGCTTTTAGACATGGAGACGGCTAACGTGCGCGCCAGAACATCGGTCGGGCCACCTGCCGCAAAGGGCACAATCAGTGACACCGGTTTAGTGGGATAGGCTTGCGCGTGGGCGTTACCTGCAACGACAGCGGAGATCAACCCTGCTGCGAGCAAGGTACTAAGGATGGTTTTCGAAAATGACATGGAGATCTTCCTCTACGTGTGTAACAACAAGTTGCAAGTGTAGACGATGCTAACTGGCTTAAATCGTTTCTTGAGTGGGGCTTGTAGGCAGCCACGCTTGCGGCGTTGCAATCGCATCCAACAGCACGTCATGAGGCTGAGGGGTGAACACGTCGACTTCTGTCAAGAGCCCTTGCTGCCATGCAATACCGATCTTAAGAGGCTTGGCACCCGCGCGCTGCAAGGCTGCCAGGCTGCGATCGTAATAGCCGCCGCCATAGCCCAGTCTGGCGGCCTGAGTCGTGAATCCGAGTGTGGGCACTAACAAAATCTCAGGCACTAGCGCCTGTTGACGCGGCGGTTCCATCACCCCAAAGCCCTGCTCAGAGAGCGGTGTGTCGGGTGTCCATCGATGAAACTCGAGTGGAGCATGGCGTTCAACGATCACCGGTAAGCAGACGGTCACTTGATGCAGGTCAAGCCAATGCAAGAGTGGTCTGAGGTCAGGCTCGAAGTCAAGCGGCCAAAACCCCGCCACGATGAGTTGGCTCGGGCGTCGCGCGACCGCCAAATCCGCAAGGTGCCGGTCAAACCACTGCTGCAATCGAGCGCATAGCGCGGCGCTAGCGTGTTGGCGTTCAGCCACAGACATACTCTGGCGAAGGCTGCGCAGGCGCGCGCGCAGCTGGTCTGCGTTATTCTTTGACATGTGTCGCAACGGTGCTGACAATTAAGCGTTGATGGGGCGGTTTATGCTCGTGCAAACAAAGTATCAGAATTGTGGGTTGAGTAGTAGCCGCAGGTGGCTCGCTAGCTTCTGTACGCTTTTTGTGTTGCTGCAGGCGCCGGGGTGGGCCCAGCCCGCAGCCTCTGCGTCTTCGCCATCTACAGAGGCAACCGGCCCCGCTAGATTTATCTTGCAGGCCGACGGCACCCTGGTGCCCGCGGCTGGCACGCCAGCTGCCCCCTCAATGTCTTCAAACAACGCAGGTTCGAGCACCCGCTCAATAACTGGCGCAACAGGAGGCGTCAAGCGCCTGCCCGACGCAGCGCCAGAGATTGTTACGCCCGTGGCGCCTGCGCGTGCCGGCAACGCGCCCTCAACGGCGCCTAACACTGCGGTGCAGGCGGGCGCGTCTATTGCTGACCCCGACTCAACGCCTGCCGCGCGCGCAGTCGCTGCGGCCCGCAACGCGATGAACGCTAAGCAATGGGCGCAGCTAGCCAGCTTTGTTCCGCAGGCGCGCGGTGATGTACTGAGCATCTATCCAGAATACTGGTCGCTACGCACACAATTAGGCTCGATCCATATGCCGGGTGTTCAACAAACGCTGACGGATTTCATCACGAAAAATAAAACCGCCTATCTGGGGGATCGGCTAAAGGGTGAATGGATTTTGGCCGCGGCGCGCTCTGGGGATTTTGTGACGGTGCGCGCGCTCGGTGACGTGCTGAATCCAAATCCGCAAATTTTGTGCTCACAACTTGAGGCGCGGCACATGGGAGGTCAGCGTGCGAGCGCTGCCGAGGCGATTAAAGTTTTTGCGCCTTATGGAACCTGCCTAAAGTTGTTTGATCAGTTGGTAGCAGATCGGGTGTTGGGCTCTGCTGAGCTGATGCCTTATTTATACGAGGCAATCGAAAATAATAAGCTACCCGATGCGCGACGCTATGCGGCCTGGGTCTTTGAGTCGGCTGATTTGGCGGCCTACGATGCCATGATTCGTGAGCCCATGACCTGGCTAAGTGCCCAAACGGGCGCACGCTCGAGCGCGCGTAACGATATCGTCGCGATTGCCCTGGCGCGTGCGGCGCGTGCCGATCTGAGTGCAACGGCGACCAAAGTGCGTGGCGCTTGGGCCGAGCAGTTGCCTAAGAAAAATCTGCAATGGGTCTACGGGCAAATGGCCTTGTTAGCTATGATGAATCTGGACAGTCGCGCCTATGGGTGGTATCGCGAAACCGGCTCACTAGGGTTGTCTGATACCAATAACGCTTGGCGTGTACGGGCGTCGTTGCGGCAAGCCACTATTGATTGGGCGTGGGTGTTGCAATCTATTGAGGCGATGGGGCCAACACAAAAAGCCGACGCCAGTTGGGTGTACTGGCGTGCACGAGGCCTAGCCGCGACAGGCAAAAAACAAGAGGCTGAAAAAGCCTATGCGTCAATTACTCAGCAATTTAATTTTTACGGTCAGTTGGCGCTCGAAGAGTTGGGGCGCCAAATTGTGGCGCCTGATCGGCCCGCACCCGTCACGGCCGAAGAAGTGGCGCAAGCTCGCGCCAACCCAGGCTTGCAACGCGCGGTCACCTTGTTTAAACGTGGCTGGCGCGGCGATGCTGTGCCAGAATGGAATTTCACGTTACGCGGCATGAGCGATCGTCAATTGATGGCCGCCGCCGAAGTCGCACGACACGAACATATCTTTGATCGTGTGGTCAATACTTCAGAACGCACGTTGAAAGAGTTTGATTTTTCGCAGCGTTACATTGCGCCCTTTGAAGGGCGTGTCTCTGCGCAGGCGCGACAAATTGATGTCGACCCAGCCTGGGTCTATGGGTTGATCCGCCAAGAGTCGCGTTTCATCATGGATGCGCGCTCGTCGGCCGGCGCCTCGGGCTTAATGCAGTTGATGCCCGCTACGGCACGTTGGGTGGCTGGCAAAATTGGGATGACGGATTTCACCCCTGCGAAAGTCAATGATTTTGATACGAATACCAAGCTTGGTACAACGTACTTGAGTATGGTGTTGTCTGACTTGGGCGGTTCGCAGGTACTGGCCAGTGCGGGCTATAACGCGGGGCCGGGTCGCCCAATGTTGTGGCGCTCGAAGCTTGACAGTAAAGTTGAAGGCGCGATTTTTGCCGAAACCATCCCGTTTAACGAAACGCGTGACTATGTCAAAGCCGTGATGTCTAACGCGGTGTACTACGCAGCGTTGTTTAGCGGGCAGCCGCAGTCACTCAAACAACGGTTAGGCGAAATTGTGCCTCAGCCTTATGGCCGCACACCGTTGCCGTGAGTGCTGCTCACGCCACCGAGGGCTTACAGGTTTACATCGTCGGTGGCGCGGTACGCGACGCTTTACTTGGCCTGCCTGCGGGCGATCGCGACTGGGTGGTCGTGGGCGTAACGCCCGAAGCTATGGTAGTGCGGGGTTTCATCCCGGTGGGGGGCGATTTCCCAGTGTTCTTGCACCCAGTGACCAAAGAAGAATATGCACTGGCCCGTACCGAACGTAAGTCGGGGCGAGGCTATAGAGGCTTTACGTTTTATACCGGTGCGGAGGTGACGTTAGAAGAAGACCTCAAGCGTCGTGACTTAACCGTCAACGCAATTGCACAATCGCTGACCGGTGAGCGAGTGGATCCGTTGAATGGTGTGCAAGACCTACGTGCAAAAATCTTGCGACACGTGGGGCCCGCATTTGAAGAAGACCCCGTGCGGATTTTACGTCTTGCCCGGTTTACGGCGCGCTTCACTGAGTTTGCCGTGGCCCCAGAGACCCTTGTACTGTGCCACAAAATGGTTGCCTCGGGCGAGGTCGATGCGTTAGTACCAGAGCGTGTTTGGCAAGAGCTGTCGCGCGGCTTAATGTCTGAACAGCCTTCGCGGATGTTGGGGCTATTGGCTGAAGTTGGCGCAGCGAGCCGAATCATGCCTGAGCTTGTGCTCAGCCCGCGCATAAAAGATTTAGTGGATCGAGTCGCGAAACAAGGCTTGCCGTTAGCGTCGCGCTATGCCGTATTGTGCCTCGAGACCAGCGAGCTCAAGGCGTTTGCAACGCGATTGCGTGTGCCGTCAGAGTGCGCCGATATGGCGAGGTTGTTGCCGCTCGTGTTGGCGGCGCTGCTGCAATTGAGTCAGAAGCTGTCAACTGGCGAGGGTGGCGCAAACGATGGTGCGACAGCAACAACTCGTCAGCGAAATGCGTCTCATGGCGCAGACGATGGTCTTAAATCCTCGAGCGAAGCGTCCCCCGCGTTGAAAGACGCAGAGCATGCAGACGCGGTCTTGTCGTTATTTGAAACGTGCGATGCGTTACGTAAGCCTGAGCGCTTTGAGGCGTTGCTACAAACAGCAGGTTGTGTGGATGAGGTGGTATTCGCACTGCGCGAGGTTTGGCAGTCTTGGTTGCAAATCGTGTTGGCGGTCGACGCCGGCGCGGCCGCGCGCTCGGCCAGTGCGCCCGAGCAGATTAAACAAAGGGTGCGCGCTGCGCGCTTAGCGGCATTGCAAGGCAGAACTTAAAAAAGGTAGCGCACTCATGTTTCAAGAAGCCGAAGCAGATCCGCAGTTGTCGCAAGACGAGTTCAAAAAAATTGAACAACACTTGCGCACCCTGTTGGTGAACGAACAGTATCGTCACCTCGCGCTGAAAGATCGGGCCTTGTTGATTTTGGTCGCGGGGATTGATGGGGCAGGTAAAGGCGAGACGATCAATTTGCTAAACGAGTGGATGGACCCGCGCCATATTCACACGATTGCTTTTCCAGAGGCGAGCCGCGAGGATCGGGCCTATCCCGACGCGCGCAGATTTTGGATGAAATTACCTGCGAAAGGTGAGATCGGGATCGTGTTTGGTTCGCGGTACGCCTCCTTGTTTAAGGAGGCAGCTCGTAAGCAGCCAAACTTAGAAGCGCTTGAACAAGACCTTCTTTTAGTTAAACGTTTTGAGTCAACCTTAGCAGCTAATGGAGTACAGATTCTTAAGCTTTGGTTTCACTTGTCGCGCGACGCGCAGCAAGCGCGCATTGACGACTTGTTGGCGAACTCCTCGACAGCATGGCAGGTGGATAAACTCGCTTTAAGAGCGCACAAGAAATTCAATTCGATCCGGCGCGCCAGTCGGTCGATTTTGGATGGCACCGATGCGCCTCATGCGCCCTGGGTTGTGGTCCCGAGTGCCGATCCGAAGCTCAGAATGGTGCGTACCGCTCAAGCAGTATTATCGTCGCTTAAGTCCGGTGCGATTCGAGTGCCGGTGTTTCACGAGACTGATAGCGTGTCAGCTACTCAGCCGCGAGTGAACTGGCTCGAGCAGCTTGATCACAACGCTATGTTAAGCAAGACCGACTACGAAACGCAGATTTTGCTGTTGCAGAATCGCTTGGCACAACTTGTGCGTCACAAAGAGTTTAAAAAGCGCGCGTTGGCACTGGTCTTTGAAGGCTCGGATGCGGCGGGTAAGGGAGGTGCGATTCGCCGTGTCACGCGTGCGATTGATGCGCGTCACTTTGATGTCATGCCCATCGCTGCCCCCACGCAGTCTGAAATGTCTCGGCCTTATTTATGGCGCTTTTGGCAAAATGTACCTAGGCAAGGCCGTATTGCGATTTTTGACCGGTCTTGGTACGGGCGCGTGCTGGTTGAACGCGTCGAAAAACTGATTGCACGGGCTGTCTGGACGCGCGCCTATGATGAGATTAACGACTTTGAACAGCAGATGGTCGAGAAGGGCACGATTGTGCTTAAGTTTTGGCTAGCCGTGACGCCCGACGAGCAACTTAAGCGTTTTAAAGAACGCTCACACTCACCTTTTAAACAATTTAAAATCACCGCAGATGACTGGCGCAATCGGCGCAAAGCCAAGGCTTATGCAGTTGCCGCAAACGAGATGTTTACGCACACCAACACCGCGCGGGCGCCGTGGCATATTTTGCCCGCCAATGACAAACACTATGCGCGTGTCGAGGTTTTGAAATTAATTGTGAAGGCGCTTGAAGATGCTCAGCGCTAAATGCCTGCTGTGCCAAACGCCGGGTGGCACGATATTGTGGCAAAACGAACACCTGCGCGTCATTGATGCTGGCGATGCTTTGTACCCCGGCTTTACACGAGTGATTTGGACCGCCCACGTGGTAGAGATGACTGACCTGAGCGCAGCAGAGCAAACCGAGTTGTTGCGGGTGGTGCTGCTGGTTGAGCAAGTACAGCGTGCTGAACTCAAACCTGATAAGGTCAATCTGGCTGCGTTTGGCAACGTTGTGCCTCATTTACATTGGCATGTGATTCCACGCTGGCAAGATGATCCGCATTTTCCGCAACCGGTGTGGGCTGCGTTGCCGCATGCCGATCTTAAAGCGAAGGCTGTTCAAGAGGCGCGTCGTGCGCGCGTGCAACAGCAGCTGAACGCTTACCACCAGGCTTTAGTGGTCCAGCTGGATAGCAGATGACTTCTCAGTTGCGCGTAAGTTCTAATCGTTTGATACAAGCGGATTTATCGACGCACCTCAACAAGCTGGCACCGGCTTGGCAGGCCGTGCTGCGCACCGGTGAAGTTAAGTGTGCGCTCGACGACTTGTCGAAAATGCTCGCGCAGCGGTTGCGCAGCGAAGCCGTCATTTATCCCACACAACCTTTTCGCGCGCTTGAGTCGTTAACGCCTAACGCCGTGCGAGTGGTGATCCTGGGTCAGGATCCCTATCATGGTGCGGGGCAAGCACAGGGGCTCGCATTTTCTGTTCCGGATGGCGTGGCGCACCCACCCAGTTTGCGCAATATTCTCACTGAGATCGAGCTTGAGTATCCCGACGACCCTTCGCAATTGGTTCTCAAACCCAATGCGGCTAAAAATGATTTATCGCGCTGGGTGCAACAAGGGGTCTTACTGTTAAACACCGCACTGACCGTCGAAGACGGGCAGCCGGCATCGCATGCCCAAAAAGGGTGGGAGACCGTTACCGACGCGATGATCCAAGCGGTCGCAAAAGACCCAAATCCTAAGGTATTTATGTTGTGGGGTGCGCACGCGCAAACCAAGCAAGACTTTCTGGCCAGCCAGTCGCAGCACCTGATTTTGACTTGTAATCACCCCTCACCTTTGTCGGCGCGCCGGGGCGCCAATCCCTTTATCGGTTGTGGGCACTTCAAAGCGGCAAATGCGTGGTTGTTGCAACAAAACTTGCAAGTAATTGACTG
>CANKOW010000127.1 GCA_947484295.1 Alcaligenaceae bacterium | reverse complement strand
CGGGGACGGGGTCAGGATACTCTGCCATCCTTGAATGAAGCTTACAGAGCGGTCACAAGTTCAGGGACTGCCTGAAATAAATCAGCCACCAAACCATAATCAGCCACACCAAAGATAGGCGCTTCGCCGTCTTTGTTAATGGCAACAATGACCTTTGAATCTTTCATGCCGGCCAAGTGCTGAATCGCGCCAGAAATACCAATGGCCACATACAGCTGGGGCGCAACGATTTTGCCGGTTTGACCCACCTGCCAATCGTTAGGTGCGTAGCCTGCATCAACGGCAGCGCGTGACGCACCCATGGCGGCACCCAGCTTATCGGCCAGCGGATCAAGAATTTTAAAGTTTTCGGCACTACCCATGCCACGCCCGCCTGACACCACCATCCGAGCACCTGCAAGCTCTGGGCGATCGTTTTTAGCGACTTCGCGACTCAAGAACGTAGACAAGCCAACCGACTCGGCTGCTGCGATGGATTCGATTGCAGCGTTACCACCTTCGGGGGCTGCGTCAAAACCCGTCGTACGCACGGTGATCACTTTAATGGCGTCGTTAGATTGGACAGTCGCAATCGCGTTACCCGCATAGATTGCGCGCTGAAAGGTGTCGGGCGAATCAACAGCTTGAATTTCTGAAATTTGTGCCACATCGAGGCTTGCCGCGACGCGTGGAGACACGTTTTTGCCTGAAGCTGTTGCCGCAAACAAAATATGGCTGTAGCCGTTGGCCAAGGCCAACACTTGCTGAGCCACGTTTTCGGCCAGGCTGTCGGCTAATGCTGGCGACTCAGCCAACAACACCTTTGACACACCCGTGATTTTTGCAGCATGTTCAGCGACCGCACGCGCATTGGCACCGGCCACCAACACATGAATATCGCCGCCAATTTTTGCAGCAGCGGCCACGACGTTATGCGTGGCACCTTTTAATTGAACATTATCGTGTTCAGCGATGACAAGTATTGACATAGTTACACCACCACCTTTGCTTCGTTTTTGAGTTTATCGACTAATGCAGCAACGTCTTGCACTTTGATCCCCGCCGAACGCGCGGCAGGCTCAACGACCTGCAGTGTTTTTAGACGAGGTGTCACATCAACGCCCAACGACTCAGGCGTAACGTTATCAAGTTGTTTTTTCTTGGCTTTCATAATGTTAGGTAAGGTCACATAACGTGGCTCGTTTAAGCGCAAGTCTGTGGTCACAATTGCGGGCAGTTTGAGCTCGATGGTTTCGAGACCACCGTCGACTTCACGTGTGACGCGCGCCACACCTTCACCCAACTCGATTTTGCTGGCAAAGGTAGCCTGCGACCAGCCTAACAGTGCGGCGAGCATTTGGCCCGTTTGGTTCGAGTCATCATCGATGGCTTGTTTGCCCAAGATGATCAACTGAGGCTTTTCTTGCTCGGCCAATACTTTCAGTAATTTAGCTACGGCGAGTGGTTGCAATTCGACATCGGTTTGCACCAAGATACCACGATCGGCCCCAATTGCCATCGCGGTGCGCAAAGTCTCTTGGCACTGCGCTACGCCGCAAGACACGGCGATCACTTCTGTGACGGCGCCCTTTTCTTTTAGACGGGTTGCTTCTTCGACCGCAATCTCGTCAAAAGGGTTCATCGACATCTTCACGTTTGCGATATCAACGCCCGTGTGATCCGACTTCACACGCACTTTAACGTTGTAATCCACGACGCGCTTTACAGGAACAAGCACTTTCATCCAGCGATCTCCAGATATTAAAAACACAACTCAATCGGGTCTGACGCCCGACAATCAACCTCTGATTCTACCGGAACTCGCGCCCCGACTCAGGCAATCGGTATGATATCGGTTGATTTCACAAGGAAATAAGATGCTTTGCACTCGACGCCTGCTTCAATTAGGTTTGCTCGTCACGCTGCTAGGCGGTTGCACAACACCACCCTCTGGGACTGGGCAGACGTCTGCAACAGGCCAGCCGCCCACTACCAGCACAACGTCTAACGCAAACGCGTCAAACGCTAGCACCGGTGCGCGCCCAGCAGGCTCGGCGAGCGGTGTTACGAACACCCCTGCAGGCACAAGCGGCCGCTTTGACCCGGTGTCTCGCCCCCAAACTGAAAGCGCCCGTCGCGCGACCATGCAACGCTTTGGCGTTGAGTTAGCTGCGCAACGTCAACTGACAGGATCAAAGGTACTGCAACTGCTAAACGAGGCACGCTATAACCCTACCGTGGCTCGAATTGTGGCGCCCGTCGCCCCTGGTCAAACGCGGGCCCCGCGCAGCTGGGCAACCTACCGAGGGCGCGTCGTTGAGCCGATTCGTATTGCCCAGGGTCAAGCCTTTATGCAACAGTACGCGGCCGAGTTAGACCGAGCAAGCGCCCGCTATGGCGTGCCACAAAATATTATTGCCGCCATCATTGGGGTTGAAACCCTTTACGGTAAAAGCCAAGGCACATTTCGCGTGCTTGACTCTTTAGCCACCCTTGGCTTTGACTATCCCGATGCCGCAAGGCCGGATCGTGCCGAGATGTTTCGCGGTCAGCTCGCCGACCTGATCGAGCTCGATCTGGCAGGTCGTGTGGATGCCAGAACCTTGAAAGGGTCGTTTGCAGGCGCAGTCGGGATCCCACAATTTATGCCCGGTAGTATCAAACGCTTTGCCGTCAGTGCGCGAGGCGCCCAAGAGATCAATTTAAGCTCCAATATGGCCGATGCGATTGCTTCAGTCGCGAATTTTTTAGTTGAACATGGCTGGCAGCGAGGCTTGCCGATTTTTGTACCGGTCAGGCTACCCGCCTCAGCAGACAAACTCGTTGATGGCGGCTTAAAGCCCACCCTTGACTGGCCTCAACTGCAAGCGGCGGGTGCCAAACTTGCACCAGGCGCCAGAGACGCGCCTTGGATGCGCGCAGCGCTAGGTATCATCGACTTACCCGAAGAAACTGCCGGCACAGTTGAACTGCGCACGGCGACGCAAAACTTCTTTACCATCACCCTTTACAACCGCAGCTATTTTTATGCAGCCTCAGTGGCCGATTTAGCGACTGCTTTGGCTGGCAATTGACCCGTTAGACTTGCGGATCAAATAAACCAGTAGACAGGTAGCGGTCGCCACGATCGCAAACGATAAAAGCGATGGTTGCATTGCGGGCCGTTTCAGAGACCCGCAAGGCTGCCACCAAGGCGCCGGCTGCTGACACGCCGGCACAGATCCCCTCTTCGGCCGCCAAACGTCTAGCCATGTTTTCAGCGTCTTTTTGCTCAATCGATTCGAACTGATCCACTCGCTTCGGATCATAAATCGCAGGTAGATACGCCTCGGGCCATTTCCGGATACCCGCAATCTGCGAACCTTCAGATGGCTGGGCGCCTACGATAGTTATAGCCGGATTTTTTAATTTTAAATAGCGACTGACACCCATGATCGTACCGGTTGTACCCATGGCGCTGACAAAGTGCGTAATCTGGCCGTCGGTTTGATCCCACAATTCGGGGCCGGTGGTATTGAAATGCGCCAAGGGATTATCAGGATTCGAAAACTGATCCAACACCTTACCTCGCCCTTGCACTTGCATGGTGCTCGCAAGGTCACGCGCAAGCTCCATGCCACCGCCACTCGCGGGGGTCAGGATCAGTTCGGCACCGTAAGCCGCCATTGAGGCGCGACGCTCAACCGAGAGGTTATCGGGCATGATTAAGATCATCTTATAACCACGCACAGCGGCGGCCATCGCCAGCGCAATGCCGGTGTTGCCGCTCGTGGCCTCGATCAAGGTATCGCCCGGTTTGATTTCACCCCGAGCCTCTGCACCCAGAATCATCGCCAGCGCCGGACGGTCTTTGACCGACCCGGCGGGGTTGTTACCCTCGAGCTTACCCAACACAATATTGCCGCGCTCTTGCGCACTTTTTGAGGGCAGCCGCTGCAACCTCACAAGTGGCGTGTTGCCTACGGCATTTTCTACGCTTGGATATGTCTTCATCGCTGCCTCCGTGATCCCTCGCCTAGCTTGGCGAGCGATGCATCAAAGCGATGATCATACCAAAGACAAGCGCAAGCGCAGGGACTTCAACCAGATGTCAACTTAGCAAGCGCAGGGACTGCCACCGCCTGTCTGCTAGCTGTGTGGCGTATCAACTTATTGAGAGGGCCCGGGCTCAATCGTTGGTGTCGCCAAACCCGCGGGCAGTGCAACGCGACGGGGTGCAGCCTGAGAAGCAGCGCTCCGCCCTTTCGCCGACGAACCACTTGGCGCCGTACCCGCTCCAGACACCCGCAAGCCAGCGGCCTGGAGCGTCTGCAACCGCTTGAGCCCGATACCTCTTACGCGATCCGACAAATCCTCGAGCGATTCAAACGGACCCGCACGGTTGCGCTCTTGCACAATAATCTGAGCAGTACGTGGCCCGACGCCACGTAAGTCTGTCAATTGCTCAGCGGTCGCCGTATTCAAGTCGAGCGCCTGCGCTGAGAGCCCAACCCCAACACCAGCCAACATAACCGCCACGCGCGCACGTCGTGCCAAGCGATTTGAGGCCTGCTGCGTGAACGGAAACGACCAACGTCCACTAGAGCGTTCTGTCTGTTTTTGAGGCTGGAGTAATGTATGTTCAGAAGCCAACGGCACTGCAACGGTTGAATCAAGAAACGGGTTCATGGCTACCTCTTAAATAGATGACGCGGACCAGTGTGGGGCCAAAACAGCCCACACCGCCGCAACGTCATCTTGAGGTTTTTCGTAGCGATTCACCCACGAATAGCTAGGCAATAGCCACCCGTACTTTGCCTACTGCGTTAACGCGAAACTGAATTGAATCAGTCAAAAACATACGATGACTGATTGCGCTCTAAAGACCAAGCGCGCTTGGCCACTTGCCGCAGCAATGGGCGATTTATTGCGCGCCGGCAGTTGCTTCGTGCAGTGCCCTGACATACTCGGCTACGCCTGTTTGCACGTCGCGCATCTCGGCTTTGTAACCCGCAGCGCGTAATGCAGAGACATCAGCCTGCGTGTAGCTTTGGTAACGGCCTTTAAGGTCTTCGGGAAACGCCACGTAACGCAACGCACCGTGCCTCACGAGCTCTTCGAGCGACATCGACGCCTGCCCGCGCAACGTGCGCATCGTATTCACAACCGCACTGGCAACATCGTTAAACGGTTGCGCACGCCCCGTACCGCAATTGAAAACTCCTGATACCTTGGGGTGATCGAGAAAATGCAAGTTGACATCGACCACATCATGTACCGAGATAAAGTCACGCAGCTGCCCGCCATCGGCGTAACCATCCCAGCCGCCAAACAAACGCACATGACCTTCGTCGATAAACTGGTTCATGTTGTGAAACGCCACCGAGGCCATGCGCCCTTTGTGCTGCTCTTGAGGGCCGTAGACATTGAAATAACGTAAGCCAACTACCTGCGCAGTGAGCGAACCCATCCGTGCACGCAATACTTGGTCAAACAAAAATTTTGAGTAGCCATAGACGTTTAGCGGCTTTTCGTTTTCGAGGGCTTCAGCGTAGTTTGGGCCTGCGCCGTACACCGCCGCCGAAGAGGCATACATCAACGGCACTTTGTTCGCCTGGCAGTACTCGAATAACTCGAGTGTGACGCGATAATTGTTGTCCATCATGAACTGACCATTACGCTCGGTCGTATCCGAACAAGCCCCTTGATGAAACATCGCACGCACACTGGGCAAGGACCCATCGCTCACGCTACGGCGAAAATCGTCTTTGTGCATGTAATCGCTGATTTGACCACCCACCAGATTGACGAATTTATCGCCATCCGTTAAATCATCAACTGCCAGGATGTTTGTGATGCCACGGCGATTTAAGCCACGGATAATGTTGCTGCCAATAAAGCCAGCCGCGCCTGTGACAACAATCATGCAAGTTCTCCGGCAGTTACTGTAGATGTTCCTAGTTTACCCACGACGATGCCGCCCGCGCGATTGGCCCAACGCATCGCTTCAGGCCAGTCAACCCCAACGGCACGCATGACCGCCAACGTGGCCAACACCGTATCGCCCGCACCCGAGACGTCAAAGACCTCGTGCGCCTGTGCATCGACATGATCGCTGCCCTGCGCAGTAAATAGAGTCATGCCCTGCTCTGAGCGGGTCACCAACAAAGCCTCGAGTTCGAGTTGCTCGCGCAACGCTTGCGCGCGTTCTGCTAAGTCAGCCTCGCTCGACCAATGCCCGACAGCCTGCTGCATTTCGCCTCGATTAGGAGTGACTAGCGTCGCGCCGCGGTAGCGTTGATAATCACTACCCTTCGGGTCGACCAAAACCGCAATGCCTTGCCTGCGGGCCAAAGTGATCAAGGCCTCGACATGCGCCAGCGCGCCCTTGGCATAATCAGAAAAAACCACAACGTCGTGCTCGGTGAACAACGGTGCTACCTGCGCCTGCAGGGTATCCAGTAACCCAGCGGTTGGTTTCTCTTCAAAATCGATCCGCAACATTTGTTGTTGACGCGCAAGCACACGCATCTTAAGCGTCGTTGGGTGTGCTGCATCAGCAATCAGGTGTGCAGTCACGCCGGCCTCTGCCAACAAGGCATGCACACGCGTTGCTGGCTCATCCACGCCGACCAATCCGACCAGGGTGACCTTTGCACCCAAGGCCACGGCATTGCGCGCCACGTTGGCAGCACCGCCCAAGCGATCTTCGCGGCGGGCAACATGTACCACCGGCACGGGCGCCTCGGGCGAGATACGCTCGACGGCACCAAACCAATAACGATCAAGCATCACGTCACCAACAACCAATACTCGGGCACGTGTCACCGCGTCTTTAGGAAATGTCTTCATGCAAGTTCTTCCATCCGGCGTGGCTTATAGGTTTCCCACGCATTACAACCAGGGCACTGCCAATAGTAGCGCCGCGCCTGAAACCCACAGCTACGGCAGGTATAGCGATCAAGACGTTGACTGTGCTGGTTAATCAACCGACGCAATAACGCCAAATCAGCACCCGGGATTGGGCTCTCAAGCGGTGTTTGATTTGCCTCAGAATGTGCCAGTTCGGCTTCAAGCAAACGATCAAGACCGAGTAACGAGGGATTTGCTTGCAAGGCCTGCCGTGCAAACGCCCAGGCAACGTCAACGCCCTCTTGGGCTCGCAATGCTCGAAAGACCACGTTAAACAAATCCAGAGACGGGTATTTTTCATGATGCAACAGCAACAAAGCCACGCCCTGAGCAGATTCTTGGGTCTGAGAAAAATTTTGTAACAGTTGCTCAGCAACCAACCCTGCAAACTCGGGCGATTGGTCGAGCACCACTTGAAAATACTGCCGTTGTAAGAGCGTTTGTTGCGCAGAGCCTGCTATCGAGGCGTGAATCATCGTCACACGAACGCTCGCGGCTGAAGCTGAGCCTGCATCGCGTGCTTTTGCCGCGCGCTCTGCCTGTTTCAAGGCCTCTTGCGCTTGCTCGACCAATGGGGGCTTAGTCGCAAGTGCAACCTGAGCGAGTTCACAGTAGTAGTGCACCAACTGTGGCACAGGCTCATCTACCAACTTTTTCAGGCTTTCAACGGCTTGAATCGCACGCGTCCAGTCGTGTTCGGATTCATAAATTCGAATCAAGGCGCGCAACGCTGCTAATGCAAAGCTTGTATCTTTGAGTACTGTAAAGGCCTCTTCGGCACGATCGAGCATGCCCGCCTTGAGATAGTCTTGTGCGAGTTCATGCTGCGCGTGCTCGCGCTGACCGACTGGTAAATCGGCACGCGCCAAGAGGCTTTGATGCACACGAATAGCACGCTCCATTTCGCCACGCCGGCGAAACAAGCTGCCTAGCGCAAAGTGCAGCTCGGTCGTTTCGGGATCAAGTTTAGCGACCTCGACGAAGGCGTCAATCGCGCGGTCTGGCTCTTCATTGAGCAAAAAGTTTAAACCGCGAAAATACGAATCGGGCAGATTACGCGTTTCGGACAAAATCTGCCGAATATCAAAGCGCGCGGCCATCCAGCCTAGTGCGAACAACAACGGCACAAAAATCAGCCACCAAGACTCAAAATCCACGAGGTGTTCCTAAGATCAAATAATGAAGGCGCAACGCCTGCTCACCGTTCATCGGTAAAAAATTGTCGAACTCAGATCGGAGACAAGGGCACTAACGCATCAGGGGACAGCGGCACAGCACCCTGAGGGTTGACTGCAGCTTGTATGCGTTCGAGGTCTTTTTTAAGACGCACATTTTCGCGGCGGCGCCGGATTGAAGCAGGTACCGTCAGCAGCAGGCCAAACACAGTGCCCAACACAAAGGTCGAGAGCATCACCACAATCAGGGGCACACTTTGAACGGCCCAAGTACCGTAAAACGTCACGCCGACCGGTTCAGTGTTTTTTAAGGCGAACATTAAGACGGCGATAAAAACAATTAAGCGTAAAGCCCAGACAAGGTAGCGCATGGCTGATGCTCCAGAGTGCAAAAGTCGATTGTAAGCGCCCTGCCGTTTCGGCGCATAAAAAAACCGCCTTTCGGCGGTTTTTTTGCTTACTCAGTGTTCTGTCGTACCTGATGGATCGGTACCAGACCCGCTACCATTCAAGTCAACACGTTCGCGCAACTCTTTACCAGCCTTGAAGTGCGGCACCTGCTTACCAGGAACCAACACTTGTTCGCCCGACTTAGGGTTACGCCCCACGCGTGGAGCACGCTCAGACAACGAAAAACTACCGAAACCACGGATTTCGATGCGCTGGCCTTCGGCTAAAGCCTCGGTCATGGCATCGAGCACCGTTTTAACAGCGTAATCGGTGTCGCGAGCAGCCAGCTGGGTATAGCGGGCCGCTAGCGCAGCGATGAGTTCAGACTTAGTCACTGCAGTTATTCAGTGTCGCGAGCCTGATCGAGCTTGGCCTTGAGCAGTGCGCCCAAATTGGTTGTGCCCGATGATGCACTCGATTCTGAAATACGCTGCATGGATTCTGCAGTGTCTGCCGTATCGCGCGCTTTGATCGACAACTGGATCTGACGTGTTTTACGGTCGACGTTGATGATCATGGCTTCGATATTATCGCCAACCTTAATCGCTGTGGTTGCATCTTCAATGCGTGCTGTTGAAATCTCAGAAACGCGCAAATAGCCTTCAACCTCAAGCGACAATGTAACGGTTGCGCCCTTGGCGTCGACAGACTTCACGGTGCCAGGAACAACAGCGCCTTTGTCGTAGGTTGACGCGTAATTGTTGAACGGGTCGCCTTCGAGTTGCTTAACGCCAAGCGAAATACGCTCTTTGTCAGTGTCGATGCCCAACACGGTTGCATGAAGCTCATCGCCTTTCTTGAAGTTACGAACCGCTTCTTCACCCGTTTCAGTCCATGACAAATCAGACAAATGCACCAAACCATCGATGCCGCCTGGCAAGCCAACAAACACACCAAAGTCAGTAATTGACTTGATCGCGCCTGACACCTTGTCACCACGCTTGAAGTTAGAGGCGAACTCTTCCCAGGGGTTTTGACGGCATTGCTTCATGCCCAACGAAATACGGCGACGATCTTCGTCGATTTCAAGAACCATGACTTCGACTTCTTCGCCCAAGGTCACAACCTTGCGTGGATCAACGTTTTTATTGGTCCAATCCATTTCAGACACGTGTACCAAGCCTTCAATGCCGGCTTCGACTTCAACGAATGAACCGTAGTCGGTGAGGTTAGTGACTTTACCGAACAGACGTGTGTGCTGTGGGTAGCGACGTGCAAGGCCCACCCATGGATCTTCGCCAAGCTGCTTGACGCCCAAGGACACGCGGCTTTTTTCTTGGTCAAACTTAAGAACTTTTGCTTCGACTTCTTGGCCAACAGCCAAGACTTCAGAGGGATGACGCACGCGACGCCATGCCATGTCAGTGATGTGCAACAGACCATCGATGCCACCGAGGTCAACGAAGGCGCCGTAATCGGTGATGTTTTTAACCACGCCCT
>CANKOW010000126.1 GCA_947484295.1 Alcaligenaceae bacterium | reverse complement strand
CATCCCGATGGCTCTATCTGGACCTTCCGTCCCGAAGAAAACGCTGCGCGTATGCAACGCTCGGCAAAGCGGCTGGCCTTGCCGCCGTTGCCAACAGATTTATTTCTCGAATCAATCAAGCAACTGGTCAGGGCAGACGCTAACTGGGTACCCGGCGCAGGCGAAATGAGTTTGTATCTTCGGCCATTCATGATTGCCAATGAAAGCTTTTTGGGTGTGCGCTCGGCGCACCGTGCTGCGTACTATGTGATCGCAAGCCCTGCAGGCCCGTACTTTGCCAAGGGCGTTGCGCCGGTGATGATCTGGTTGGCTGAAGCGCACTCTCGTGCAGCGTTTGGTGGCACGGGTTCAGCCAAGTGCGGTGGCAACTACGCGGCCTCGCTGTTGCCTCAGCAAGAAGCCTACGAAAACGGTTGCCCACAGGTTTTGTTTTTAGATTCGCAAGAAGGTAAGTACATCGAAGAGCTCGGTGGGATGAATGTGTTTTTGGTGCTCAAAGACGGCACGCTCGTCACGCCCGAATTGACCGGAAGCATTCTTGAAGGCGTGACCCGCATGAGCATCATTCAACTTGCTCGCGATCGCGGCCATCAGGTTCAAGAGCGCAAAATTACCATCGACGAGTGGCGCGATGGCGTCGCGTCAGGAGACATCACTGAAGCGTTTGCTTGTGGCACGGCAGCGGTGGTCACACCTATTGCGGCACTCAAGGGCCGAGGCTTTATCGCAGGTGACGAAAACGCACTTGCCGGTAAGCTCACCATGTCTTTGCGGCAAGAACTGACCGACATCCAGTCAGGGCGCTTACCTGATCGCCATGGCTGGATGTTGCGCTTAGTGTGATGTCTAGGGTTCATCGAATCCGATTAGGTGTTCGGGTGGCGTAAGTGATTTGAACTTGCCCCAAGCACTGTGAGACGTTAAGCTCTTAGCCCATCGCCATTTAGGTGGATTGAAGTGCTAGAGACAGCATAAGCTGATATTGTGCGATCTCAAGGTAAGGCTGTTTATTCATTAAATCCATTAATAGGTGATCGGCCAAAATAACTTGATCGGCGGGCAGCTCTTTCATGACCGCTGAATACACCGCAAAGCGCCCGCCGTTTGCCCAGGCTTGAATCGCCTGCTCTTGCGCCTGACTATGCTGAAGTTTTTGTTTTGTACGCTTTAAGCGCTGTCGGTTGGCCTCAATATTGCCATAGGGGGTGCGTGCTTCGGTTTGCCCCGAACCCCTCAGCACCCTCAAGCGCGCCGCCGTGCGAATGGTGAGGTAATCGGCCTGCGTGACGAGGCGTGCATGTTCTAGTAATTGAATTTGCGTCAACAGCAACTCGGGTTGAGCATCGACCTGCTTGGCAAGTTTTTTTAAGGTTGCAGGCACACGGTGCCCACGTTGCTCGAGCAAGGTTTGGTAGCGTTGCGCAGTGAACTGCGCTTGACCCGCAGGGATTGAACGTGGCAGTGGCATTTGTTGATTACCTCAAGGCAGCACAGTATATCTTAGTGATTTAAATTAGTACATCTTAAGCGTTGTATACGCTACATCAAGATGGGATTGCAATACTTAACTAATTGAAAATGTTTATAAATTTAAAATATATCCAGATTTGTTGCATAGTGGTCGGTGGCCTGTTTTTGCTGTGGCCTGCGATTTATAACGGCTATCCGCTGGCCTACAGCGACTCGCATGTGTTCATCTCGCAGCCTGTGGCCGGCTTTATGAATTGGGATAAGCCCTTTGTCTATGGGCCTTTGATTCTCTTGTTTCATGCCTGGCAAACGCTTTGGCTAGTTATCGTTGTGCAGGCGTTGCTGGTGTCGCATCTACTGTGGTTGATCGTTGTTACCCTGACGCCCGAGCAAAAGCCTGGTGACGCAGCGTCTCTCTCTCTGGCACGGCCCACTGCATCAGCGTGGTCAGTGGGCAAGCACCACCTATGGGCGTGCGCCGCGCTGGCATTGGTGAGTACTGCCCCCTGGTTTGTCAGCTTTCTGATGCCCGATATTTTTGCGGCCATGACGGTGCTGTGTATCTTTTTATTGGGGTTTTCAACCCGCTTGAAGCGCGCCGAGGTCGCCTGGCTAGTGCTGCTTGGCGCCTTGTCGATCTCAGTGCATCTTTCACACCTTGTGATTGCCGGCGCGTGTGTGTTTGGTGTGCTTTGCCTGGGTGTGCGTCGCTTAAAAATTGCAGTCTTACCTTTGATGGGCGCTATCGTCATTTTGCTTGGCACTAATTTTTATGCCTTTCAAAAAGCCACGATCTCGCCACATGGGTCAGTCTTCATGCTTGCGCGTTTGTCGGGCGATGGCAACACCAAAGAAATTCTAGAAAAATATTGTGCGCAAAAAAACTGGTATCTCTGCGCCTGGGTCGACCGACTACCCACAGATAGCGATGATTTTTTATGGAATGGCAAAGGCCCTGTCTGGAGTCATCCTGGTGGGCCAATCGGTCTGGCGCCAGAGGCTTCAGAGATTGTTTCGTATGTGGTGCGCAATCGGCCATGGCCAGTCATGTGGTCTGGTTTAAAAAATATGACTGAGCAGTTGCGCATGATTGAGTTGGGTGACACCTTGCATCCTGACCACTTGGATGTGACGGTGGCGAAAAGTGTTCGTCAGTATTTTTCTGCGGCAGAGCTTGAGAGCCTGAATAGCTCACGACAAATGAAAGATACTCTCGCTGCCGATGTGGTTTGGTTGAGTCGAGTGAGTGTGTGGGTGTTTTATTTTTCTGTGGTGTTTGGGTTGTACGTGCTCTTTACTGCCTGGCGCAAGCGCAGCGCACGCTTAGTGGTCAGTTTTATTTTGATGCTTTGGCTCGGTGTCGCGGCCAACGCCTTCGCGACCGGTGCGCTTTCTAAGCCGCACCATCGCTATCAGGCCCGTATCGCCTGGTTGCTGGTGTTGCCGCCACTTCTGTTGTGGCGGAACCCCGCCCTCAATGTTACTCGCGCTTGATATTACTGACCTTGATGACGTTCGCCCACTTGGCGATTTCGCCATCCACAAAGGCGGCTAGCGCTTGCGGCGTGCTGCCTGCAATGTCGATTGCCTGTTGCACCAACTTGGCCTTGAGATCAGGGTCAAGTAGCACCACGTTGATATCGCGATTTAAGCGCTCGATGATCGCGGGTGTTGTGCCTGTTGGTGCAAAGAAGCCGTAACTTGCAATCGATTCAAACCCTGGATAGCCTGACTCGGCGATCGTGGGTAAATCGGGCATCAGAGCCGAGCGTTTGGAAGTCGTGATTGCAAGCGCGCGTACTCTACCGTCTTTGAGCATCGGCAAATAGGGTGGCAAGGTATCAAGCGCCATCGTGACTCGCCCTGAAATGAGATCAGGCATTAAAAGCGACGTGCCCTTGTAGGGAATATGCAAGACGTCAATGCCTGCAGCAACTTTGAACATCTCACAGGTTAAGTGAATTAAGCCGCCCGTACCTGATGAACCACAGGTGAGTTTGCCAGGTTCTTTTTTGGCCAGCGCAACAAGCTCGGCCAAATTTTTGACTGGTAACTCGTTGCTGACCACAACGATATTACTCAGTGTGCCAGCCATCGAGATCGCAGTTAAATCCTTCTTGAAGTTGTAACCAACGTCTGTGTAATAGCTGACTGCGATCGAGTGCGAGCCGATTGAGCCCATCAGGATGGTGTATCCGTCGGGCGCGGCCTTAGCAACGTAGGCTGCACCGATATTGGCACCTGCGCCTGGCCTGTTTTCGATCACCACAGTCTGCCCAAACTTTACGGCAAGTTTTTCTGTAATCGCGCGCGTCAAGATATCAGTGGCGCCGCCAGCCGGAAACGGCACAACGACCTTAAGAGGCTTGGATGGGTACGCGTCTTGTGCCAGCGTGGGTGCAGAAACACCCGCGCCAAAAGCAAAGATCGCAAGCAAAAAATTGAAGTAACGATTCAAGCGCATGATGTTTTATTCCGAAAAGTGAAGGTACATCATAATCCTCAAGCAAAAAGTGTGCCGGAATGGATCAACTTCAATCCGCCTGAATCTTGTTATCTTTAATCAGCTTGCCGTACAGGGCGTATTGCTTTTCAGTTGCTTGTTTAAACTCAGCAGCACTGGTGCCTCGTATCGTCACACCCAGGGCGATCAAGCGCTCGCGCGTCTGCGGATCCGTCAGTGCTTTTTGCATCTCGGCATTTAGCTTGTCGATGATCGGCTTGGGCGTACCCGCCGGGGCAATCATCGCGAACCAAGAGTTAAAGAAGAAATCACTGATGCCTGCTTGCACGATGGTTGGTACGTTTGGATACTGTGCAAGGCGTTCTGGGGTTGAGACGGCCAGCAGGCGCAATTTGCCGCCCTGGATCAGCGAGGTGACGGTGCCCAAGCCTTGGTAAGTGACTTCGACTTGACCTGCAGCCGCCGCAACGGCCGCAGGCGTTGCGCCTTTGTAAGGCACATGCACCAGATCGATACCAGTGCGTTGTGCAAACAGCGCCATGGCAATGTGCTGTGGGCTGCCGCTGCCGCCTGAGCCATAATTAATTTTGCCTGGGCTGGCTTTAGCCGCCGCAATAAAATCGTTTAGAGTTTTGTAGGGCGACTGTTCTGCCACCGCAATGCCCCATTCAATCGTCGCCACTAATGAAATCGGTTCAAAGTCTTTGAGTGCATTCCAGGGGATGTTTGAATAAATATGCGGCAGCATCGTCAAGATGCTGTCATTGACGCCACCAATCGTATAGCCATCGGGCGCAGCTTTGGCGATACGGTCTGCGCCAATCAGCCCCGATGACCCGGCCATATTTTCAATCACGATGGGCTGGCCCATATTTTGTGACATCTTGGCCGTTAACAGACGCGCCGCGCCATCGACCGCGCTGCCCGCAGCCAACGGAATAATCATGCGGATTGGCTTGCTGGGATAGCTGTCTTGCGCCTGGGCGTTCGCCAAACCAAAAGAAGCAAGCGTCAACAGGGCCAGCAGCGCGCCTTTAAAGCGTTCGACTGAGCGGCGTTTGCCTTGCAACGGGTTCGCCGAGAGGTCGTTTGCGTTGAAACAACTTGTTGATCGCAATTTGCTGTTTAGCGATTGTGCAGACGGACTTTTACCTTGAAACCAACTTGCTGAGAGGGGGAGCAGGGGCATGAGGTTTTCCAAAAGTTAGATAGTGAGTGCGGCGATATTCAGTTCAGTCGCTAAAGCATTTAAATCCGCAACTAGAACCGGTGCAAGCGGTATCCCTTGCTGAGCATAGGCTAAGCGTTTGGCATGGCTTTGCTCGCCAGGCAGCCATACTCGCTCAACCCCGGGCAGGCGTTCGCTGGCGCGCAGATCTTTGACCAGCTGGTCGACAGCACCTTTAAAGAAACCAGGCTCGCCAAAGGCTTTTAAATCGATCACTAAAATGGCTTGCCCTGTATTGGTGGGGGTGACGTGGTCTTTGTTGAAGTCAACCACCTCTTTGCCCATTGAGGCGCCCTGTAGCGTGCCAGCTAGCAACCCAACGATCAAGGCGAGGCCATACCCCTTGTGCCCGCCAATTGGCAATAAAAAGCCTTCATCGGCACGGTTCGGGTCGGTGAGGGGGCGGCCTTGGCGATCGATCATCCAGCCCTCAGGCATGGTTTCACCGCGCTTGGCTTTGGCTTTGACTTTACCGTATGCCGCCACAGTCGTGGCCATATCGAGTACGATGACGGGCTCGCTGCCTGCTGGGATCCCGGCGGCGATAGGGTTGGTTGACAGCAGCATATCCATCCCACCCCAAGGTGGTAAGTGGTTGGCATTGCCCACGGCAAAATACAAACCAATCATGTCGTGCGCGATGGGCATGCGCGCATAAAGCGAGGCGGGGCCCGCATGATTGCTATTGCGCGTGCCCACCCAGGCCACCCCTGCGTCTGCGGCTTTTTTAATCGCGAGCTCAACCGCATGCGAAACCACCAGATGCCCCATCCCGTTATCGCCATCGACCACAGCCATCGCGGCCTTATCTTGTACGACTTTAATGTGCGGGTTGACGTTGATCCCGCCGGCCCGAATACGCTTGACGTATTGCGGCAGACGAATCACGCCATGACCGTCTGAGCCCTGCAAATCGGCCTGCGCCATCAGCGAGGCAACCTTGTTGGCGTGCTCAGGCGACAGCCCGTTGGCTTGCAAGGCGCGCGCGATGAAGTCTTTGAGTGCGTCGAACTGAACGAGGATTGAGGTGTTGGCTGAGGGTAAACTGGCTTGAGACATGACGTATTGAACTGCCCACAGTTGGGTCAAAAGGTTTAACCTTGGTGCTTGAAATGTACTCCGTTTTTTTCGTCTAAAGGGTAGCAAATGACCGCAAATGCCTTGAATGTGTTGGGCACTGACTTAGTTTCGTGTTCGTATGACCCGTTGACGGGTTATTACCGTGATGGCTGTTGCAACACCGACATGCAGGATTTGGGTAGCCATGTTGTTTGCACCAAGGTCACACAAGAATTCTTAGAGTTTTCGGCGAGCCGTGGTAACGATTTGTCGACACCACGCCCTGAGTATCGTTTTGCCGGTTTGAAAGAAGGCGATCGTTGGTGTCTGTGTGCGTTGCGCTGGAAAGAAGCCCTGCACGCTGGTGTGGCACCCTTTGTGATTTTAGAAAGCACCCATGCCAAAGCGCTTGAGTTCGTCACGCTTGAGCAACTTCAAGAGTACGCGCTCGTGGCCGAGTAGAACAATCGATTGTCCCTTGCGCTTTGCCATGTCACGCCAAATGGCAACGTAGCAGCTCTATCAGAGCGCGATCCCTTCGTGTGCTGCGATCAGTTCAAGAGCATGCTCGAACAATGCACGTGCTTGGCCTGATACTTCGGCTAAATGTTCATGCAATTGTTGATCGGCTGAGTTTTTGTTTAAACACTCTTGGCTGTACTGTTCAAAGCTTGACAGTTGCGCGAGTAGTTCAGCGACATGGCGGGGGCATTCACACAAGACTGCCGTTGAAATATTCGCAACGCGGGCAAGCGTTTCATCAGAATACTTTTTAGGTGTGGCTTTGCGGCCTGCCAGTGGTGCAGCGGCTGCACGTAAGGCTCGTTCAAGGCTGACGGTGCGCACCCACTCACTGAGCTCTGTGTCTGAAATCGCGTCTTTGCGCACTGTAATGCCCGCGTCACTGAGTGTTTGCAGATTGTTACTCGCGCCATACACATACAACAGCAGGGTGTGGGATGCGTGACTGGCGCGTACAAATTCAAGTAGTTCTGAAACCGTGCTTTCTTGCACGGTATTCAGGCGAATGAGAAGCAAATCGGCGGGTGTGTGCTCGGCGGTGGCACGTGCGCTTGCAAGGTCAGGAAAAACTTCGGCGTGCTCGCTTTGTTCGGCAAACAGCCCAAGCTTGTGGCGTGCTGAGCCGAGTCGTTGCGCCAAGCCTATGCCAATAATTTTTGCGCTGAGTCGCGATGGGGCCTGCGCCGCAACGTGCTGAAGCGCTGAGACCGACAAACCTTGCTGATGCAACAGACGTAACTGCGCGCTATCAAGCACTGCAATGCTGCTAACGCTGTGCCCTAGTTCGCAGAGTTGTTTGATCAGGGTCGCGCGCAAGACATCGTCTTGCCCATAGAGGCGATGCTGTCCATGCGTTTTAGTAGGCGTAAAGGCCTGATAGCGGGTCTCCCAGATCCGCAGCGTCGTAACCGGCACGCTGGCTAATTTTGAGACTGCGCCAATGCGGTAAAGGGGGGTGGTGTTGTGGGGTGTCATGTCGGCAAGTTAAGTAAAGTTATATTTGTGTAGTAATTGAGTAGATTATATCTAAATTATTTATTATTTGTACCAAATAAACTACTCAATATTGTTTTTTAAGGTAAGATTCAATTTTTATCATGTTACATTCTACTCATTCAAACACATTGAGGTATTACTATGCTGTCGAACAGAGCCCTAAGTGCCTTAAACGCTACCGTATTCATTGCAGCGAAAGGGCATCAACACCCCCCCACCACGCGCGAATTATCGGCAGCCTTGGGCCTGTCTGTGTCATCGCTGCACGGTATGCTCAAACTGCTTGATGACCACGGCATCGTGCGCTCATTTAGAGGCGCTGAAAAACGCTACGAAATCAAAGCAGATCCAGCCACTATTACGGCGTGGGATGTTGTGCAGATTTTTGAAGATCCGCATCCACCCGTCGCCCAAAATGCGAAAGACAAAGAGACTGCAACCTACGAGTATGAAAATACGTATTGCGAACTACTGAAAGACTTTTTGGCTTCAGAAAAAATTTGTGACCACGTAAATAGCATTGGTTCAGGCGCAGGCTCTGGTGCAATTGCATGGACCTGACTGCGCACTTGACTGAGGCTGACAGGTCGCGTCTGATCGAGATGGCCTGGGAAGACAGAACGCCTTTCGAGATGATTCGTTTGCAGTACGGTTTGACTGAGGCCTCGGTCATTGATTTTATGCGTAGCAACATGAAAAAAAGCTCGTTTAAGATGTGGCGTAAAAGAATGAAAGGTCGTCTCACCAAACATCGCGCTTTAAAAATTGTTTCGTCGCCGATGAGCGACTTGAACGATGTTAGTGCAACAAACACACAGGGCATAACGTCATGACTCGGGTAATGAAATGAGTGAAGATCTTAGATGTTGTGGTTCGGGCACTTGTATCATCAACCTAGAAGGCCGCTGTTGGTGTGGGCAGCAATGGGATGGGAGACAGATGCGTCACCAACCGATTGATTCACCCTTGAAATCTACAAAATGTGCCGACGATGCCGGTGCTAAACCATCAAGCGCCTTAAGCAAGCCGTCGACTGATTCACCCACGGGTGTGCAGTGATCGGGCGTTGCAAAGGGTTGAGATAGAGGCGAAGCAACAGTACCCGGTTGAAGCGCTGCTAAAACGGCGAGTGGGTTTTTACGCGCAAACTCGATCGCCGCCGTTTGTAAAAACATATTGATTGCGGATTTCGAAGCGCGATAACCGTACCAACCACCCTTCGCATTGTCGCTAATACTGCCGACACGCGCAGAAAGCTTGGCGTAAATGACCCGTTCTTTTGCCAAGAGCGGTAAAAAATACTTGAGCAATAACGCGGGGCCGATGGCATTAACTTGAAAGCTGCGCAGCAGGCGCGTCGAGTCAAGGGCACCTAAGTGTTTTTCAGGGCCTTTGCCATCAATCGTCAGGGCGCCCGTCGCATCAACGATCAAATGAAAGGGTCCTTGTGCGGCGCACGCGGTCGCTGCTGCTGCGAGGCTAGCTTCCTCTTCGAGCGCAAACCCGGGCATGTCACGCCTTGAAACTTCAACCACCAGCGCACAATTTGGATCTTGCCTAAGCGCGACAACAAAACCCGCCCCAATCGCGCCCGTTGAGCCAATGACGATTGCGCGATAACTCGAACCCAAAGAGTGCATGACGTGAACCGCCGATATCAATAAGATGTCGCGCAGGTTACAAGAGCCGAACGCCCCTAGCGCGAAAGCCCCTATAGTGGTTACCAACGCACCGCAATTCAAAAAAGATCTAGCCTGTCAGACCAAATCTTTTTCGGTAGACAGATACTGAGAGCGTTATTCTGCTTTGATTTCTGCTCGCTTAACCAAGCTGCGGTACATCGCAAGCTCGCGTTTAATCAGTTCTGCAAACGCGGCTGACGAGCTACCCACCAGATCATTGCCGCCCTTGGTTTGCAAAGCCTCGATCACCTCTGGGTCTTGTACCGCCTGAACGCTCGCGGCATTGAGCCGTTCGATTATGGCTGGTTCGGTACCGGCTGGGGCAAGCAAACCTATAAATTGCGTAATATCAAAATCCTTAAAACCAGCCTCTTGCATGGTGGGGATATTGGGTAGCGAGCGTGCGCGTTTGGGGCCCGACACCGCAAAGGCCTTTAAACGCTTCTCTTGTATCAAGGGCGACGCGGTTAAAACCGTGTCAAACGTAAACGCCAATTGCCCACCGAGTAAATCCACCAAGGCGGGTGCGCTGCCCTTGTAAGGCACGTGATTAAACTGTGCGCCGCT